>JBHHUB010000013.1:0-36328 GCA_046753625.1 Phycisphaerae bacterium | reverse complement strand
CCCCCATAGCGCTCAAAACCCACCCCCGTTTACCCCCGGCGGCGGATACCTTCAATCTACCCCCCCCCCCCCCCCACACACACTCATGTCAAGGAAAAAATCCGGAATTCGCGAAGTTTTTTTTCGGAGACCGACCATCAAGTCAAATCGCCGCGCGTGCTGAAGCCCGCGGCTCCGTGGATTCCCGGAGTCGGCGATCTTGGTTAGACTACCGCCCGCGACGACGGGCGACCGCAATGGCAAACGGGCTGGAGGGATGCTCCGTGAAGGATTCAAACACGACCGTTGAAACGCTGAAGAACCTCGTTGAGGCGTTCGTCGACGAGCGGGATTGGCATCCGTTTCACGATCCGAAGAATCTTTCGATGTCCATCGCCATCGAGGCCGGGGAATTGATGGAGCATTTCCAATGGCTGCGGAGCGAAGAGCTCCCGGCGGTGCGGCAGGATCCGGAGAAGATGGCCGAGATTGAGGAGGAACTCGCGGACATCGCGGCGTACGTTCTGTCGTTTGCGACCACGATGAAGATCGATCTTGCCTCCGCGCTTCGGGATAAGATGCGGAAAAACGCCTTGAAATACCCGGCCGGCGAATTTCGCGGACGGTCCGGGTAGTGCGTCATGGTTGTGTCACCATTGACGGTTCGGGTTGTCATGGCGCGCACCGACGGGACCGTGCGTGCGGGTCGGCGTCCACCGCGCCGGCGGCGAAGGGCGTGGACGGTTCGCGGACTGGTCCCACCGCTAGCGCGGTGGGCTCTGATTCGCGGGCCCGATTCCGGTGGCTCGGGCAGCGACAACCCATAGATTACAGTGTGACGCGGCACTAGCCCTTCTCGCGCTTTTGGACGGCTTGGGTATGCAGCTCTGCGAGGATCGCCTTCCAAAGCTCCGTCGCATCGTGCAATTCGTAAATCAGTACGTCAGCCAACTGCACGTGGTCTTGCATCTCGAGCGCGCGTTTGATCTGAAGCAGTACTTCTCCCGGTTTGCCGATCGCATCGGCAAGGGGCAGTTCGTTGATGCGCGTCGTGTTCGGGTCGATTTCAAGCATTTGGATGGACTTGACGACGGCTTCGTGGATCTGCTGCCAGATGCCGATGCACTCGCCCAACGCCTTGATTCCGCCCCGGCTATCACCCTCGGTGAGGAGCCCTGCGGCGTCCCGGCTGGCCTCCTCGGAATTGGAAAGCGCGGCCGAGGCCTGCTCCATGGCTTCGGCGACGAGCTTTTCCGGCGTGCCGGTGAACAACTCAAGCCTTTGGCATGAGTTGGCCGGCGTCTTCAGTACGCCGGTCATTTGATTCTCTTTGACTTCGTCTCCGTTGTACCGCAAGCGGACGATCAGTCGGCCCGGCGGGCAGACGTCGCTTTGGACGAATCGGACGGTTTCCTCCAGCGTTCCTGCCGTGGGCACTTCATGTTGGACTTCGGCATCGTCTATGAACAGTTGCATGCTATGCTCCGCGCGTTTTCCTGATGGTCGAGCCAAAGGCTCCCTGTTTGAGCTGCGAGCGAATGCCGCGGTCTGCGCCCAGGTTCTTGGTCGACAGCCCATCACGCCACCCTATCTTAACGCCTATCGGGGCCCATGTCATGACGTGCGCGGTGCGTTGCACTACCGATTCGATCGGTGTGCGGACCTGCGCAGCAGGATGTCAGCGGGCTTGCGCCGGGTGCCGTCAGATGGTATCGGCGGAATCCAACCTTTCGCGGTAGTTGGGGTGGTTATGCAGGGTGGGCCTCATCGGCATCTCGCGGCGCTTGAGGGAACGGGGGCGGCACCTGCCACGTTCCCAGTGTTGCGACCATGTCGGTTATGCCCAGCGGCCTGGGCATGGCATAGGCTTCGCCGTAGCGCACGCCAATGGACACGCCGTCCACGCCCGCTTGCGAACGAATGTAATGCTCGACTCCTTTGATTCTCCTTGCGTCGAATTGGGACTCGTAACAGCGGACCGCCGCGAGTTTTTGCTCGAGCGTGTCGGAAATATCCACGACGAAGCGCGTCGGGAAATGGGTGATTTCGGCCGCACCGGGGACGGGTCTGTAGATCAGATGGTCGATGCGAAACGGCTGGGTATCGTCAAAGCGGTCGTTCCATTTGGTGAGTTGGGAATAAAAGCGGGAGGCCTCCGCAATAAGCTGCGCCGAGTAGTGGTCCGGCGATGCACCTGGGGTCCGTCCGAACATCGAGACCAGGATTTTGGGGCGGTATCGGCGCAAGACGGTGGCGAGTTTGTATCGATTGTCCGGACTGTCCATGAGGGTGCGGTTTTCGATGCCAAGCATCTCGCACACGTGCACGCCGAGCACCTCAGCGGCTCGCTCCATTTCCCGCATGCGTGTTGGCGGATTGCCACGCGGTGTCGGCTCGCCGTTGGTCATGTGGATCATGCCGACGCGGTAGCCTTGGTGGACGAGCTTGGCGATCGTCCCGCCCATGCCGATTTCAAGATCGTCCGGGTGTGGGGCCGTGAACACGACGTCCAACGTGGTTTCCGCCATCTTTGGTAGCTCACTTGTTGTTCAGGTTCCTGCGACCGCCCGGAGATTCTACTATAGGCGTGGGCCGGTTTACAGGCAACGATGCCATAGGGCGAGACGAGAGACGACAGCGGTCTGTGACGGTTTCGGCGGGACGTGCAGATTGACTCAGAGCCGCAGGCGTCAGCCTGCGGGCGATCCACGGCAGGATCTTGGGTGGGCCGGGAGCTCGGCAGCCTGTTGAAGAACTGATTGTCGGGTGTGGTGCCGGCTTTCGGTCGACGAAAACGGGCGGTATCGCATGTTCCAGTAGGCCGGCGCCGGCAGAATCATCCGCAAGATGCCGGTACTCGCATGGCTCAGCAGGCTTGCGCCGGGTGCTCCGAAACGTGAACGCGGCTCTGGGGGGAGGGCGGCGAGCGGACTGGCATCAGGTCTCCCAAACGGGTATAAATGACGCTATGTCTCGCAGTAAGATTCTCGATTCCGATCGCCCCGAGGTGGCCGCTTTTGTCCAAAAGCACTGGGGCAGCAAGATCGTGATGAGCAGCGGCCGCGCCTTCATGCCTCATGAAGAGCAGGGCTTTATCGAGCGCTGCGACGGTACTCTTGTGGGACTGCTCACGTATCGTATCGAAGACCGGGCTATGGAGATCCTCACGCTCAACGCCACGCTCGAGGGGCAAGGGATCGGCACTTCGCTCATGCTCAACGCCATAGAAGCCGCCCGAGCCGAAGACTGTGATCGGATCTGGCTAACCACCACCAACGACAACTTACGTGGGATTGGGTTCTATCAACGTCTGGGCTACCGAATGGTGAAAATCAACCTGGGCACGGTGGATGAAGCGCGAAAAACCAAGCCGGAAATCCCGAAGGTGGGGTATCGCGGTGTGCCTATCCACGATGAAATCGTGATGGAGCTCGAGCTAGAGCCCTATCTCGCCGAGGGCATGACCGGCGGCTCGAACTGATCGGATCGCGCACAATAGGCATCGCGAGGCGCGCGTTTTGGGGCGCTTGCCGTTGTGCCGGTCGAGGCTTGAGGGGTCTTCCGCAGCCAATCGATAACGCTCGTGAATTCGGCGCGTTGCACCAGCCGTTCCAATCGGCGGTGCGTGACGTGCAGGCGCCCGTAATGCAGCCAGCGCTTGGCCCACGGCACCGGTTGCCGGGGTTGATCCGGATCGAGTTCCCACGGATGCAGATTGATTGTCGCGGGTATTCCGGCTCGCTCGTAGTCCTTCAGGGCCAGCGCGTTGACCCACCACGGGAGATGGCGAAGGTATCCGCCGGTCAGCGCGGGCATCCGGCATCCCAAGAGCTTGACGGTCGGCAGCGGAATTTCCCACAGGCCGCTGCTTAGGAGGTACGGATGGCGTGGAGCGCCTGCGAGGCCATAGCGTCCGTGGGGCGCGCGGACCGGGTAGATGCTGGAATCATACAGGAAACCCTGCTCGCGAAGGACGTCCAGGGCCCAGGATGTGTGTGCGCCGATGGAGTAGCTGGGCGCGCGGTAACCGACGATCGGTGCCGAGGTGATATCTTCGAGCACCCGCTTGGCCGTGGCCACATCATCGGCGAACGCCCGGTGGTTCAGCTCGTCAACCCGGATGTGGGCGTAGCCGTGGCTGGCGATTTCGTGTCCCGCTTGCTGAATCCGTTCGATCAGATGGGGTTGTTGGCGCGCCACCCATCCGAGCACGAAGAAGGTGGCCCTGGTTTGATGCCGCGCGAGCAATTCGAGGATTTGCTCCACCGGCGCTTCGAGTCGCATCGGAAGGCTGGGCCAATCGCGCGCTGGGATACCCAGATTGTGGGCGTGAAACCACGCTTCCAGATCAAACGTCAGCAAGTGGGTCGAACGCTGGGGATCGGAAGTCATGGTCGCACTCCTGGATCGAGATCACCGGATCGGGATCGTGGCCAACGCATCGCGCCGTGCAAGGTATTTCGGCTTATCGGATCGCCTGGCGGAGCTTGGGGTGTTGGGCTGATCGCGAAGGCGCGCGATCGCAAGCCACGTTTGGCATGTCGTCCGGCCGGGTTTGCGTGTAAGTATACTTCTGGGCATAGGTTACGGCTGTGTGGGCGATGCCGCAGGCTCGAGGGCGTTTCGAGTGGGTCCAGATGTCCAAGCTCCGAAAACGGTGCCAACGGGTCGATATCAGATGGGGTGGCATGGGGATATCGGAGGTTCGTTGTCCGGCGCGTCCATACGGTTGGATTCGCCGGGACGGCCGCACGGGCTGAAGCCTGCGGCTTAGGGGGCGAGAAGGCGCGGGCTCGCGCTTGTTTGATGGCGGCGCGGTTGGCGAGCCTCTGCCTTCGACCCTATAGTTTGGATGGGGTTGATGGGGGTGAAACGGTGGCGAGGACGGGGAGGGTACTGACGGATGCATGAAGCGAAGGCTACGGAAGGTTCCAGGGAGGATTGGCGTCGCGGCCGATCCGACGCCATACGCAAGTTTCTTGCGGAGTATGCGCCGAGCGCGCATGACGACCTGCTCTTCCAGATGATGGTGACGATTTGCCGGTTGGCCGCGGATGATACCGATCGGGGCGACCTGAAGATTCTGAATCAGGCGCTCAAGGAGTTGCGGTACGCGTTTAAGATATTCCGACCGTACCAGCACATTCCCAAGGTCAGTATATTCGGATCGGCGCGTACGCCGGTGGACCACCCCCAATACCTCGAGGCCATGAAGTTCGCGGAGCTGATCGAGCGGGAGGGATGGATGGTGATCACCGGCGCAGGCGGTGGCATCATGAAGGCGGGTCACCACGGCGCGACGCGCGGCGCGAGTTTCGGCGTTTCGATCAGCCTTCCGTTTGAGCAGTCGACCAACGAAGTCATCGCTGATGACCCCAAGCTGGTCAACTTCAAGTACTTCTTTACGAGAAAGCTGATCTTCGTCAAAGAGGCGAAGGCGATCGTGTTGTTTCCCGGCGGAGTCGGGACGCAGGACGAGGGGTTTGAGGCGCTTACGTTGGTGCAGACCTTGAAGTCGTCGCCGGTGCCGATCGTCATGTGCGACGCGCCGGGCGGAACCTACTGGATTCGCTGGCGTGAATATGTTTCGGGCGAGCTGCTTCGTCACGGCATGATAGACGAGGAAGACCTGAACCTGTTTTTTGTGGCCGATCGTGCGGAAACCGCGGTCGCGGAGATCAAGCGTTTTTACCGCCGCTATCATTCTTCGCGCTACGTCGGCGACCAGATGGTCATCCGGCTTGAGCGACCGCTTTCTGACGAGGCGTTGTGCGAGATCAACACCTCGTTTTCGGATCTGCTGACGAGCGGTGCATTCGAGCAGCGCAGCGGTCCGCTGCCCGGGGAGGGCGTCGTCTATCCCGACCGACCCCGATTGGTGTTTGTCTTCAGCCGGCAATCCGCCGGTCGGCTGCGCATGTTGATCGACTACATTAACGATTGCACCTGATTCGGCGCGCCGCGCACGAGCCGGCACGGACGGTCGAATCGGCAAAGGAGCTACGACGCCATGACGAGCGAATCGGTAAAGGGATCTTCCGCCGAGCCGCCGCGGGACGACATACAGTCGGTCGAGGAGTTGATTCGCGCGTACGAGAAGGTCCGCAGCGAACTCGCCAAGATGATCGTCGGTCAGGATGAGGTGATCGAGGAGTTGTTCTTGGCGCTGCTGGCCGGCGGCCATTGCATTATCGAAGGTGTTCCGGGGCTCGCCAAGACGCTGATGATCAGCTCGCTCTCGCAACTGCTTTCTTTGAGTTTTTCGAGAATCCAATTCACGCCCGACCTGATGCCGTCGGACATCACGGGAACGGAAGTCATCGAGGAGGACCGCGGGACGGGGGCGCGCTCGCTTCGCTTTGTCAACGGTCCGATCTTCGCCAACGTCGTGCTCGCCGACGAGATCAACCGGACGCCGCCGAAAACGCAGGCGGCGCTGCTGGAAGCCATGCAGGAGAATCAGGTCACCGCGGCCGGTTTCCCGCACAAACTGCCCCGGCCGTTTTTTGTGCTCGCCACGCAGAATCCCATCGAACAGGAAGGGACGTATCCGTTGCCCGAGGCGCAGCTTGACCGGTTTATTTTTAAGATTCTGGTCGATTACCCCTCGGAAGATGAGGAATTCCGGATCGTCAAGATGACGACGACCGTGAAAGCGCCCAAGCTGCAGCGCACGCTGACCGCGAAGGAAATCCTCGCGTTGCAGGATACGGTTCGGCGCGTTCCGTGCGCGGATCACATCGTGCGGTACGCGCTGAAGCTCGTGCGATCGACGCGCGTCGATCGTGGCGACGTTCCGGACTTTGTTTCGGATTACGTTTCTTGGGGAGCGGGGCCGAGGGCCTCTCAGCAGCTCGTGTTGGCCGGCAAGGCCCACGCCGTCTTGAATGGTCGGTACCACGTATCGTCGGAGGATATCATCCGCGTTGCGCATCCGGTACTGAGACACCGCATTCTTACGAACTTCAACGCGGAAGCGGATGGCGTCAGCGCCGACAGCATCGTGGATCGGTTGCTGGACAAAGTCAAAGCCGACCCCTCCGCCTCGCTCGATCCGGCGCTGGCGGGCCGTGTTTTTACGTCGAACAAGGAGTAGGTTTCAGGTTGGACGGATCACCGATATCGCTGGACGTGCCGTTTGTGTGGCACACTAGAGCGGTTGCATCTTTCGTGTAGCGGTTGTCGGGCACGGCCGCGCGGCCGCGCGGGCTCAACCCCGCGGCTCAGGGCACTCGCTGAATCGAAGGGCTTTCGACGCCGCTACACAAGAAGTGAAACTGCACTGGCAAGAACGCCACCTGACGGCAATGCAAGACCAAGCCGGAACACGGCCCGGGCGCGGTAGCGGTCGGGCGGCGGCATGGCTGAGATGGATCGACCTTGACGGTTGCGGCGAGGCGGGCGCATGGCTGAACGGATTCAGGACTATCGTAAGTATCTCTTGCCGACGGTACTGGCGGGGATCAAGGGCCTGGAGCTCCGCGCGCGCATGATCGTGGAGGGCTTCGTGGGCGGCATGCATCACTCCCCGCGGCGCGGTCTATCCATCGAGTTCGCCGATCACCGGGCGTACGCCCAGGGGGACGACATCCGCCACATTGATTGGAAAGTCTACGCCAAGACGGACAAGCATTACATCAAGGAATACGAGCAGGAAACCAACCAATCCATCATGCTTGTGGTTGACACGAGCGAGTCAATGAGTTTTCAAGGGAGTGCTTCCCCGCTTTCCAAGTTTGATTATGCCACTTCGTTGGCGGCTGCGACGTCCTACCTCGCGCTGCAACAGCACGACGCGGTGGGCCTGATTACGTTTGATGACGACATTCGTACGAGCATCAAGCCGTCGAGCCATCGGAATCAATGGAAGACCATCGTACGCGAACTCGCCGGCGAAGTCGGTGGTGCGAAGACGGCGACCGGAACCGTGTTCGGACAACTTGCGGATCGCCTCAATCACCGGATGCTGATCGTGGTTATCAGCGATCTCTTTGACGATCCCGATGCGACGATCCGCGGGCTTCAGAAGCTTCGATTCCGACACCACGATTTGATCGTATGGAATCTTTGGGATGATGTGGAAAGGAGTTTTCCGCTTCGTGGCCCCACGATGTTTGAGGGGCTCGAGTCGACGGGGTCGATGTTGGCCGATCCGGAGGCGTTGCGCGCGTCCTACGTGGCTCAGGTGGATCGTTTTCAGGCCAAGCTGAGCCGGGCCTGTGGTCGGATGCAAATAGATTTCGAGCGATTCAGCACGTTGCAACCGCTCGATACGGCGCTAACCGCCTACCTCGCGACACGGAGCAGCCGTTTGCGCCGGCGTTCGGCGCGTGTGATGGGAAGCAGGTAGCCCGGTGGACCGACTCGCGCTCGCTCAGCTCGTTCCATTCGTTCACCCGGCGCTGGCCACGGCTGCGCTGGCCACCGGGTTGATTCCTGTGGTGATCCACCTGATCAACCGGCGACGCTACCGACGAGTCCGTTGGGCGGCGATGCTGTTCTTGCAGGCCGCGCAGCGCCGCAGCGCCAAGCGGGTTTGGATGGAACGGTGGCTGCTGTTGCTGGTCCGCATCGCGCTGATCGTTCTGTTCGGTTTGGCTCTAGCTCGACCCTACTTTCCGGCGTCGGCGCTGGGCGCCATCGGCTCCTCACGGGCCCACCATATTCTGGTCTTGGACAACTCGCTGTCCATGAACGCGGGTATGGGTGGCACAGCGTCACGATTTGATCAAGCCAGCTTGTATGCCCAGGCCTGGCTGGAAGCTCTGCCGCCCGGCGACGCCGTTAGTGTCGTCACAATGGGGGCTGGGGCCGAGGCGGTTATCGATTTCCCCGCGTACGATCGGCGCCTGGTACGCGAACGACTGGCCACCATCACGAGCACCCAACGCCGCGTCGACATCGAAGGGGCGTGCGCTCTGGTGAACCGCATCCTCAACGAGTCCGAGGCACCGGCCGAGAATCAAACCATTCACATCGTTTCCGATCTCGCGCATGGATCGTGGCATCCCGGCCCCGGCAAGGGGCAAGAAACACCGGCCGCGTATCGTGCGCTGCAGCGGCTCGCCGATCGGCTGCCGCATCCTCGTGAGCAACTCACCGTCGCCCGCATGCCCGGGTCTGTGACTGAAAACGTGGCCGTTACGGACCTGGTTTGTGCCTCACCTATGGTAGGCACGATGATGCCACTGCTTCTGACAGCCACGGTTACCAACTTCGGGGATGTGGTGGTGCGCAATGGGACGCTGGAGTTTCGTCGTGGTGGCGAAATCATCAGGCGGCAGGCGCTGCCCGTCCTCGAGCCCGGGCAGTCCACGACGGCGTCGGCCTCGACGACACTCGCGCAGGCCGGTACGCATGTGCTGGAGGCGCGGATCTCCGGCCACAGCGGCGATGCGCTGCGAGAGGATGATTCGCGATTCCTTTCCCTGGAAGTGCGCCAGACGCGACCCGTGCTTCTGGTTGACGGCCGGCCGGGCACCACGATGCTTCGAGGCGAAGCGGGCTACCTGGCCACCGCGCTGGCACCACAGATTCTGCGGACGCCGGGCGACCGGCTGCGCGATTCCGATCGATTCAAGGGCGTGACTACGACCTGGCGGCCCAAAGTCATCGCTGCCGGAGACCTGCTCGATGAGGTCTTGTCCGACTATGACATCGTTGCGCTGTGCAATGTCGCGCGCCTGGCTTCGGAGACGTGGCAAGCGCTGGAGCGGTTTGCGCGCGCCGGCGGCGGATTGATGATCTTCGCGGGCGATGCCCTGGACCTCGACAACTACAACCGGTTTGCCCACCGCGATGGATCGGGTGTGCTTCCGGGAACATGGGTTCCGGCCAACAAGGCGTCCGGGACGCCGACCACGTTCGGCGCGCACAACTTGACCCATGCGATCGTGAATCCCTTTCAGGGGTTTGCCACCAGCGGACTCTTCCTGGCCCAAGTCAGTCGGTATCAGCCGATCGCATTGAATTCCAGTCGGGTGGAAGTCGTGCTTGAGTACGAAGACGGCGCCGAAGCGTTGGTGGCGTCGACGTACGGACGGGGGCGTGTGCTGACCTGTACGACGACCGCGGGCATGGCGTGGAACAACCTGCCCGCCAAGGGCGATTACGTTTCGTTGATGATCAACGCGTTCGCGCACCTCTCCCCGGCGCACGGCACACAGCGCAACCTTCGCGTCGGCGAGACGATTCGCGAGCGGCTTCGTCCGCAGGAGACGTCGCAGGATCTTCGCATCGCCCCGCGTGGACAGCCGGAAGAGGCCGCGCGCCTTGCGCCGCTGGCAGATGGATTGGCGCTGGAATACGGTCCGGTCCAGCGCGCCGGAGCCTATCGGGCGCTCATTGGGACAAGCGTGCGCCGTTTTGTGGTGAACGTCGACCCGATGGAATCCGACCTGGCGTCGCTGGATGAGGCGGGTTTTCGTTCCGCGGTGGACCGGCCGCTGCGCTTCATCGGCGATGCGGCGTCACCCCGGACCGCGCCGGTGATCGTCCGTGCGGGTGAGCTTTCGGCGGCGTTGCTTTGTCTGGTGGCATGGCTCGCCCTGGCGGAAATGGGGCTGGCGTGGTGGTTCGGTTCCTCAAGATCGACGGGTTAGGCGGCACCAGTGACGCACGTTTGGGAATGGCTATTGGGTTTGGACGGCATTCGCCTGGGGCGTGATGCGCCGGTTTTTCTCCGGTTCGACGCGTTGATTCCAGCGTGGTTGCTCTTTTGTCTGGCGCTGATCGCCGCTCTGGCGATTTTTCTCGTGTACAAGCGTGAGCGCGTGTCCGTGGGGCGACGGGTCCTGCCCGCGCTGCTGCGTGCCGCTCTCGTGACCTTGATCGGGGCCGTGCTTTGTGAGCCGGCGCTGGTGCTGCAGCGCAATCGCGTTGAGCCGTCGCACGTCATCGTCATGATCGATCGGTCGAGGAGTATGGCCGCGATGGATCGATACCTCGATGCGGAATTGGCGGCGCACATCGTTCGCGGAGCCGGCCTTGCCGACGCCGAAGCAATCCGCCGACACAGTCGGCTTGAGCTGGTGACCATGGCGTTGCGCGGTCACGATGATGCGGCGGGCAGGCGCCTGCTCGAACGAAACGGTCTGGTCCTGTGTTCGTTTTCCGGATCGTTGGAGCCGCACGGATTCTTCGGTGACGAGCGGGACGCGGCCGCCTTCGGTGATGCGCTTGAGCCACTTCGGCCGGATGGTCTCAAGACGGACCTGGTTGGCGCCTTGCGGGGGGCGTTGGATCGGTCGCGGGGGCGGCGTATCTCGGCGATTATCCTGGCCAGCGACGGGCAAAAGACCGAGCCGGCGGCGCTGAGCGAGGCGTTGAACCTGGCACACGGGCGTCACATTCCGATCATACCCATACGGATCGGGTCGACGTTTCGGCCTCGGAATGTGGATGTCGGTCCGCTGCGCGCCGAGCCCACGGTGTTCGTCAACGACCTGGCGGCGATCGAGTTTGAGCTTTCCACCAGCGGGTTTACAGAACGTAAGACCATTGATACCAAGCTCATCGATGTGTTGACCGGGGCGACCATGGCGTCCGCGCGCATCGAGGTCGACCCGCAAGACCCGGTGGTGACCGTCGAACTGCGGATGAAGCCGACGCGGGTGGGTCGACGCCGGTATCGGGTGGAAGCCGAACCGGTTGCCGGAGAGTCCAGCCTGGACGACAACGCGTCAGTCGTCGAGATCGACGTCTTGGATGATCAGTTGGATGTGCTTTATGTGGAAGGCTATCCACGCTATGAGTACCGCTATTTGAAGAACGCGTTGCTTCGCGAAAAAACCATCAACGTCAGCGTGCTGCTGCTTGAGGCGGACAGCCATTTTGTTCAGGAGGGCGCGGAACCGATTCGCGCATTTCCGACCACGCCTGAGGCATTGCGCCAATACGACGTGGTGCTCTTCGGTGATGTCGACCCGCGAGGAGGCTGGCTCAGCGAAGCGCAGATGGCGATGCTGCTGGACTTCGTGGGCAACGAGGGCGGCGGATTCGGGCTCATTGCCGGAGAACGATTCGCACCTCAACGGTTCCTGGGGACGCCGCTGGAGCGGCTGCTTCCGATTCGGATCGATCCGAGTTTCCTCGGGCGCCATGATGCTTCGCTCGATGCGGGCTTTCCCCTTCAACTGACGCCGGTCGGGCGCCGCAGCCGGCTGTTTCAGTTTGCCGATGTGCCGCGCCCGGAAGCCGATCGTCGGCCCGAGGCGACGTTGGTGCGGTCCCAGCGCTTTGGTGACCTGCCCGATCTCTACTGGTACGCGCGTAGTCTCGGTGCCAAACCGGGGGCCTCCGTTCTGGCCGAGCATCCCTATGTTCGCTTGGCCGATGGGCTGATGCCGGTTGCGGTTTCCGGTCGGTACGGCGCGGGCAAGCTCCTTTTCTTCGGAACGGACGATTCCTGGCGATGGCGACGCCACACCGGAGAGCTGTTTCACGACGCGTTTTGGGTGCAATTCTCGCGCGAGTTGATGCGCGGCGCCCGGTCTGCACAGGATCGCCGTTATCGGTTTCGAACGGATCGTCGCGTCTACGAGTACGGGCAATCGGTGCGGGTGTTGGTTGAAATTCTGGATCCGGCGTTGTTGGCCTTGCAGTCAGAAGCGATGGACGTGGACGTGCTGCGCCTGGATCGCGAGCGCAACGGCGACACCGCGGGCCTGATTGCCGATGATCGTATGGAGCTGCATCGCATCGGCGACGCGGCGCCGATTTTTGAGGGGACGTACCTGCCGCCGGCCGCCGGTGGGTTTGTGTTTCGGGCCAAGTCACTTTCAACGAGTTCGAGGCAGCCTGCGGCGACCGTGGCCGTTCGCGTGGCCGAGCCCAACCTGGAAGGTCGTCGACCCGAGGCGGACCACGCCACGCTCGCGACCATCGCGGAAGCCACGGGCGGAAAGGTCATCGATTTGGATGAATTGGAAGCGGCGTTTGCGGCCATTGCCAACCGCAGTGTCGAGGTTCCCGACGACGTGGTCGAGCCGCTTTGGGATTCCAGACTCGCATTGATTCTGTTTGCGTTCCTGATCGGCGCGGAGTGGATGTTGCGGAAGGCATTCGGGTTGCCGTGACGGTTGGCGTGGGACATGGGATAGGGCCGATGATTGGTTCGAAAAAAGCAGGAAATCACGGTTGAGGGCGCCTTGAATAGAGAGATGGATGCTTTGGAAGACACACGCTCGGCTCTGATCCTCAGGCTGCGTTCCATGCGAACCACGATCCGGATTCGCCTGGTGCTGTTCGGGCTGCTGGCCGTCATGGCCGGCGGCATCGGCGCGTTCCTGGTGATCGTTGCGTTTGATTGGTGGTTGTGGCTTCCGGGCATCTTGCGTGTCTTCGTCGGCGTGCTCTTCTTTGCCGGTTTCGCGATCGCGACGTGGTATTGGATTGCCAGGCCGT
The DNA here is from genome assembly GCA_046753625.1 of Phycisphaerae bacterium. Classification (GTDB taxonomy): domain Bacteria; phylum Planctomycetota; class Phycisphaerae; order UBA1845; family UBA1845; genus JADFOB01. The sequence goes on along the minus strand of JBHHUB010000013.1, from coordinate 22,945 downwards.
TGGCCGCCCCCCTGCGCATCGAGGCCATCGCCGGCCGCATCGAGCAACACTTCGGGGAACTGACGGATCGCCTGACAAGTACGGTGGACTTCCTGCGCGGCACACAGTCGCCAGCGGCTCCGATGGTTCGGAAAGTGATTCAAAACACCGAACATCTTGTTCGCGACATGCGCCTTGAAGAGGCGCTGACCATCAGGCCGCTCCTGCGCAGTGGAATCGCATTCGCATCGTGTGTCTCTCTTTTGGCATTTGTGCTTGTCGCGTTTCCCTCGTGGGCGCAAACGGGATGGCATCGCTACACCGCGCCGTTCGGCGATACGCAATGGCCGCGACGCGTTACGATTCTGCCGCTGGTGACGGATGAGGCCGTGCCGCTCGGCGAATCACTGACCGTCCGGATGAAGGTCGTTCGTGGATTCCATGACCACCTGCGCGGCGTGGTCAAGATGCGGGACGCGCAAGGCCATGTCAGCGCGATCGCCATGAGGCGGGGGGCGGACGAAACGTTCGCCACCACGATCGACGCCATCACCGAGGATTTGACCTGCTGGTTTGAAGCGGGTGACGACAGCACGATCGCCTCGCCGTTCGCCATACGGGCGGTCGCGCGACCGGCGGTGCTTGAAGCGACGGTCACGATCGAGCCGCCGCCTTATGCTCCGAACCGGCCGGCGCATGTTCATGATCTCGGGGCGGACCCGGTTCGCGCCCCCATCGGCGGGCGCGCGACGATCGAGGTGGTGGCCAGCAAGCCGGTCCGGGCGGTCGACGACCAGACCGCCTCCGCTTTGCTGTTTGATGACGGCACGGCGGCCGCGCTGCATTTTGCCGATGACGCGCACACCACCCTTCGTGCCGATTTGGACATCGAACGAGACATTCGGTTCCGGATTGGCTTGGTTGACGAGGAAGGCTTCGAGAATCACGACGATCAGCCGCGCGTGCTCCTGGCCGTCGCCGATCGCCCGCCCGTGGTGACGCTGGAGCGGCCGACCGCAATGGTGGAGTTGACCCCCAACGGTGTGCTGGACATGCGGGTTTCCGTAGAAGATGACTACGGCGTGACATCGTTGACGCTGCTTGCAAAGATGCCCGGAGCGAGCGAAGAACAGGCCGTTTCGTTGACGAAGAAGCTGGCCGAGGTCGATGGCGGCGATCGCGTTGTGAGCATCGCGGAGCACGCATGGGATTTTGCGCCCTACGCCTTGGCTTCCGGCGACGTGGTTACCTATCGTCTCGTCGCCACCGACAACCGAGCCACCCCGATCCAAGCCGAACAATCGGGTGAGTCGGCCATGATGATCGTCAAGATCATCAGTGAGATGGAGCTGGAGATGCGGCTCCGCGATGAGGTGGCCGTTTTGGGGCGTCAGATGCGCGAGCTGCTGCTCGAGCAGACTGAGTTGAAGGAGCACACGCAGCAGGCGCGGCAGGCTCGCGTGGATGCGACGCAAACCACGGCCGAGCAGCGAGAGGTGGTGGCGTCGCTGGCCGGCCGTCAGGAGCGGTTGAGCCGGCACGTGCGGGAATTGTCGGAGCGATTCTCCCATGTGGCTTCGGCCATGGCGCAGGCCGGAGCCGGCATGGCCGAGGCGCGGCAGAGAATAGAAGATATCGGCAGCAAGCTGCGCGAAACCGGTGATGGACCCATCGCACAAGCGGCCGCGCGGTTGCGGGAGACGCGCGAACATACTGAGATGCCAGCGCAACGCAAAACGCTCGCCGACGCCGCGCGGCATCAGCAAGACGGCGAGGATCAATTGCGCGCCATGACCCGCCTGATCGCCGAATGGGGTAACTTTCGGGCCTTGGTTTCCAAGACGCGCGATTTGCTGGATCGTCAAGTCGAGCTGCGGTCGCGCACGCTGACCATGGGCAAACGCATGCTCGGCAAGCCGGTCGAATCTCTGTCTCACGACGAGGCTACGTCGTTGGCACGCTTGCGTCGGCGGCAGGAGCAGCTCGCCGAGGAATTCAAACAGTTGCTCGAAGGCATGGAGCGTTTGGCCGGTGGTTCCGACAAGCAGGATCCATCGAGCATGGAAGCCAGCGAGGCCGCGCGGCGGACGGCCGCGGCAAACGATGTCACCCGACATCTGCGCCAAGCCGTCGAGGCCATCGAGCAGAACCGGTCGACCGCCGCGATGATCGAACAGAAAAACGTCGAAAAGGGATTGGAGAAGACGTTGGCGGCCTTGCAGCAACGGGCGCAACGCGAGCTGGATCGGCTCCGGAAAGAGTCCGCCGAAGCCAAGGAGTTGGTTCGGCAGCTTATCGAGGACTTGGAAGCGTTGCGCGGCGCAACGCGGGAAGCCGGTTCGCTCCATTCCGAGCCGGCGGTGTTCGCGGATCTTGCGCGGCAGCAGCGTCAGATTCGTGTCAACGCGCTGTCCATCGCCGACGATCTGGCGGCGATCGAGCGGCTGGTGGAGGCGGCGCGGGCGATCCGCGGGGTGGATGAGCCGTTGCACAGCGCCGAACGCTACCTTAACAAGCAAGACGCCGACGCCGCCGTCCCACCGCAACAGCGCGCGATCGACCAATTGAAGATCGCCCATGAGTTGCTCACGCAGGTGGAAGAGGAGGCGGAAGCGGAGTCGTTGCAGATGACGTTGGACCAGATACGCGAAGGACTGCTCTTGATCGTTGCAGCGCAGAAGGCGGTGAACGAGCAGCTTGCAAGCCTGGTCGACGCCGTGCAGCAGCGCGGCCGTGTCGGCAGGGCTGAGGCGCGCGAAGCCTCCAAGCTGGCTCGACGGGAAGGCGATGTTCGTGTGGCGGTCGGCGACATGATGCCCGACCTGGAGGAAGTCGTCGTCTACAAGTGGGCTCTGGATCGCGTGACGGGCTGGATGGGGGACATCCAGAAGCGGCTTGGAGACCGGTCCATAGATGCCACGACTACGGCATCCGGGCAGCGCATTGTGCGCGAGCTTGGCAAGCTCATTGCCGCAATCGATACGACGCGCAATTTGCCCCAGGATGAGGAATTCGCCGACGCGGATGGATCGGGCGGCGGCGAGGGACAACAAGGACTGACCAAGCCCATTCCATCGGTGGCGGAGTTGCTGGTGCTCAAGGCGATGCAGTTGGATATTAACGAACGTACGTTGGCGCTTCACACATCGTTTGATGCGGAAGACGCTACAGAAGGGCAGTTGCAGGAACTTGCGGAGTTGGGCGAGGATCAGACGGAGGTGCAACGGCTGGCGGAGCTGGTCGCACAGAATGCCAAACCGTAGACCGGAGCCACGTGACGATGACCGAAAAAACGCGACGAGCTGAACGTTGGGCGCTCAACGCCGCTTTCTTGGCAGCGATGCTTTGGGTTGGTGGGCCGCCGGCACAGGCTCAAGACAAGCCCCAACGCCGTGGCGACGATCAGGAACGCGGCGGCAAGCGGCTGATTCGAAAGACCATCACGGATCGAGATGAAGGGATCATGGCACGAATCCTTCGCCTGATGGGAGATTCTACGACGAGGCTGGAACTGCATTTCGATCCAGGGGAAAAGACCCAAAAACTGCAGCAGAAAATCATCAAGGAGTTGGACGAAGCCATTCAAGCCGCGGCCGCGCGGACCCGAAAGGTAGGGCGCCGCCCCAAGCCGACCGAGGGCGAGAAGCGAAAAATGATGGACCCCAAGCGGCGGCCGGATCAGGCGGCGGGAAAACCCAAGCGGCAGCAGGTTGATGAATCCGGGGAGGCCGCGCCACGGGGCGGTGAGATCAGGACGGAGGACGCACGCGAAGATAGCCGGTACGATGTGCGGCGGGGGTGGGGGGCGTTGCCCGACCGGCAGCGCGACGAGGTCATTCAGGGATTCTCCGAGCAGTTCCTCGAGTCGTACCGGATATGGATTGAGCGTTATTATCGGGCGTTGCAGGAATCCCATGAGTGATTCACGAATCATCCGTGCCGGGGGGTCGCACCGGGTGGCGTATCACGCCTTGGCCCTCGCCGCATTCTTTCTAGTAGTCGGCGGCGCTGAGGCCGGTACCGCGCCCGCCCCGGCCACGCCCACGGAGGGCGAGATTACCGCGGCGTCCACGCTGGCGGTGGCCAAGGGCCTCTCCTGGCTGGCCGAGCAACAGGCTCAGGACGGAGGCTACGGCGGGCTGTCGCACTACGGTCCCCACGTGGGCATCACCGGGCTGGTGGGATTGGCGTTCATGGCGGACGGCAACATGCCTGGCCGGGGTCGGTATAATTACGTGGTCAGCCGTTGCGTGGATTTCATCGTCGCCCACAGTTCGGAAGGCGGCTTGCTTGCGGCCGAGACCTCGCACGGTCCGATGTACGGGCATGGTTTCGCGACGCTCTTTCTGGCTGAGGTTCACGGCATGGTCCGACGTTCCGACGTGCGAGAGACGCTGCGGAAAGCCGTTCGGTTGATCGTTTCGACGCAGAACGAGGAAGGCGGGTGGCGCTATCAGCCGGTGCGGGCGGACGCCGATATATCGGTTACCGTGTGCCAGATAATGGCGCTTCGTGCGGCCCGCAACGCGGGGGTCTACGTGGACAAGACGGTGATCGATCGTGCGATTCAGTACGTCCACAAGAGTCAGAACCTCGATGGCGGGTTCAAGTACATGCTCAGCTCCGGTGGGTCCGCGTTCGCGCGTTCCGGCGCCGGCGTGGCGGCGCTCCAATACGCGGGTGTCTACGGCGGCGACGAGATCGATCGCGGGTTGGCTTACTTGAAACGCTTCACGCCGCCGAGCGAGCAGTCGGTGGGCCACTATTTTTACGGCCATTACTACGGCGCCCAAGCGATGTTCTTGGCGGGCGATGCTTATTGGCAGGCATGGTGGCCCAAGATCAGAGCAGAACTCTTGGAAAAACAATCACCCGAGGGATACTGGCGCGGGCAGGCGGGAAAGGAATATGGCACGGCTATGGCATTGATCGTTTTGCAAATGCCCAACCGGCTGCTTCCCATTTTTCAGAGGTAGTGCGATGGGCCGCGTACAATCCTTCATGATGCTCTGCCTGCTCGGTGGCGCGATCGGCCTGGCGCCGCCGGTCGCTGCAGGCGTGGACGACGGCTTGGAAGGGCTGGTTCGATCCGTCGCACGGGAGGACGTTCGCGGCCGAATCGAATCGCTTTCCATTGCCAATGGTCTGGCATTGGTTGGGGCGAATCGTGAGAAGCTGGTCATCGAAACCGCGGACTTGATTCAAGTCGATGTGCTGGGGGCGGACGACCCGCGTTCTCTACAGCAGGCCGTCGTCGAGCTCAGTGGGGGCGATCGCATTCATGGAAAGCTGGTGGACGGGAGCCGGGACACGATTGTAATCGAGACCGGGCCGCTCGGCCGCATCCAGGTTCCGATGGAAGCGGTGGAGCGCATACGGACCGCGCGCGCCTTCCAACCCGCCTTCCGCTCGACCGCGGACTGGTTTGATCGGGCCGCCACCAAGAGCGAAGATGCCGTCCTACTGACCAACGGCGATGTGGTGGGCGGGTTCGTGGGCGAAATCAACCAACGGGGTATCGTGCTCGAAACCGCATCCGGCGACGTTCGGATCGAATATCGATTGATCGTGGCCGTCCGGTTTGCGCAACCCACGCCGCGGCGCGGGCACGACCTGGCGCTGGTCATCACGACCGTGGATGCCGATCGGTTGACCGCGGTGGATTTTGATCTTTCTTCCGGTCGGGCGCGCGGTCGGTTGTGGTTCGGTGCATCGGTTGACGTGCCGCCCGATCGACTCAAGAAGATCGAGGTCGTCGGAGGACGCTGGCGGTGGCTCGCCGCGATCGAGCCGATCAGCCATGCCCAGCTTTCCATGCTCGCGCTCGATTGGCCGTTTCGAACGGATCGAAACGTTCTGGGAGGATCGCTCGTCGTTGCCGGAACGCGCTTCGATCATGGCATTGGCGTTCACAGCCGATCCGTATTGATTTACGATCTGAAAGGGCGCTACAAGACTTTTGTGACGTTGATGGGGATCGATGACAGCAGCGGACCGCTTGCGGATGTGGACGTGGCCATTGTGATTGATGGTCAGCGCCGATTCGAGCGCGTCCATCTGAAGCGCGGATCGCTCGTCGGCCCCGTTCGGATCGATGTTTCCCAGGCCCGTTCGATGGAGCTCATCTGCGATTTTGGGGACCATGGCGACATTCAGGATCGTTTCAATTGGATCGAGCCGGGCTTGGTCCGGTAATTCCGTTGGGCAATCTTGCGGTGCGCTTTGCAAGGGCGTCCGATTCGGTTGATTGCCGGACGCGATTCCAAGAAAACGTACACGAAACCTGCTTCCCGGGTCCACCGATAGTACGCTATAGCATCATGTACCGCGAGCAGGGCAGGTCTGGAAGCGGTTGCCGACTGACCCGGACCGAGCGGGAGGACTATCTGTGGGATGGTGGCATAAGATCATAGGGGCGTTGACCGGCGGTGGCGATGCGCCGACGGCTGCGCACGACGATGCCAGCGCGCGAGCGGGTGGTGTAGCTACGGCGGTTGAACCATCGGAGGGATCGAATGACTCCGGCGCGGACGCCGAAGCAGCGCGCTGGTGGGCACCGAAGGAGGGAGCCGTTACCGAACTCCCGCCGGCCATCCAGCCGGAACTCACGCACGAGGCGCGGGCCTTCGAGAACCTGCTGATTTCCAATTTCGACGGCCACAACCTCTCTCTGCCTCCCATGCCGGGGACGCTCGAGCGGGTCTTGCAGAATCTTCGCGATCCGAAGTGCGAGTTTGGCAAGGTGGCGGGGATCATTGGGGAGGATCAAGCCAACGCCGCCGCGGTCTTGCGCATGGTCAACTCGCCGCTCTATCGAGGCACGGTGGAAATCACATCGCTGAAGATGGCCATCACGCGCCTCGGCACCAAGGCGCTTAAGACGCTGATGATGCACCAGGCCTTGAGGAAATCAACGTTCGGCGGTCGCAGCGCGCTCCGTCCGGTCGCGGAGGTGATTTGGAAACGGTCGTTGGCCAGCGCCTACATCATGCGCGGACTCTCGCAGTTCACACGGACCGACATGGACGATGCGTTCTTGATCGGGCTTCTTCATGATGTCGGCAACGTGATCGTACTGCGCGCCGCGCAAGACGCCCACCAGGCTGGCCATCTGGAAATCGACATGGAGACGTTTGAGTATTTCTGCTATGAGTTTCAGCAGGAATTCGGAGAACTAATCGCCGTCGCGTGGAGTCTGCCGGGTAGCCTCAAGGATATCATCGTCGATCATCATGACTATCCACCGGACGATCATTCTCTTCGCACCGAGCGCATCCAGCTCTTGTTGACGGACATGATCAACGCGATGGTTGGCTACGGCCCCCGGGCGAATCTGGATCTTATGAACTCTCGCGCCGTGCGCGATTTGGGTTTGCGCGATCGTGGCGACTTTGCAGCATACCTGGATGATCTGCCCGACGGGCTCTACGAGTTGGTCGAGTCGGTCTAACGGTCGGCCCGTACGCATCGGTGCCCGCCCGCACCTGCCATCCACCGCACAACGTGGTTACCAGGGAATGCGCCGCGCAGGGGCGAATTCGTTTTTCTTTTCGAATCCCTCCGGCAGCGCAAGTTTGAAAAGGCGCGCGTCGAGGGTGGGGTCCACCTCCAGGTCCGAGATCACGTAATCACGGTACGCACGCTGCCCCGAAAGAATGGGAAAGGAGCGGCGGACCCGCCTGGGAAGATAATCTTTCTTGGCGAAGTACCAGGTGGCTTCCTGGCCGTTGATTCCGTAGACCACGTGAATGACGTAGCATTCTTCCTTTCCCACGAGGACCGAATCCCGTAGTTCCACCCGCGCTCCCTCTATTTCCTGTGTAAACGGCGTGGGGTGGATGTATTCGATCATCGTAATCGCCTGGGCCCGGCGGCCATCCGCGCCGATGACCTTAATGTCCATGTCTTCATACGCAATTCGGTTCTTCCAGTCGATCATAAAGAAGGTCGTGCCGTCGCCGCCGGTCGTCAGGCGGCGGCTCGACTTACCGTCGGAGGGCTGAATCGTCACATCAAAGTAGAAGTGGCGGAAGCCCTCGCTCAAGTCTCCGTAGAAGGCGGCTGTTCCCGAAATGGTGGGAAAATGTTTTGCGCGGACACCGCCGGCCGTTACCGTGGCATGGTAGCGGACGGCTTTGACCCGCTTGATCGCGGCATCGGCTTTAGTAAGGATCGCGACGGCGGCATCGTGCGTGGGCGATTGCTCGTGTTGCGCCTTCGGGCAAGGTTGCGGCGCATCCGGTTCGACTTGAGCCCAAGCCGGCGCGACGATCAGCATGGCCACCCACGTCGCGGCAACCACGATGACGCCTGAATTGCAGCCGGGGAATTGTCTCATTCGAACATCTCCTATTTCCTTTGGAACGCACCAAGAGCCGAAGTGACGTAGCCTGTCTTGGTTTCATGCCACGATCCTATCGGACGGTTGCGACGTGAATTCCACGACAACCGTTCGATCTCTCAGGCCCCTATTATCTTAGCCGCGGGTATCCATCGGGGTAGGTAAGAAGTCGTAAAAAGTCAAAGTACCCGGCGCGGAGGGCGCCACGACCGACGGCTTTCGCCGAACGATTGGGGCATATGCCCAAGCGCGCCGCCCGCGATGAAGCGCACGCAGTGGACGATCACTACCATGTTGCCTTATCGACCTCGACGCCGGCCGATCGCTTGAAACACACCCCTGGTTATTGCGCGCGCAGACTTATTTATGGCGTCCGCGGCCGACCGGACAAGCGGCTTGCGTTCAACGGGGCGTGTAGGAGGTTTGGCGTTGACGACTGCGCTAGCGAATTGCGGGGGTAAGGCCGTCGGACGGGCGGGAACCGATCAGCCATCCGTCCGGCGGCTGACCATTTCGGTGGAGCGGCCTGCTGTGGCGCCCATCTCGACCGACCGTACGGCTGGCGTCGGCTGGCAGTTTGGGATTCCTACGCAAGGCGCCTCCGTCGGCATCCACCTGTCTGAACCGCTTCTGTTGGGACGGGGCACGTTGATTCTTATTACAGGACCTTCGGGCTCGGGCAAGAGCACGATTCTGGCTGAGATCGAACGGCAAGTCGCCGGTGCGTCTCTGGTCCATCGAATTCGGTTTCCGGCCGGGCAAGCGGTCATCGACGCCGTTGCACCTCGGGGGACGCTCGCCGAATCGATCCAACTGCTGACGCGCAGCGGGCTGAGCGAACCGCGCCTGTGGCTTCGGACATTCGGTGCGCTATCCGAGGGCGAGCGCTTTCGAGCCCGGCTGGCGCGGGCGTTGTCCGATCACAAGTTCATGGGGTCTGCAGCGCCGATTCTTTGTGACGAGTTCGGATCCAATCTGCATCGCCGTCTGGCGCATGCGTTGGCGTTTCAACTGCGCAAGGTGACGGATGCTCTGGGGCTGTGCGTTGTCGTTGCGTGCCACAATGAAGGCATCGCTTGCGATCTTTCGCCCGATGTCGTGGTTCGGCTGAGCCGTACCGGATCGGGGCGGGTCAGCGCGGGCAGAGGAAACCGCAGTTCGTGGATGAGCCTGCGCCCGAGTCTGCGTATCGAGCCGGGCCGCAAGAAGGATTATGCAGCGTTTGGCATGATGCACTATCGGCGCACGGACGAGCTAGGATTCGTACACAAGGTGTTTGTCCTGCGCGAAGGACAAGACGGACCGTTGCTTGGTGTAGTTGTGTATGCTTTCGGCCCGTTGGAACTCGCACTACGCAACCACGCCACGCGGGGGCGCTTTGCCGGTCGTCCCGATAGGCTGAATCGGAGCATGCGCATCTTGAGACGCCTCGTGATCCATCCGGACGTTCGCGGTTGCGGACTGGGGCATTGGCTGGTTCGAAAAACACTTCCGATGGTGGGTACGCCTTATGTGGAGTGCCTGGCGTCGATGGGCGCGGTAATGCCCGTTTTTGAAAGAGCGGGGATGTGCCGTATCGGGCGAGTCGCCGGCTCCGCGCGGCAGGTCGCGGCGGCACAAACATTGAAGCGGATCGGCGTGGATCCACTCGCGTCCGAGTTTCCGCTTGCCGTGGCACGCGATCGCCGCGTCCGGCTTGTTGTCATGGATGTTGTACGGCGATGGTATGCCACGACGACGGGCGGAGGCGAACATCGCGTTTGGCGTCAGACGCCAGCATTTCTGGCGAGGGCGTTCCGTGGGTTGATCGGCATGCGTCCGGTGTACTACCTGTGGCACCGCGATGCCAGCGTGCGCTTCGAGCCCGTAGTTCAGGGCGTGGTAAACAAGTTGTCGGCACTCGGTCGGCGCCAGCAGGAGGATTCGGTGAATGACGAAAGGTTCCCTTGTATCAAGCATGATTAGGCCGCTTGCCTCGCGCAAGGTTCGCGTGGCGCTGGCGACGGTGCTGTCGGCTATAGTGGTTGAGTTTGGATTCAACGTCGGTGAGGAGCTGATGCTGACGATCGTCAGTATGGGGGTCGCGCTGATTCTCGGCATCGCACACGAGGATGCCGGGCTCAAGTCCGGTGCCGGTCGCCGTCCACCAACCGATGGCTGATGGCGTTTCGAGGCCGTGTTGAGCCGGTGACCGGGTGATCCGCAGCCCGGTAGCCGTCGGCCGGTCGGTTGCGCGGGTACGGCGGATGGCCGCGGTGCTGCGCGGGGCATCCCATCAAGTCAGCCTCGACGCGGCGGCAAGGCGGCGTCATGCGCAAGCATAGGGGGCCGCGCGGCTGCAGCCCGCGGCCCAGGGCAGAAAGTCCATTTCGTCCGGCGATCCTGCTGCGGTGAAGCGCATCGCGGCTACGCCGGCAGACGCCGTGTTCTTGGAGGCCTTTTTGGATCGGTCCTGGGTCATCCAAAGCAGTACGGCGATGACCAGAACCAATAGCGCCACGGCAAACCAGGTAGCGCGAATCCCAGCGATTCTGGGCGGTTCGTCAAAAACCGGTTCCTGCCGTACCACATCCGCCGCGTTGAGCGCCGCGGATAGTTCCATCAACTGAGGCGTCGTGCGTGCGCCCCCGGGCGCCGTGTCGGCGGATTCCGTCGCGGGTGTCGTCTTGGCGGCGGGTTTGGGCGCCTCAAAGGCGAGGTAGGACAGACAGTTCGGGCAATAGGTATCCGACTCGGATACGTTGCGATGGCAGCGCCAGCACTTGCCGAAGTATCGGCAGAGGCCTGGCGTTTCGATCGCGAAACGCCACTGGTAATCCGTGGCCGGTCCGCGAACGATGGAAGTCTCCATGAGTACGCCGCGACGGATCTGGCGGATGATTCGATCCAGCGACACACCGGGAAACGGGCGAAGATGCTCCAGCACATACCAGGGCCCGGCGTGCTCCTTCATCTTCTGGATCATCTCATCGCTGAGATCCTGTCCGCAGTGGTCGCATTCGCGTTGATCGCGCAGGACGAGCAGGCCGCAGGTGACGCACGGCTGGGCGTGCCCGTGCCAGATTTCTTCGGCTTGGGTGCTGAGCGGTCCGATGCTGCGTCGGGCGGCGATTTCCAGGGGATGATCCCCTTGGGGCATTTCCGGCTCATCAGGCGGCTTCATCGCGGTAGGTGCATGTTCATCGGACAAGGCTCGATCCTCCGGTGCCGGCGACACATTCTAGGCGTACCGGGACGGCGAAACAAGCCAATACCGACTCAGAGCCGCCGGCGCAAGCCTGCGGACATCCGCGACCGCAGGTCACCAGGCTTGTGCCCGGTGCTCTCAAGAATGCCCGCTGCCGATCGGGTCACGCTCCCTGAAACCGTGCATTGGTTTGCGAAACCCGGGTGGCGAAGCTAGACTCCGGCCTCGTTTTCACCAAGACCGGGAACCTAATCGGGCGACATTCGAGTGCGATCAGCCAATGGCCGAAAAAGCAGAGGACATCAAGAAGGGGCGGTACCGACATCAGGAAATCGAGGCCAAGTGGCAACGGTTCTGGGCGGAGCAGGGCACCTTCAAATCGGCCAACCCCGGAGATGAATCCTTCGAGGCGGGCAAGCCAAAGTATTACATCTTGGACATGTTTCCGTACCCGAGCGGTGCGGGGTTGCACGTCGGGCATCCGGTGGGCTATTGCGCCACGGATATCCTTGCGCGGTACAAACGCATGCGCGGGTTCAACGTGTTGCATCCGATGGGGTTTGACGCGTTTGGTCTGCCGGCGGAGCAATACGCGATCGAAACCAACGTGCATCCGGCCGAGACGACCCGCAAGAACATCGAGATGTATCGCAAGCAGTTGCGGATGTTCGGGTTCAGCTATGACTGGGACCGGGAGATCATTACGTGTGAGCCGACATACTATAAGTTCACGCAGTGGATGTTCACCCGGATGTACGAGAGCTGGTACGACGATCAGCACGTGTGGACGGATCCCGACGGCGCAGAGGTGGTGGGCAAGGCCAAGCCGATTGATCAGCTCGTCTCGGAGCTGGCGTCGGGGCGATTCGGCGTCAACGGGTTGCTGGACATTGTTCGCACGAAAGACGGCGGCGCCCGGCGAGAATGGTCGGATCTTTCCGAGGCCGAGCGCCGCAGGACCGTCGACCGGCAGCGGCTCGCCTTTCTGGATGAAATCCCCGTCAACTGGTGCCCCGCGCTTGGCACCGTTTTAGCCAATGAGGAAGTCGACGCGGATGGGCTCAGCGATCGCGGCGGGCATCCGGTGTATCGCCGCCCGCTCAAGCAGTGGATGCTGCGCATTACGAAGTACGCCGACCGGTTGCTGGCGGACTTGGACGGATTGGATTGGCCGGAGCCTATCAAAATCAAGCAGCGGCACTGGGTAGGCCGCAGCACGGGGGCGGAAGTGATTTTTCCGCTGGCGGCGCACTGGACGCTGGAACGCGGTCGGTGGAAGCACGTCACTGCCGGAGGAAGTCAGCCAACGGGCACGGACGTGGCGCCGCATGTCGATCATCCCGTCGACTGCATCAAGGTGTACACGACGCGGCCCGATACGCTGTTTGGCGCTACCTACATGGTGCTCGCCCCCGAACATCCGCTGGTCGATCGCATCACCAGCGAGGGGCGCCGGGAGCAAGTCCGCGACTACGTCCGCGTGGCGCGGAATCGCTCGGACCTGGATCGGACCGCGGACACAAAAGAGAAGACCGGCGTCTTCACCGGGGCGTATGCCATCAACCCGGTGGGCGGCGAGCCCATTCCGATCTGGACGGCGGATTATGTTCTGATGGGGTACGGAACCGGCGCGATTATGGCCGTCCCCGGCGGCGACACGCGCGACTATGAGTTCGCCAAGGCGTTCGAGTTGCCGATCAAGTGTGTCGTGCGTCCGACCGAGGAATGGATCCAAGATCGCATCGAACATCTGTCGGCGCAGGCGCAGGCATCCGCCGCGGACGGGTTGCAGGGCATTGCCGCGGATTTTCCGGAACATGCCGAAGCGATTGCGGCCAAGGCTCGAGACTCGAAGGACTTGGGCTCGCGCATGGGCGGCATCCTGCGCGACCGGGTCGGTTGGGCGCACTTGATCGAGCACGCGGTGGCTCATCCCGAATGCTGGGGCGCGGCGTTTGTCGGCGACGGACAGGCCGTAAACTCGCCGAGGAGCGCAGGGGCGCCTGCCGGCACACCGCCCGCTACGTCCGCCGGTGCCTGTGAGCTAAACGGCCTGCCCACGCAAGAAGCCAAAGCCAAGATGATTGCCTGGCTCGAATCGGCCGGCCTGGGTCGCGCCGCGGTCAACTACAAGCTGCGCGACTGGCTGTTCAGCCGGCAGCGTTACTGGGGTGAGCCGTTTCCCGTGTTGCACGGGGACGACGGCAGCACGATAACCGTGGCGGACGATGCGTTGCCCGTCGAGCTGCCGCCGATGAACGATTTCAAGCCGACCGCGGCCGCGGATGATGCGGATACGCTGCCGCAGCCGCCGCTGGCACGGGCTTCGGATTGGGTCCACGTGGCGGTGGACGGCAAGCCCTACGTTCGCGACCTGAACACCATGCCCCAGTGGGCGGGATCGTGTTGGTACTATCTGCGGTTCATCGACCCGCAGAACACGGACCGCTTTTGTGATCCCCAGACGGAGCGGTACTGGATGCCGATCGACCTGTACGTCGGCGGAGCCGAGCATGCGGTGCTGCACTTGCTCTATGCACGGTTCTGGCACAAGGTGTTGTTCGACCTTGGTTATGTCTCAACGCGCGAGCCGTTCGATCGCTTGTTCAATCAGGGGATGATTCAGGGGTTTGCTTTTCAAGATCGCCGGGGCATTATGGTCGGCCCGGACAAAGTCGAGCAGGTTGGGCCCGACGAATACGTGCTGATCGAAACGCGCGAGCCGGTCACGCGGCGTATCGCCAAGATGAGCAAGTCCCTGAAAAACGTGGTCAACCCCGATGAGATCATCCAAGAGCACGGCGCGGATACGTTCCGTCTTTATGAGATGTACATGGGGCCGTTGGAGGCGGGAAAGCCCTGGAACACACGCGACGTGCCGGGGCTGGCCAAGTTGTGTCATCGCATCTGGCGTCTCGTGGTTGATGAACAAACCGATGAGCTATCACCCGCGCTGACCGACGCCCCCGCCGATCAGGCGGCCCTGCGCATCCTGCATAAGACGATTCAACGAGTCACCGAGGACATCGAGCAGATTAAGCTCAACACGGCCATCGCGGCGATCTTCGAGTTCGTTAACACGCTGACGCCCATGCGCGAGCGACCCCGCGCCGTCATCGAGCCGTTCGTGTTGCTGCTCGCGCCGTTTGCGCCCCATCTGGCTGAGGAACTGTGGCAGCGCCTCGGTCACGAGCCATCACTCGCGTTTGAACCGTGGCCCGCGTACGATCCCGCCCTGGCGTGCGACGATGAGGTGGAGGTGGCCGTGCAGGTTTGCGGGAAGATCAAAGGCCGGATCCAGGTCGCGGCCGACGCCGACGAAGAGGTGATCAAATCCACGGCCATGGAACATGGGCCGGTAGCCAAGGCCATCGCGGGTAAGACGATCCGGAAGGTGATCGTCGTTAAGGGACGCCTGGTCAACATCGTTGCGACGTAGCGCGGGTGCCCCATGTCCTACTGGACATGGGGGAGACGATGATCTCGCGCACACCAGGATGGGAAGGCCATCCGGCACGAATGCCAGAGCCTGAAGGCTTCAATCGGCGACGAGATCGGGCGTCAGTTGGTCACCATCATCGACTCCCCCACCTCCAAAAGGAGGTGGGGCACCCGGTCGAGACGTACCATATGCCTCGCGCTAAACGGAAATACGAGCGAAGAAACCCGCTACGCCCCTTCGCGGCGCGACGGACTGGATTTCCTTGGCCCCGTGGCGGATAATGGCACACTGCGAGGGCTTTGCTCGGCCTATGTTTTCCGAGCGGTTTCGCGTGCGCAGCTTGCAAGGTGACACGAAATGGAACTCTTTCTACCCGATCAAATCGCTTTGAGTAGTGCCTCCGAGGCGTTGATTAAGGACGTGGGAGAATCCGCGCGCCGTGTCGAGGAATACCGGCCCCTCTCGGCCGAGGTGGTACGAAGAATCGATGAAGAACTCTTCGGTGAGCGCGTATACAGCAGCAACGCGATCGAAGGAAACACGCTCGATCTTCGAGAAACGGTGGTCATTCTCCAAGGGGGCAACATAAGCGGCGGGCGCAAAAGAGAAGTGCTGGAGGCGAAGAATCTAGGCGACGCAGCCCGCATGATTACTGCGTGGGGCGACGAGGGCGTGCGCTGCCATACGATCGAGCACTTGCTCAGGGTTCACGGTACGATCCTCAAAGGAATCGAAGATGACTGGGCCGGTCGTTTTCGCGAGGCCAGGGTGATGATCACCGGCGCTGGACATCAGCCTCCCGATCAAAAGATGGTTCCGTCCCTGGTGGAGCGCGTACTGGAAAAAGTCGCCGATCCACCACCCGATGTTGATCCGATCGTGCTTGCGACCTGGACCCACTGGGCGTTAGCGCGGATCCACCCATTCCGTGACGGAAACGGACGAATGTCAAGGTTATGGCAGGACATCGTTCTTCTTCAGGGTGGGCTGACGTGCGCGATCATTCGCCCGGAGGATCGAAGACACTACTTGGAGGCGCTGTCGGAGGCGGACGAAGGGCATTTTGACTCCCTCGTACAACTCGTGGCTGACAGAGTTTCGTGGACGTTGGATCGCTACTTTGCGGAACTCAGCAGAGCCCAAGCGGTTCTGGATGAAATCGGCGAAATCGTCGGTGAGTCGGTCGAGCGCGTCGCGGATACGCGAAAGCTCTCCTATGCGCGCTGGTCGCGCAAGATGGACATTTTGAGGCGCGAGTTTGAATCAGTCGCATCGCGGATTTCGGAGGCATCGGACGAGATCAGTATCGAGGTGCGCCCGTACCCCATGATCGATCAGACTTCCTGGGAAAACATCCGAAGCGGATTGGGGTCCAAGAACACCTGGTTGTGCGTCGTTGATTTCACCCGGTCGGGGCGATCCATCAGGTACGTTTTCTTCTTCGGAAGACACTTCTGGACGGAAGGGCTCGACAATGACGAAGAACGAGCGGAGCCACGCGTATGCTTGCTCATTAGTGAGAAGGTCGGGCGCGGCGACGATTTGCCGGTGAGGCTCGACCAAATCGAAGGATGCCCTTTGACGCTTCGTGAAGTCTTCGTCGTGGGAAATCAACTCGTGCGAAAACGCGTCGAGGCGTCCGGAGCGACCGTTTATGATAGAGACGTCCCGCCGGTTCGAATCGCGATGGATTTCCTTAAAGACGTCATCCAACGGAGGTTGACCTGAATGAGCGCTTACGAATCCGAGCATACTCCGAGCCACGAGCTTTAGCCCGGGCGGCGTTGCGGCGTCGCGCTCGGCGCCTACTTACGCACGGTGACTTGGAAAGATTCTTTTTTCCCATGCCCATGGAACTCGAAGCCAAGTTCAAGGTCGAATCTCACGATACGGTTCGGCAGCGGCTTATCGAAACCGGTGCACATATTGTCTCAAAGGGGCTTGAGCACAACATCATCTACAAGCTACCGAGCGGTTCGCCCTACCTGCGCGGATGCGGACTTCGCGTTCGGACGGTCACATTCGACTCGGCATCGCGCCCGGACCAGGCGACGCTCACCTTCAAAGGGCCGGTCCTGCCTGGTCCGCTGAAGCGGCGCGAGGAGATCGAAGTTGCGTTAGGTGATGGCGTGGCGTGTGCTGCGATTTTCGGGCGGCTCGGATACGCCGTCTTGCTACGGTTTGAGAAGCGGCGGGAGCGATGGTTGACGGGCGGCTGTTTCGTCGAATTGGATACCGTGCCGCACCTCGGCGTCTTTGTTGAAATCGAAGGCCCCGGTGAACCCGCGATCCGCTCGGTGCAAGAGCGGATCGGGTTGGCCGCAGCTTCGCACATTCAAACGTCTTACGTCTCAATGCTGCTCGCCCATTGCAAAGCGTCGGGGCTCGATTCTACCGGATTAAAGTTGCTCTGAACGCGCAATATATGCCGTCGGACGATCATTGACACACGGCCACCGAAATCAATAATCCCCCTTTCGGTAGACCTTCTCGCCGCATGTGAGAAGGTAGGATCAGGGCATTTACCTCGAAAGAAAAGAAAGCGCCTGGAATGATTCAACGCTTGACGCTTACGCTGTGTCTGGTGGTCGGTTGTCTTTGGTGTTTCGCACTGGTTGCGCGAGCGGCCGTGCCGGGGCCGGCCGCGAACGACGCGCCGCACGCAACGGCGACGACTTTGGCCTTGGTCCACAACACGCCTGCACGAACGCAGTAGTGCGGTAGCCTCCATCGCGTCGTGTCTGTCGGGCGAATCCGCCCCGCTGCGCGGGGGCAGGCTTTCGGCTGCGGTGGTGGCTGAGTCGTGTCGGCGTTCGGCGCATTTCAGTAAGAAAACCCGCTCTTGCGCAGGTGTACATAGGGTTTGGATGCTTCCTGGGCCCGAGCTGCCAGTACGTCCGCCAGATAGATGTCGTGATCCCCGGCGTCGATGCGCTGAACCACCCCGCAACCGAGATGGGCGATTCCGTCCGCCAGCAGTGGCCCGAAGGCGGATTCTTCGAACTCAATACCGGCAAACGCGTCCTCTTCAAGGGAGAACCCCTTGCCGAAATGCTGAAAGAGGGGGTTGGCGTCCTCTCCCACAATGTTGATCAGAAACCGTTTGGCGGCATCGATCAGTCCGCCCACCGGCCGACCATGCTTGACGCACACCGTTATGCGCAGCGGGTCGAACGACGCCTGTTGGATCCACGAGACGAGCACACCTGTCCGCCGCCCATTGTCGTCCACGGTAAGAATGGAACAGCCGCTCGGTATCTTGGCGACCGCGGCGCCCAGCGATTCCTTGGATTCGTTCATGGTTGCTTTCGGGATTCAGCCGCAGTTCGTAACAGTATCGGCGGCGGGCACGCTTCAGAACGTCGGTTTCAGAGCACCTGGCGCGAGCCTGGTGACCTCCCGCGGTGCGGGGTCCGCAGGCTGACGCCGGCAGGACGGATGGTCCGATGGCTAGCGCCCGCGGCTCTGGGTCGGCGTGCCGATGCGCCGCAACTACGGCCAGTGGGGCATCGCCACAGCCATGCCGCCCATCACAGCCTAAGCGGCCCGGGGCCTTCTCGCAACCGTTGCCCGTTGGGTTCGGATTTGCTATGATTCCGGGCGATTGAGTGGCTCACCCGCGCTGATGGGGCGGGGCGGTCCTTGCTATTGTTTGTTGGGGTTGGGCGTTTTGGCGGGTGCATGGGCGGGCCCGTCTAGAGGTGGTCGATTTTGCGCGCGATAGCAGAGCAACAGATTTCGGCATTTCTGGCGAACTCGGCTGGTGTGGTGGCTAACTTGTGTGCGGCGCTGACCGAGCGAGGCGTGAATATCAAGGCGCTTACGGTGCTCGATACGGTCGACGTCGGAACGATGCGGATGGTGGTCGACAACCTGCCGATCGCCAAGGAGGCATTGAGCGACGCCGGCGCCGCCTATGTCGAGGTGCCCGTGATCGCCATCCCGATCCCCAACAAACCAGGTTCGTTTGCGAAAATCGCCCGTATTCTGGCAAACGCCAAGATCAACATCGAATACATCTACGCCACCGCCATGCCCGGAACCGAACACACGCTGGGGATTTTTCGTGTTTCCGATCACAAGGCCGCGCTGGAAATCGAATTCGACGTTTGACGTTCGGTCGCGTCGTGCGACGCCCGGTCAGGTTCTTCTTCCGAACGGGACGGTGCCCTGGGCCGCACGCGATGTCCTGCGGTGGCATCGCAAGCGATGCCGCGCCAGCTTCTTCTCGGCCGGGACGGTGCGGGGAAGACCATGCATGCCCGGGGAATCCATCCCCACCTCATCGAGTGAAAGGTGCGCAGCTATGAAAACCGTTTCTTTTTCCGGTTGCCTGGTGTTGGCTCTGGTTGTTTCGATCTCTGGCATCTCCTGTGGGTCAAACATGCTGGGCGGTGGGGAGAATCCCGCCGGCTCACCTGTCGGTGAGGTATGCCCGGCCAGCCGTGTCACCTCCATCCCGGACGCGGGCACCGTGCGGGTCACGATGACGACGGATACGCAGTTCACCGGCGAGCAGAGCGGATTGGGGCAGGCGATGGGGCTTTCGTTTTTTGTGGCCGACTTGCCGGACCAAGCTCCGGCGGGGGAGATCCTGGTCGCCGTGGAAGCGGATGGATCGTTATCCGATGGTGGCGGACGGTTCATCATTGCAGATGGATGCCTTGCCGTGGCATCCGATTCGGGCGGCCCCCTCGGCCCCTTCTTCAATCTTCCGACGGCCGAGGCGTTATCTCAAGGATTGCTGAGTACGCCGGTGGAGCTGCGCGGAAGCTGCGCCGAGGGGCAAATCCCCATCGGTCCGGGTGGGATCGGTGATACGAGCGGGGCGCACATTTGTATTGAGAGCGAAGTCACGTCGTGCGTCTCTTGCGACCAGGCGCCGGGTCGGTGGACCCAAAACGCCCGATTCACCATGTCGTTCCGTGCGCTCGATTCGATTGAAGGCGTGCCGGCATTCGGTCCGGGTTTGCGCCAATTGAATCGGGTCGATATTCGCGCGGGCGACCGCGTGACGCTGGAATTCAACATGCTCCTCGAGTACCAATCGATTCCTTGAGCGTGCCGGTCAAGTGCGGCTCGATGCTACGACGCGGCCGGTAGCGCTGCGCCGCCGGCTGCCGGCTGCCCCTTGCGCTCCGCATCGAGGGTCGCCTGAATCCGCTCCTCGTCGGAGAGCTGAAACTGCGTCGCGGGCGCGTGCGCCACGGCCGTGTCCCAGGCTTCCAATTCGTGCGGTTTCAGCAGTTCTTTGAGCTTTCCTCGTTGCCGGTACGCGCCGCCACGACGGCGGACCGGAGCGGCGTCCGGCGCCGCGAAATCAGTGTCGAGCAGACGGCACAGGATGTCGAAGAGCACACGACCCATTTCAGGCGTGAGCACGCCCAATCGCACCTCTCGGTACAAACGGTCCATGGCCTTGGCGATGGAAGAACGATCCGTCAAGGGGCGCAAATACCCGTCTGGAATGTGGGAAAGCCTTCGCTTGCTCTTACCGCCTTTGGCGGCGATGCGCCGACGCACGTCGCTGGGTACTTCGGGATCGTGGAAGACGCAATACTCGCTACCCTCGCGAATGCGCGCCCGGCACCGCTTGCCCTTCTTGGTGGTGCCTCGGCAGCGGTTGTCGTACGGCAATCTCAAGCCGCGCCCGAGTCCGAGCTCGTCGACCAGAGCGCGCTTGCGCCGTTTTTTTCCGTTGACGGCTTCCCAAAACAGCATGGCCAACCTCCTTCCTTGAGGAATCCGCGCCCCGGCTATTGGACCCGAGGATGCGCGGCGTGCTCCATCTACTTTTTTGGCGTCCCTGCCGGTTCGGCTCGTCAAGAAGTGCGCGACCAACGCAGCGTAGGATCGCTTCCCAGCCCCGTTTGGATCCGCTCCGACTCCGTTCGAATCGGCTCGACTCGACCCACATGGGGCCAAGCCACGCACACTAGCCGGATTGTAAACCCCAGACAGGCCAACGCAAGAAAGAACGTGCTTGGAATCGTGAAAGAGGTCGGTCACATTTTCTGTGGAATGAATACGTCGACTCAGAGCCGCCGGCGCCGGCCTGCGGAGCTCCATCGCGTGCATTGTCACCGGCCTCGCGCCTTGGTGCACTGAAAAGTGCCACGCCGGCGATTGGGGCACGCACCCTCTTGAACGAGGCTGTGAGAATAATCGCACTGGTGGCGCAACGCTTTGTACAGGCGAACGCTATCGCGGCGCCACGGATCTCTAATGTCGCCGTCGCATTAACTGCAGCCCCAGTAGCGTCACCAGCAGCATCGTTACGCCGCTGCCGCACCCGAGCCCCAGCGCCCCGCAAAGGTTGACCCCACTGCTACCACCGCCAGCGCCGGAACCATCGTCGCTCACCTGAAAGACCGCAAAACTCTTGCGCTGAACATTGGTCGGCGGACCGCTCGTGGTCAGCGTTTCCGTCTGGAATACCGAATCCTGAACGATCACAGGAGGTCCGGCGAAGAAAACCGGCGGATTGCCCGTGCCCTCGATCACCAACTCCCCGTCTCGGTCCGTTCCCGGGCCCAACGTCAGAGTCCATGAGGTTTCCGAGCCCGTACAACTCAGACGCATCGTGGCTTGACGTTCGATGGCCTGATCCGGAAGGTCGGGGTTGAAGGAGAACGTCGGATCAAGCGTCATCTCCTCGGGAGAGAGCGTCGTGAACATGCGTGTGACGTAGGGGTTCCCATCAAACACCGCCACCGATGCCTCAAGCGGCGTGATGACGGCGTCTTGTAGTTTCGTGGCCAGCGCGGTGCGGGCGGCGGCGAGCTGTTCCGGGGAGAATGTTACCGCCAGCGTTCCGTCCGAGAAGTAGAGGAATTCATCTTCGCCCGCGTCCAGGGGCAGCTCCCGCCGCAAGACCTCCAGGACTTTCTCCTGGGGAAAAACGAACCCGTTCACGACCTCAGCAATAAATCGGGCGTCATCCTCGATGGCGTTAAGTCGCCCGAGTTCTTCCCGGAATTGTACGGGATCGGGCAAACTGGGCACGATGTCGATGGAGCGACCGGCGTAGTCGGTGGCGAACCCCTGCCCACCGGCCTCATCCATGGCCGTAGTGATCAGCCCCTGATACGAGGCATAGGCGGCGGTGGTGCCCGAATACCAGTTCACGAGCGTATAGTTCGGCGTAACGTGGAGGAAATTCGTGGGTACGCCGCGCGCATCGCCGAGGAGCCAGACGAGGATGCCCATGTTGGGCATGGCTGCCACGGCCGTCAGGCGAATCGGAATCATCGCCTCTTCGCTCTGATAGCGCATGATCAGCGGTTGCAGGTCTCCGGTGCCCTGATCCTGTCGGAGCCGCAGCGCGACGAAGTTCATACCTTGATCGACGTAGGGCGCGATCAATTCCGAACCGCGGTCCGAAAGGTCATAGTTGTTGTCGGCCAGCCACGTTGCGAGGGCGTCGGGGTCTTCACTTTGGACGACCACGGTATCGAACGGGCCGACGACCTCCCGTTGGAGCACCACGACATCGTTGTCTTCCGCGACGCCGCCCGCCGAGTCCGCCACCGGCGCCAATCCCCCCAACGTGAACGGAAAGGGGAGCGGTTGTGGACAAGCTTCGCCTTCCGTAATGAGCGTGAATTGAGGCCGGGTTGCCAATTCCAGCGGGTTGAAGATCAGGTCGCTGCCGACGGATAGGTCCGGAATGCCGGGGACAGGCACCACCCAGGAAAAATCCTCGGCCTCGCCTTCATACTGAATCAGTATCACGGCCGTCACCGTGTCGCCGTCCTTGCGGAAGATGATCTGTTCGCCGGCTTGATCGATGGGCACCGCCTGGCAGAAGAACCCCCCACATGCCGTGGCGAGTTTTGGACTGGCAAGCATGGCCCCGGCGGCCACGACAACCGCGCACATCGTCCCAAACGCTATCTTACGCACCATGGCTAATCCTCCATTTCAAACCCAAACGAGGGGCAAACGCCACACTAGCACACCTCTAAAGTACACGGACCGCAAGTGTCTGGCTAGC
>JBHHUB010000012.1:0-37096 GCA_046753625.1 Phycisphaerae bacterium | reverse complement strand
CGACGGTCGAGGTGATGTTCATGCCACCCATGGCGGAGAGGATCACGTCCTGTACGTCGCCGACGCGGAGGCCGTATCGGGCGACCTCCTCGCGGTTGATGTCGAAGTCCACGTAGTTGCCGCCGACGGTCTTTTCGGGATAGGCACTGAGTGTTCCGGGCATCGTTCGGACCTGGGCGGCGATGCGTTCGGCCAGGTCGGCCAGCGTCGCCAGGTCGTCGCCCATGACCTTGATGCCGACCGGTGTCTTGATACCGGTGGAAAGCATGTCTATTCGAGTCTTGATCGGCATGGTCCAGGCGTTGGTCAGTCCGGGGAAGGCCACGACTTCGTTCATGCCGGGGATGTGCTCGCCGCGATCCTCATAGCCGTAGGACAACTCCGCGATGGTTATCGGTCGCACCTCCGGCCAGAAGTAGTGCAACCCGGAGTAGTGCTTGATCCATTCAGGCAGGGAAGCGAACCATCGGTCAAAGTGACGTGTGCGCCACTTGCTCTTGTCCTGTTCGAGCATGATCGTGGATTCAATCATGCTCAGCGGCGCCGGGTCGGTGGCTGTTTCGGCCCGTCCGATCTTGCCGAAGACGTGGTGTACCTCGGGGAAGCTCGCGATCAGCGCATCGGTCTGCTGGAGGAGTTCGCGGGCCTTGGTGATGCTGATGCCCGGGTCGGTGGTCGGCATGTAGAGCAGGTCGCCCTCATCGAGCGGCGGCATGAATTCGCTGCCGAGCTGGCTGGACATTTTGAGGAATGGAATTTTTTCCCCGATGACCTGGTGGCCGAAAATGTAGGTTTGGATGGGTAGGATCGCACTAGCCACCAGCACGGCCGCGATGATGAGCGTGAGGTATTTTCCCTTCATGGCGGTCCAGAAAAACGGCTCGTAGAGGCGTTGAAGGACGCGGCTGATCGGGTTGGTTTGCTCGTTGGGGATGCGCCCGCGGATGAAGTAGATCATCAAGATCGGCACGACGGTGATGGCCAGAAACGCCGACGCCCCCATCGCGAAGGTCTTGGTGTAGGCCAGCGGCTTGAACAGGCGGCCGCTTTGCTCGCCGAGCACGAAGATGGGTATGAAGCTGACCGTGATGATTAAAATGGAAAAGAACAGCGTGGGGCCGACTTCCTTGGCCGCGTCGATGATGATTTCGATGTGCGGCTTCTTGCCCCGGTCGCGTTCGTAGTGTTTGTGCGCGTTTTCCACCATGACGATGGAGCTGTCGACCATGGCGCCGATGGCGATGGCGATGCCGCCCAAGCTCATGATGTTGGCGTTGAGCCCCATGATCTGCATGATGATGAGGCTCGCGAGGATCGCCGTGGGAATGACGAAGATCGCCACCAGCGCGCTACGCAAATGCAGCAGGAATAGCGCACAGACGAACGCGACGACGATCAACTCTTCGATGAGTTTTTCCTTGAGGTTTTCGACGGCGCGCTCGATCAGCGCGGAGCGGTCGTACTCCGTGACGATGTCCACGCCGGCCGGCAGGCCCAGCTTGAGTTCGTCGAGCTTGGCTTTCGTATCGCGGATGACCTGCAAGGCGTTTTCGCCGAAGCGCATGACGACCACACCGCCGACGACCTCGCCTTCGCCTTCCGATTCGGCGATTCCGCGGCGCAATTCCGGGCCGAGCTGGACTACGGCAATGTCACGCAGGTAGACCGGCGTCCCCTCCGGTGTCGCGCGAATGACGATTTTCTTTAAGTCTTCAATACCTTGCCGGGATCGTGCGCGGCTGAGCGGAATGCCCTGCTCCTGCGCGTCGAGCACTTGTTCGTCCGTCAAACTGGCCAAATACCCGCGACCGCGCACCATGTACTCCGTCTCGGACATCTCGAGCACGCGGCCGCCCACCTCGTTGTTGGACATCTTGATGGCCATCTTGACCGTGCTGAGCGGGATGTTGTAGGCAAGCAGCCGGTCCGGATCGATGACGACCTGATATTGACGCACGAATCCGCCGATGCCGGCCACCTCGGATACGCCGTTGACCGTGGTCAGCTCGTACCGCAGATACCAGTCCTGCAGGCTGCGCAGCTCGGAAAGATCGTATTGGGCGAGGACCAGTTCGGTTTCACCGTCCCAGGGACATGTGCTGCCGTGCTCGAACATGCGGACGCGTTCGAGCTTATCGCGAAGGGCTTTGGGCGCTTCTTGAATCGCGGTGTACCACTTGTCCGGCTCGTCGGGATGGTGGTACATGCCGTTGACGTGATGGGGGCAGTAGTAGCCGTTGCGGAGCGAGTATTCATAGACCCAGCCGACGCCGGTCGCGTCTGGGCCGAGTTGCGGCGTGATGCCCTTGGGCAGGCGGCCCGCAACATAATTGAGGTATTCCAGCACGCGGGATCGCGCCCAATACATGTCCGTGCCGTCTTCAAAGATGATGTAGACGAACGAGAAGCCGAAGAAGGAGTAGCCGCGCACGACCTTGGCATAGGGCACGGCCAGCATGGCGGTCGTTAGCGGATAGGTGACCTGATCCTCGACGACCTGCGGCGCCTGCCCCGGATATTCCGTGAACACGATCACCTGCACGTCGGACAGGTCGGGGATGGCGTCGAGCCGGATGTTGAAGATGGTCCAGACGCCGCCCAGCACGATGAACCCGGTGAGCAATAACACCAGCATCCGATTGCGGCAGCAGTATTCGATGATTCTAGCGATCATGGAAAGACTCGGTTGGAAGGTTTAAGATTGGAAGATTGAAGATTGGAAGATACAGGTTGAAGATCAGAAGATTCAAGATTAAAGATTCGTGGTTGAAGATTGCAGATTTCTTGAGGTGGTGCTAGCGCGCTATGCCGGTTGGTTGTTGTCAACTTACTGCCTCTAGGTTGTGGTCTTGAGGTACTTGATGAATCCCGCGATTTGCCGAGATACCGATTGCGCCGCACGCATGATCTCGCTGCCGCGATTCTGCTCCAAGTAGCCAAGATCGACCGCGGTGTACAACTGAGATCGCACTTCGCCGACTGAAGCCTTGGCCATATAGAGAAAGTGGATGAATTCCTTGTTGCCGCCGCGTTCAAAGCCTTCGGCGATATTGGACATGGTCGAAACGGCTGCGCGTCGAATCTGATCGCGGAGGCCGAAATCACGCGCAAACGGCGCGTCGCTGCTAATCTGATAGATTTGTTTGACAAGGTTTCTCGCATCCTGCCATGCCTCAATATCCTCAAACCGTTCAATCCGCGCCATCGTCAATCTCTTAATCTTCAATCTTCTAATCTTCTAATCTTCAAACCTTCCACCTACCTAACCCCCTTCAACTCCCCACAATTCAACATCTTGAATCCGTAATAGGGATTCGACTTTTCCTCGGCGGGTTGAAGCCAATCGCCTTTGCTCATCGGGCAGTGGTACAGGTAGAGCTTGGGCCAACGCTTGCGATCGGGCCGGGCATGTTCGACGAGCGTCGTCACGGCCGCACTCAGCTCGACGAACGTCACCCGATCTGCGTCGAGCTTGCCGGTAATCTTCAGCGCCGCGGCGTGCAAGCGCTTGGCGGCCTCTACCGCCTCCGGAGGGAGGTCCATGCCCGGATCGGCAATGTGCTTGGATAGGGTCTCCGACGCCGAGACTAGGCCCAGCGCATGCAGGGTCAGGTGCGTCGTGCGGTCCGCGGCCAGAAGGCGCTGCAACTCCAGGTAGTGCTCCAAGATGTAATTCATTTGTGCCGCAACGTGCTCCGGCGCCGCCTGCGGTCTGTTCAACGCCGATTTCCTAACGAGTTGCATATCGCAGATCGAGCATACGCCGGGTTGTGCCGATCGCTGCTGATCCGGATGCATCGGGCAGACGTAGGCGGCGCCGTCGACTGCCGCGGTTTGCACCGGCGCGGGTTCGGAAGCCGCGGAAGTTCGTTCCAACTCGGCGCCGCAAATCGTACATTTGCCCGGCTTGCCGCTGTGTACGAGCGGGTGCGTCGGGCATTGGTACGGCGCGGTCTGAGCGAGCCCCGGTGAGGTCGGCAGGTTGGCATTCGCCATGGCCTCATCCAGCCACACACCGCGAAATGCCGCCATCCCCCGGCCGCAATGGGGACAATTGCCGGGGCTGCGGCTGATGACGTCCGCGTGCTCCGGGTTGGGGCAGGAATACATCACTTTGAACGGCGAAAGGGGCTTGCCGCAGCGCGGACACTCGCCCACGGTATCTGAGAAAACATGCTGATGGTCCGGGCAGGTGTAGGCCACGTCGCCTCCGTCCGCGGCGCGGCGCGCCTGGACCCAGTCGAGGTCGTCGATCGGTTTGAGCTTCATGCCGCATCGCGGGCACTTGCCGGGATTGTTCGCGAAGTACGGACCCTGATTCGCCGGATCGGCTTCATCGGGGTGGGTTTCCATCGGGCAGGCGTACTTTGCGTCGGTCGGCATGCCCCCATCGGCCGAGACGGCTGCGGTGGCACGCCCGGGCCGGTACTTCTTGGTCCAGGAAAGCGCGTCGAGGGGTTTGACCTTCATGCCGCAACGCGGGCATTTGCCGGGTGCGTCGGCGAAGTACGGGCCTTGATCGGCCGGATCGGTTTCGTCGGGGTGAGCCTCCATCGGGCAGGCGTGGGTCGTACCTGGCGGCATGGCCATGGCATCGGCCACGGCCATCTTGCCGTGGTCGTGGCCGGCGTGCGCGTCGGGCGGCGGCGTGCGCTTGGTGGTTTTGGCCCGCTCCGCCTCCATCATCTTGGCGACGGCTTCCTTCAGCTTGCTTTCCGCATCCAGCATGAACTGGCCGCTGGTGACAACCACCTCGCCATCGTCGAGACCGTACAAGACCTCGACCATGCCGTCTTCCGCTTCGACGCCGACCTGAATATCGCGGGGGGCGAATTTTCCGTTGCCCAGGTCGACGAAGGTCACCTGCCGCGTGCCCGAGTCGATGTAGGCCTCGCGGGGTAAGAGGATCGCGTCACGGTGCAAGTCCGACTCCAGCCGTACGCTAGCGAACATGCCCGGTTTAAGCGCCATGTGCGGGTTTTCGAACTCCAGCCGCACCTTGATGACCCGTGTCCGCGGCTCCAGGTAGGGGTAGATGTAGACAACGGTTCCGACGAATTCCTCGCCTGGAACGTAAGAGAGCGACATTGTGGCATGTTGCCCGACGCGAATCCACGGCAACTGATATTCGTAAACATCCAGGTAGACCCATACGCGGGAGAGATCGGCGATGGTGTAGAG
Organism: Phycisphaerae bacterium; assembly: GCA_046753625.1. GTDB lineage: Bacteria > Planctomycetota > Phycisphaerae > UBA1845 > UBA1845 > JADFOB01. The sequence continues at coordinate 31,915 of JBHHUB010000012.1, read as the reverse complement.
CCGCATGCCGGGTTGGACGTACATGCCCTCGAGCGCCATCTTTTCCGTGACGATGCCGCCGGCCGGTGAGTGGATCCCCAGCGTCTTTTCGATCTTTCCCGACTCGCGGAGGCCTTCGATCTGCTCATCCGGAACGTCGAAGTATTTGAGCTTGGTGACGGCCGCATCGACGAGTTTGACGGCCTCCTCGCGAGCCGGCGCAAAGGTGCTCTCCTTGAGACGCGGCAGATTCTGAATCGCCGAAAGGTATTCCTGCTGAGCGGCGTACAGCTCGGGTGAATAGACGCCGAAGAGCTGCTGACCTTTGGCCACCCGCTGGCCCGTTTCGTCGACGTTGAGTTCCTCAATCCATCCACTGAACTTGGTGTCGACGAAGGTGACGAGTTGCTCGTCGTAATCGACCCGCCCGACCGTTCGGATCGTTTTGATCAGCGGTCCGCGCTGCACGACGGCTGTGCGGATGCCCATGTTTTGAATCGTAACCGGATCGATGCGGATCGTGTGCGCCGATGCGGAGTCTTCAGCATCGGCATAGACCGGAACCAGATCCATGCCCATGGGGCTCTTGCCTGGTTTCTGCGAAATGTAATTTGGATCCATCGGCGCGCGCCAGTAGAGCACTTTGCGCTCCAACGAAGGGCCGCCACGGCTGTCTGAATCGTCGTTCTTCTTGAGCGGCGTGAGCTTCATCTGGCAAATCGGGCAGTCGCCCGGGCTCTTCTGGAGCACGTTGGGATGCATGCCGCATGTGTACCATTGATCGCCGTCGGCCGTGGCCGACCCACCAGCGGTTGCCGCGCCGCCGGCAGTGGTGCCGCCGGCTTGCGACGTCACGCGCTTGGCCAGTACGTATCCACCCACACCACCGGCCACGATGGCGACCAGTGCGATCAGCACCATGACCGATGCCCTTCCGCGCCGCCGGCGTTTGTGTTCCTCAGATCGTTGGATGTTGTCCATTATGATCCTCCCGCTTCGGACAAGCTCATTCCCAGCGTTTGCTCCAAGTCGGCCACGCTGCGTTCGAGTTCGCCCAACGATCGGTAATACTGAATGGTGAAAACGAGCCACTTGCGCCAGTTATCGATCACGTAGAGAAAATCGCTCGTGCCGGCCGTGTACGAGGCCTGCGACACACGGTAGGTCTGCTCTGCCTGCGGGATGATCGTGTTTCGAAAGAGCAGGGCGAGTTCCCGTTGAGATATCACGCGCTGCAGTGCGTCCTCCACGGCAAATTCGACACGATTTGTCGCGGAACGGTATTGCGCCCGCGACGCCGCCAGTCGGCGCGTTGCCTCTTCGATTCCACCCTTAATCTTGTCCATCCAAATAGGAAGACTGAAGCCGAACGTGATCGCCCAGTTGTCGCTGCCGTTCTCACTCATGGTGGATACGGTCGGCCGTCGCCCGGTTTGGGCATTGCGCGGCGGCTTGAACGCGGCCCGCGACTCCATGGATATCCATTCGAATCCGATCGTGAAATCGGGCCAGTACGCCAATTTCGCCAGTTGGAGGGCGTGCCGATCTCGCTCGATCTGCCGCTCAAACCGCTTCAACTCCGGATTCTTGTCTGTGGCCTTTGCAAACAACGCTTCGATAGCAAGGTCGCCCTGTCGGATGTCGAAGTCCTCGGGAGTAGCGATCGGTGTGGTGGGCGTACGATCAAGCAATTCATTGAGCTTGGCGGCGATGGTTACGCGCCGTTGACGCAGGGTGATCAGCTCGGCCTCCAGATTGGAAAGTTCCACCTGAGCGCGGAGCACGTCGTCCTGACCGCGTCGACCGGTGGCAACCTGGGATCGGGCCACATCGATCAGGCCACGCAGCAAATCCTGGTTGGCCTGCGTCACCTCCATGCTGCGATCGACAACGTATAGCTGGAAGTAGGCCCGCTTGACGCCCGCGATGATCCGGAGGCGGGTTTCCTGAAGCCGTTCGAGCGCCACGCGGGTTTCTTCAAGGGCGATCCGGCCTCGGGCGTCGAGCTTTTCGGGAACGGGCAGCTTTTGGCTCACGCTGAGGTTGAAGAAGTTGTCCCCTTCGGCGGTGCGCACCGGTTCCGGTAGCGTCTTGGTCTTAAGCACCGGATCGGGCAAGGCCGTCACCTGTGGGATCCGCTCAGCTTTGGCTCGGGCGACATCCTGGGCTGCCATGATCTCCGGGTTCTGTTGAAGTGCGAGCGTGATGAAATCCCGTAACGTGCCGGGTGCTTGCAACGTCTGCACCACGGGCGTCTTCGTGGTGCCTGGCCTGGAGGCTTTGCGCACGACAGGTGTTCGCGCATAACGGTCGGCCGTCTCGGACCGAGCTTCAAAATGCCGCTGGATTGCGGCGGAAACCTCTTCACGCCCGACGCGGTTGAGCGCACAGCCCGCGGAAGCCATTGTGGCTACTGCCAGTGCCGCAACCAGGAGCAACCCACGGGCACGCCCGGATAATGCTACAAACTTGATCATCCCGTTATCCTCAAGTGCCGATGGAAGCGCCTCATCTACCTTGACCTTTCCCCAATAGATCCAAGAAACCGCAAACTTTCAACTTTCAACCTTCAACCTTCAATCTTCAATCTCTACCTCTATCGACGATATACAGCTAGCGCCGACTGCCTCTTTAGATGCCGGCCAGCGTCTGTTTCTTCCCAGGCCAATACCAGAAAGTTCAGAATCTTGCAGGTAATGGCACGAGAACCAGACGCAACCACGACCGATTGGGTCATTGCCGGGATAGGTGTCGGTCCGAGAAACGGATTGGACCGACCCGGCCGCAGGTGGGCCATGGACCTACCCGCACGGTTAGCAGGCGGGAAAACTTCGAGGCCAACGTGACCGTTGTCGCCGTCCGTCCTATCCGCGCAAAGGGACGATCCTAACAGTTCCAGCCACCTCACGCTGAGGTTACCATGCAGCTTTGTGTCTGAGCGAACGCGCCATGGCGGTCGGCGGTCAGCCGCCTGTGTGGGGTATTGCATCGCCCCCAGGCAGCGGACGACGGCGGGGCGGCGCAAGTGTAGGCTATGGAACCATGAACCACCGCGACCTTATCGAGCGATGTCGGGCGGGGGAGCGCGACGCCCGACGCCAGTTGTTCGAGCAGACGTCGGTGCGCATCTATCGGCTCCTTCTTCGCATGACCGGCAATCCGGATGATGCCTCGGAGCTGACCCAAGCAACCTATGTGAAAGGGTTTCAACGGCTGGACCAGTTCGATGGCCGATCCGCCGTCGCGTCCTGGCTCTATCGGATAGCCGTGAACGAGGCTCTCCAATTCCGCCGTCGCCAGAGTGTCGGGACGGTGAAGCTACAGGTGCTGGCGCCGAATCGACCGACAGAGGCCCATCGGCCCGCAACCGATCTACGGCTCGATCTGGAGGGCGCCCTCGCGGAACTCCCGCCGGATGACCAGGCCGTGCTCCTGCTGCGGTATCAAGAGGAGCTTGATTATAGGAGTATCTCCGAAGTCCTGCAGTGTGCCGAGGGGACGGTCGCATCCCGGCTGAATCGAGCCAGGGGTCGGTTACGCGAGGTTTTACGAAAAAGTTACGGCTAGACGGAAGGTCCGCGAGGCTTCAGGCATCTAATCTAATGGCTCAGGATCCCGCTCCATGTGTCTGCCCGACGCATACCGCCGCGATCCGGCGGCCAAAGGCCAACCAACATGTGCTGCGAAGAGATTGAGCGACAACTGGGACGCTACGTTGACCAAGAGCTGTCGGCGGTGGAGCGGGATCAGGTTGAGGCCCACCTTGAATTCTGTTCAAGCTGTCGGTCTGAGCTGGCTGAGCTACGCGATCTTGCGGACGGCATCGCGAGGCCGGAGCCCGTCTCCGTGCCGGATGCACTCTGGGGGCGCATCGAGGAGAGGCTCAAACCAGCGATGCCGCGTGGTTCGCACGTCGGCTCGATGCGGCGTTGGCGGTGGCGCGGTGCTCGCTGGGCGATTGCCGCGGGGCTGGTGCTTGCGGTGGGGGTCGGGATGTTCGGGCTGTCGTCTCTTGAATCGACCGCTCAGGCATCGACCGTTGATTTCGGGGTGCTGCTCGACGCGCTGCCGTTGCATGCGCAAAAGGCGTTTAGGAAGTTCCTCGTGCTCTACGACGCGAAACGCACGACACCGGCCGCGGCGCAGCGTATCGCCGACGATCTGAACTTCGACACTCCGCCGTCCTTGCCCGGTGGGTTCCGATTGCAATCCGTCTATCAGTTGCGCATTGGGGGCATGACGGGGATTGCCGCCGCCTACGACCGGGACGGCGAACTCCTCGCGACCGTGTTTCATCCACCCATGAAGCACGAGAATTTCGGATCGCACCAGAATTACCCGTGCGTTATTGGTGCGCACTGCGGGCACAAGGTGCAGGTGGGGGACTGGAAGCTGGTTCACATGACGGATCCGACGACATGCCATTGCTTGTTGAGCCGGCTCGATGAGGAAACCGAGATGTCGGCCGTCATGAAGGCCATCGCGCCGCAAAGCCCCTTGGCTCCCCAGGGACCGGAGCCTCGCGCAAATCACGGGGATTCGCATCCGTAACACCGAACATGATCGGGATGGGCGGCGGTTTGCTCCGGGAACTTCTGAGATCAGCCTGTCGGCATGATCCCGATCCGCCTGCCTGGAGCATGGGTACCGACGCCATAGGCGGCCGCGCAGGTGGCCACGCTTCGGCATCCGAGAATCCAGCTCGCAGCTGCGCAGAGTCGGGCTTGAACAGGCATTAACGTCCGCGAGTCGGGATGGCGCTGCCATCGATCGTCGGCATGAGGGGTTTTTGTCCGGCGAAAAGCGCGGTGGCCGTGCCGGTTCCGTGGGCATCAAAGCTGAGCACGTCCATCGGGCAGACCGTGATACAAATACCGCAATGGATGCACGCGGAATTCTTGTTGGAGAACTCCTGCTGGTTTTTCGCAAACCCCATCACGTCGATGCCCACCTGGCAATACCGCGAGCAATCGCCGCAGGCGATGCATTTTTCATCGCTGACGATGCGCAGTCGACCGAACCACTTGCTCCAGAGCTGCATCCACTTGGCCAGCGGACACCAGTAGCGGCACCAGACCTTGCCTCCGAAGACAGGATAGAGGGTCACGGGAATGACCGCCGCGAGCCAGAAATCGGCGACCCAGCCGTAGCTTTTCAGCATGGATGCCGCCAGGCCGTCGGCGTGAAAGGCCTTGCCACCCGCGTAGATGCCGAACCCTGCCCGCGCCAGTATGAAGATGGCCGCACCGAACGCCCAGACCAGCACGGCCGCGTTCATCCACTCCCAGCGCCGGCTGAGCTTGCCTTTCGGAGCGAGATGCCGCCAGCGATCGCCCAATGTTTCCGCCAAGCCCCCGCAACCGCAGAACCAGGTGCAATAGCGCTTGCCGTGAAAGATCGCAAAGATGGGTATGACAACGAAGGTGGAGAGCAAGCCGTAGACGAGGTAAAACAGGCCAACGTCGTAGAAGAACATCGAGAAATAGAGCGGAAACGCCAGTTCCAAGCCGAACGCATGCCAATAGTTGCCCGATCGCCCCAGCCACATGTTATCGCCGACTTTGAAGTGGACCCAATACATGACTATGGCCGGGATGATGAACCCGAGCGTCCACTGCACGACGATTAGCGAAAGGTAGCGCTTTTTCTGATAGGCGTCGTTGTACGCCACGCCCCAGCGGCGATAGGCCTTCAGCCCGAAAATCGTCATCACGAGCGAGTAGAGGGCGGCGTAGTAGAACACCGGATCGACGCGAACCGCTTGGCCGAGGAACGCCGGCGTCATCCAGGTAATGGCGTTGGGGGTGGATTCGAACACCGAACCGGGCGTAAAGGGCCAAGCGGGTTTTTTCACGGCGTAAATCGTGAAACAAATCGCAAAGGCGACGACCAGGGTCAGCCAGCGGGCTGCGTCCCAGGTGCCTTCCAGTTTGATGCCCACGCGCTCAAAAAACTTAAGCGGCAAGTCCGCACCGATGCAGCGGAACAGGTGATCGTATTGCAGGTTCGTCTTGTCGCCGGTTTTGGTATGGGCGATCTTGATATGCGATTCCGTGACGGCGACGGCTTTGTGCGAGAGGTAAAGCTTGATTTTGCCGGATGCGACTCGCTCCTGCACGGCGTCGATGTTGCGCTTTTTGGGAAAGGTGAACTCCTTATCGGGTGCCACCAGCGCGACCCGATTGCCGCGATCCGCGAGAACGACGGCCGCTTCGCAGGCCACGTCACCGGCACCAAAGACGACGATGTCCCGATCGCTCCACTCGTCGGGGTCGGCCACATTTTGGCTGATCTTGGCCGCGTGGTCCGTCTCCCCATCCACGCGCAACTTGCGGGGGTTTCCGGCCCGACCGATCGCCAGCACCACGCGCCGTGCGCGGTAGGCCGATTTGTCGGTCGTAATAGTGAACGCGTCGCTGCCCGCTTCTCGCCGGATGTCGGCCACTTGCTCGAATTCGTTGATGCTAAGCCCGAGTTCGGGAATCTGCTGATCCCACTTGGCCAGCAATTCTTCCTTACGACATTCCTCGAACCATAGTCGTGATTTGAGCGCTACGCCGTCGGGCTCGGCGAAAAGCGGCTTGGCCTTGGTGAAATTGCGAATGAGCTGCCCGGCTCGTTGTTGTTCGATTACTATATAGCGCAGGCCAAGCTGTTGACACCGATCGGCCGCACCGAGCCCGCTGCTGCCGGCACCGACGATGAGCACGTCGTACATCCGCTCGTTGGCGTTGCTTGGGGGGCCATTCGTTGCAGCCGCGTTGCCACCACCTTGGTTGGATCCGAGTTCGGCTGCGAGGCGATCGATTAGTTCGACGCCGGCGTTGAGCCCGAGCTTGATCAGCGGTGTGCCGGCGATTTCGCCGACCAGGTACAAGCCGGGGATGTTGCTCTGTCCGCCGGCGCTGACGCGGGGCAGCTTTCGGGCGGTTTCCGGATCGAACGAACGATCAAACAGCCCTCGAATTCCCGAAATCAACGATTCAGCGATTCCCATCGTAATGTACGTTTCCTTGTGGGTCGTTTTTGGGCCACACACTTTGCGCCCGCGCAGCGGCCGCTCTTCCAAACTGCGGGCTTACCGCGTGTGGGGCGTTCCCTGCCTCATACCGCGCCATTCATCGCATGCTTTAGGCCGATCATCTCTATATCGGACGACGGCGCGGTCTTTTTCCATAGCGGAATCCACGGCGGCAGTATCGCCATCTCGTTGGCGACCCCTCAAACACACTTCGCGCCCGGGAAATTCCCGCCACGGTCTATTATCGCCGCCAAGGCAGACGGCGCGGGACAGAGTCGGTGGACCCTTCCACGCTAACCTGTCACGGGCCCTGGGGTTCGTGGTTCGTGCGCGTGGAGGTTGCGATTGCCTCCCTCTGACATACGATACCGGTGCGCGGGCTCGCTGGACCGAGCGCCGCTCCAGCGGTGGCGAACGTCGGGGCGTCTCCCGGAGCCCTCGTGGTTCCGCGGAATGGGTTGGATGTGCGCCCCAGCACGGGTTTGTCAGGGTGACGAGAACGGTATCACCCGGGCAGGCACCTGGCGGAGTCAATGCTCCATCGCGAGGACATCCATGTATCGTGCCGGTAAACTCGACGTTGATCTCGCCTTTGTGCTGGTCATCGATCTCCAGGAGAAGCTGCTGCCCCTGATTCCAGATCAGACGCGCGTGCTGGAGGCGGTTACCAAGCTGCTGCGGGGGGCGAACGTGTTCGGGCTGCCCGTTGTAGCCACGGAACAGTACGTCAAGGGGCTCGGCCCGACGGACCCGGGGATACGCGATCGATGCAACAGCCTGCGGGCGACCGTGGTTGAAAAGCCGACGTTCAGCGCGTGCGGCTGGGAGCCGCTGCGCCGAACGATGCGGGAGATCGACCGGCCGCAGGTCATTGTTTCGGGAATCGAGGCCCACATCTGCGTGCTGCAGACGGCGCTGGATTTGCGGACCATGGATTACGACGTGTTCGTTTGTGCCGACGCCGTCGGCTCGCGCGGCCGGTTGGACGCCGAAATGGGCATTGAGCGGATGCGGCAGGCGGGAGCCCAGATAACGACGGTGGAAAGCGTGCTCTTCGAACTATGCGGCCGTTGTGACACGAAGGCGTTTAAGGAGATGCTCGAGATCATTAAATCTTCGCCGCCGCCGGAGGGCTAGGAATTCCGAGCCACAGAGGATACCGAGAACACAAAGGGTAGGGCGGATCGCGATGCCTGATGCGCTGACGCGAGGAGGATTGCGGGCGTAGGGGGACGGGTGTCAGGGGCCGGGGAAGAGTCCCCGATCGTCGAGCCCTAATCCCGATCAAACGCGCCGTGTTGCTCAACTTCGGCGAACCTCGGCGCCGGTCGGCATCATCGGCTCCCCCACCTCCGAAAGGAGGTGGGCCACCCAAGGAGATGGGGCACCCGCCGGGGCGCCGCGCGGGCTGGTGCCCGCGGTTCGAGGGAAGCGGCGGATTAGGAATCGCACTTGCGGGATCAACACGACTACGACGAATCTGAATGGGGCGGCTTCGAGCCGGGCGAGGATGATGCCTTCGAGGACGACGGTGACGCATCGAGTGAGTGTCTGGTCTGCCCGGCGTGCGGCCAATCGGTCCATGAAGACGCACAGCAGTGTCCGGCCTGTGGCGATTGGATTGTTCCGATCTATCCGCAACACCCTTGGCGCAAGTCCGTCTGGATGGTGGCCGCGGTGTTAATCCTAATCGCTTTTGTGGCCGCGATGCTCCGCTAGAACGTCGCTTAAGACGCGGACTCGCTCGTCAGGAACTACGCCCAACCCAGCACTTCACGGGGCCGAGGATCCCAATTGACCGCCAGGAAGACAGCAGCGTACACCTCCGCTGCCCCCGCCCGCACCAGGGTTCGCGCGCATTCTTCCAGCGTTGCACCCGTGGTCGTCACATCGTCGACGAGCAGGAGCCGGGGGCCATCCAGCTTGACGTCTTTACTTACGGCAAATGCATTGCGCACGTTGGCCAGCCTGGCGTTGTAGGTGAGACCCACCTGCTTGGGGCCGCCTCGAATGCGCTGGAGGACGGCGGCTTTCGGGAGATCCAGGCGATGGGCGACCCGGAGGGCCAAGCGGTCTGCTGCATGCAACCGGCGGACCAGGCGCCGAGACCAGTGGGTCGGAACCGCAACAACGGCTTCAATTCGGCCTACCCATGGGGCCTCCTGAGCCGCCATGGCGACCGCGGACCCGATCAACGATTCATACCGCTCTTGGCCCTGGTACTTGTAGATCCGAAGCATCCGGCCGAGCGCGCCGGTGTAGATGCCGCTGCATACGGTTCCGGTAATGTGGCTCTTTCGCTCGCGGCAGCGGGGGCAGCGCCCGTCCGTCGCCAGCGCATCGCTGGTCGGGGCTGCGCAATGGGGACAGAAACGGGCGTTTTGCTCGTCGCCGATCGCCTCGGCGCAGGCGTCGCAAATACTTTGCTTTGAGCCGATGTACGCCATGCAGGCGAGACATCTCGGCGGGTAGAGCAGATCCAACATCGCCAACCACGATGATTTTGCGATGTTTCGGAGCACGACGAAAATCTCCGACACGGCGGTGCTCAGGTCTTTTCGTACGCCCCTCGGGAGGATAGTATATCGTCGGCGGTGACAAACTTGCCAGCGCGAGCGTAACCCGTTTTTGAGTCAAGAGTTATGATTATAGGGAAGAATTGGGTGACGGTCGGCGTAAGCCTGATGGTTGCGGTTCAGCCCGTGCCGGCGCAGCGACCGGCGTCTAAAGTTGTTGTGGCTCAAGCCAAACTCGTCCAAGCGCCGGCCACCATCACGTTGGTGGGCACGGTTCATGCGGTACGCGTTAGCCGAGTCGGCTCGCCTATGGCGGGTATCGTTGCGGACATGCCCATTCGCCAGGGCGATTTCGTCAACAGCGGCGATCTTCTCTGCAAGCTCAACGACGACACCATTCGCCACCAATGGGAGGAATCCAAAGCCGGCCTCAGTGCGCTGGAAGCGCGCCATCGGGAGTTGGTCGCGGGAACCCGGCCGGAGGATTTGCGGCGGCTCAAAGCACTGGTGGATGAGGCCGAAGCGGATCTGGTGCGGTGGAAGGCGGAAATGGAGCGCGTCACCAAGCTCTACGAAGGCGCGAGCTCCAACGCGAAGGAGGTCTACGACACGCGGGCGGATTACCAACGGGCCGAGCGGCGCAAGATCGCCGCGGATGCGGCCTATCAGTTGGGGGTGCAGGGGCCGCGTAAGGAAGTGATCGAGCGAGCCGCCTTTGATGTGGCTGCGCAGCAGGCGGTTGTGGATCGGCTCAAGAGCGAATTGGACAAGACGGCCATTCATGCGCCGTTTTCCGGATTTGTGGCGAGCCGTTCGGCGGAGCTAGGCGAGTGGCTTGCGGTGGGCGGAACGGTCGTGGACCTGGTTGATCTTTCATCGGTGCTGGTCCGGGTCGACGCGCCGGAGTCGGTGTTTCCGTTCGTTCATGTCTCAGACGCGGCAGCGGTGCACGTGGATGCGGTGAAGCAAAACATCGCCGGAACCGTCAAGCACATCCTGCGCCAAGCGGATGCCAGCGCCAGGACGTTTCCCATCGAAATCAGCCTTCCCAACGAGGCGCATCATCTGGCGGCGGGGATGTTCGCACGCGTGACGATGCCCTCGGGCGAAGCCCAACCCATGGTGGCCGTGCCCAAGGACGCCATCGTCGAGAAGAACGGTACCACGCATGTCGCGATCACCATGCCGGATCGCCACGGAGGACAAAGCGGCATGCTCATGCCGGTGACCACAGGCGGTGAAGCGGGCGATTGGATCGCGATTACTTCGGGCAACGTCCATCCGGGGATGAGCGTCATCACGCGCGGTAACGAGCGAATGCTTCCTTTCCCTCAGGCCATCGTTATTGTCGATGAGCACGGCACGCCGATTGCCGTTTCCGCGCCGGAGCGGGCACCGCAGGCTCCCGCGCAGCCCGGTCGGCGATCGGAAGATGCGGGTTCCAAGGGGGGGGCGTAATGGGGCTCATTCGATTCGCCATCGAAAACCCCGTCAAGATCGCCGTCGGAGTGATCCTATTGCTTCTGTTCGGCACGCTGAGCATATTCAGCATTCCGATTCAGCTCACTCCGGATGTGGACCACCCCATCATCAAAGTGACAACGCGGTGGCCCAGCGCGAGCCCGCTGGAGATCGAAAGCGAGATCATCGACCGGCAGGAGGACAAACTCAAAAGCGTCAGCAACCTCAAGAAAATGACGTCGCAATCGTCGGAAGGGGAGGGGACGATTCGTCTCGAGTTTCCCGTCGGCGTGGACAAGGACATCGCCTACCGCGACGTTTCCGACAAACTCAGGCAGGTCAGCGGCTATCCGGAAGAGGTTGAAGAGCCGGTGATGGCGGCGACCGACAACGACATGGCCAATACGATCGCTTGGATGATGCTGCGATCCAAGGGCGACGACGCGCAGGTGGCCCGGCTCAAGACGTTTATCGAAGACCGCGTCAAGCCGATCCTGGAACGCGCCGACGGGGTGGCCTCGGTAGACGTCTTCGGCGGGTTGGAGCGGGAGATACAAATCGAGGTCGATGCCCATCTGCTGGCCGCACGGGGAATCAATCTGCGAGACATCGAAACCGCACTGCGGCGGCAGAATCAGAACATCTCCGCCGGTACGCTGAGAAAAGGCAAGCGCGATTACACCTACCGTACGATCGGCGAATACCGCAGCATCGAGGACATCGGCCATACCGTCATCGCCTACAAGAACGGCGGCCCCGTCTTGATCCGTGATGTTGCGAAGGTGATCGACGGCTATGCGAAGCAGTTCTCGTTCGTGCGCAGCAAGGGGGAATTCGTCATCGCTATGCCCGCCCGACGCGAGACGGGCAGCAACGTGATGCAAACCATGAAGAACCTCAAGAAGCAGGTTCGCCTAGTCAACAAGGATATCCTCGAGCCGCGCGGTCTCGGCTTGGAACTGACGCAGGTCTACGACGAAACCACCTACATCAAGGGATCGATCAAGCTCGTCGTGGAGAATATCTTAATCGGCAGCCTGCTGGCGGTTACCGTCCTCTGGCTGTTCTTGCGCAGCATGAGTGCCACCGGGATCATCGCCGTGGCGATTCCGATCTGCGCGGTGGGTACGTTTCTGGTCATTACGATGTTGGGGCGGACGCTCAACGTCGTCATGCTCGCGGGGATGGCGTTCGCCGTCGGCATGGTCGTCGACAACGCGATCGTCGTGCTTGAAAACATCTACCGCCATCGCGCCATGGGCAAATCACGCATTCAGGCGGCGCTCGACGGTGCGCAGGAAGTCTGGGGCGCGATTCTGGCGAGTACGCTTACAACCATGGCCGTGTTTCTTCCGGTGATCTTTATCCAGCAGGAGGCGGGTCAGCTCTTCAAGGACATAGCGATCGCCATTTCAACGGCCGTTGGCCTGTCTCTGGTCGTTTCCATTCTGGTGATTCCGCCGCTTGCTTCTCGATTCTTCAGCGCCGCCAGCGCAACGACGGCCGGACGTGACAGCACATGGCGGCCGGCGCAGTGGGCCGGTGGGCTCGTGCGCCGCATCAACCGGCGTGCGCCGCTGCGCGTGGCGACCGTGCTCGGGTTGAGTGGGTTGGCCGTCGGCGGTAGTTGGCTGCTGATGCCCGCCTCGGAATACCTGCCCGCGGGCAACAAGAATCTGGTCTTCGGTTTTCTGATTACGCCACCGGGCTATTCCGTGGAGGAATTCAAGCGCATGGCGGAAATCGTTGAGGAGGGGGATCCGAACGATCCGAACGACGGTTTGAGGCCCGTATGGGAGGCCGACATCCATCGGCCCGAAACGCTGGCCTCCATCCCCCCCGTCGAGGTACGTTATGGACGCCAGAACGAGCGGTCGGTCACGGTCGCGTCGCCGCCCATCCTGAACTTTTTCTTCGTATCGTTCGGAGGCGGCGCCTTTATGGGCTGCACCTCCCAGGAAGACACGAACGTCAAGCCGTTGGAAAATGTTATGAATCGCGCCGGTGGGCGCATCCCCGGGGCCATGGCGATATTCCAGCAGTCTTCCCTGTTTTCGACGGGAACATCCAGCGGCAACAATGTCGAACTCGAAGTGCGCAGTGACGATCCGAAGGCACTCGTCGCCGCCGCCGGCGCGCTGGTGCGCAAGGTCATGGACGCGGGATACGGTTATCCGCGACCCAGTCCATCGAGCTACAACCTGGGGCAGCCGGAAGTGCAGTGGATTCCCGATCGCGACAAGGCTGCCGATTTGGGCTTGGACGTGCGCGACATCGGGTTCATCGTGGAGGCGTGCATCGACGGTGCGTTCGTCGGCGAGTTCAACGACGCGGGCGACAAGATCGACATGGTCCTCAAAATCGCCGGCACGCGGAAGGCCACTACCGAGCAAATCGCTCAGGTGCCGATTTACACGCCCTCCGGGCATGTTGTTCCCATCGCCTCGGCCGTGCGGATCAGGCGCACTATGGGGCCGCAGCAGATCAACCACATCGAAGAGATGAACGCCGTGACGCTGCAGGTCAAACCCAAGACCGGAGTGCCGCTGCAGGAGACTATGCGCGAACTCGAACAGGACGTCATCGCGCCGCTGAGGGCGTCGGGCGCGATCCCGAGCAACGTGATCACTGCTTTGGCCGGTACGGCGGACAAGCTCACGCAAACGCAGCAAGCGCTCATCGGCGATTTCAGCCACCTCGAAGCGATCCGGCTCTGGGGTCTGTCGGCAGCGAAGGTGGTTGGGTTGGCTTTGTTGGTACTGACAATCGTGACCATCGCCACGCGGATCACCCTGGGCCCGCGCGCGGCTACGTTGGCGGTCCTGCTCTCGTTGGCGGCCATCGCGTTTTTGCTGGCGGTGCTGCACCCCGGCTTGGTCGTCGCCTGCTTGAAATCGCGGGCGATCCTGGCCTTGTTGATCACCTACCTGCTCATGGCCGCGCTGTTCGAGTCCTTCGCCTATCCTTTTGTGATCATGTTTTCGGTGCCCCTCGCGGCCGTTGGTGGATTCGCCGCTTTGCGCATTGTCCATGAGGTCAGCCTGTACGACATCGCCTCGCCCATCCAACAGCTCGACGTCATTACCATGCTCGGGTTCGTGATTCTCATTGGCATTGTGGTCAACAATGCGATCCTTATCGTGCATCAGGCGCTGACCTACATGCGCCGCGACGCAATGGCCTCTCCGGAAGCCATCGCATTGTCGGTGCAGACGCGCACGCGCCCGATTTTCATGAGTGCCATGACCTCGATTTTCGGCATGTGTCCGTTGGTGGTCATGTCCGGCGCGGGCAGCGAACTCTACCGCGGCTTGGGAAGCGTGGTGCTGGGCGGGCTGCTGGTGTCGACCCTATTCACGCTGTTCGTCGTTCCCGCTATGTTCACGCTCTTCTTGGACGGCCAGGCTTGGCTGCGCAGCCTGCTCGCGACGGGCAGACGAACCGGATCGGAGGTGTCGGTAGGGGGCGTGCCGGTCGCCGTGCCGCGGAGCCCGGACCCATCCTAACGGCCTGTTGAAACAGTGAGGCATCGACATTTTGCCGGTGATTCTCCCGATACCGGCCCACCTGGACAGGCGATGTCGCCCGTTTTCACCGGTCGGAAGCCGTCGCCACACAAGACAACCAGTTCTTCAACAGCAGGCTGCTGAGGCTGGGACGGTTATGCGGACGTCTCTACCATCTATGGACGATTGAATCGGGAGCGGGTACCTTAGTCTGGTCTGGCGGGCGTGGATGGAGTCGCCCGTAATCGGGCGCTTGGCGGGCTGAGCATCCAAGACGCGTTGGCACGGATGGTAGGCGACGGTGCGCAAATCCTGTGGCCGTTGAGCATGTGCGGCGACCACGGCCGGGGTTTCGGCCAGCGTTCCAAAAAAAAAGGATTACAAAAATGCCCGGTGAAGTAGTAGCAGGTCTGGAAGGTATACCGATCGCGGAATCGTCGGTCAGCTTTGTCGATGGTCAGGCCGGTCGCCTTGAGTATCGCGGGATCAGCGTTGATGAGCTGGCTGAGAACAGTACGTTTGAGGAAACCTCGTTTCTTCTCTTGTATGGACATCTTCCGACGAAAACGGAGCTGAACGAGTTCGTCGACGGGATTACGCACCACCGTCGCTTAAAGTACCGCATCGTCGATTTGATCAAATGCTTGCCCGAGCTGGGGCATCCGATGGATGCCCTGCAGGCCGCGGTGGCGGCGACCGGCATGTTTTATCCGGATCGCCACGGCATGGACACCGACGCACGGCGAACGGCCTGCTTGAGGCTGATCGGAAAAGTGCCCACGGTGGTCGCCGCGTTCGAGCGGCTTCGCAAGGGCGACGAACACATCAAGCCTCGCGACGGGCTGGGCCTGGCCGGGAATTTCCTCTACATGATGACCGGTACGGAGCCGGAGCCGAACCGGGAGCGCATCCTGGATGTCAGCTTGATCCTCCACGCCGACCATACCATGAACGCTTCGACGTTCGCCGGGCGCGTGGTCGGTTCCACGCTGGCCGATCCCTACTGTGTAGTCAGTTCGGCGCTGGGTGCGTTGTCGGGCCCACTGCATGGCGGCGCTAATGAGGACGTGCTCGCGCTGCTTACCCGGATCGGCAAGCCGGAAAACGCCAAATCGGTGATTGAAGGGATGATCGCCCGGAAGGAGAAAATCCCCGGATTTGGTCACCGCGTTTACAAGGCGATGGACCCGCGCGCGAGGATTCTCAAGAAGTATGCCCAACGGCTGGCGAGCAAGAGCGGCAATCCCCTGTTTGAGATCGCGGTTCAGGTCGAGGAATTGGTCATCGCCGCGTACGCCGAGAAAGGCATCTGGCCCAACGTCGATTTCTTCTCGGGTATCGTCTATCAGGAACTCGGCATTCCCACCGATTGCTTCACCCCGATTTTTGCCATTGCGCGCGTCGCGGGCTGGTTGGCGCATTGGTTGGAGCAACTCGAGGGGAATCGCATCTACCGGCCGACCCAGAAGTACGTCGGTCAACACGATGTGTCCTACGTACCGCTGGATCAGCGATAAGGGCGGTTGGCGGCGCCGCGGGAGGGGCCCCATGTCCGTACGGGGGTGGCCCATGTCCTATGGGACTTGGGGTCGTAGGTCTCAGCATGTAGTGTGATTGAGCGGTGTTTTCGTGGGTTCTCGTCCGCAGGCCGCTTGGCGGGGTAAGCCCCGTGAATAGGGCTCAAATCCTCGGGAGTGTTTCGAGTTATGAGAACCGGATGCGTCGGGCAGGATCCTATCGATTCGCGTAGCGGGTGCTGCCGGTTCCAGAGAATACGATGCGCCAGTAGACCATCAGGCAGATGCCGTTGGGCGTGAGAAATATGATCGCGCCGATCGTATCGCGGCCCAGCCCCGACAATTCCGACAGTGCGCCGAGATAATCGAACTTGCCCAGAAAGTAGAGCACCGCGACGACGGCAGAGAATACGAGCGACCAGAGGACGAGAAACCCGGAAGCGTAGGCGGCCATTTGCATGGCGGCGGGTAGCAAGTTGCGCCGGTCCTGCCGCCAGTAAGTGAGGTTGACGAGCACCGCGGCGGTCAGCGTCAAGAGCAGATTCCCCACCACCGCCACCGCGGCGATGATCGGTCCGACAAGCAACGCAATGAACACCTTGTCGTCCAAGGAATTCTTCGTCCACAGTCCCGATTCCAGAATGCCGAGCATGATCACGCCTGCATACGCGACCGATCCGATGAATACGAGGCTCCTGAACAGGAACCAGCGGTGCGCGGTCCTGTCGGATGTTAGCTGAATCGCCCGGCCAAACGCTTGCGCGCTGGAAACGACTCCGGCGATGGTCTCGATCCACGGATGGCGGATCATCATCTCTTTTCGGCGATCCCAGCGCGTGCCCGGCCGCACGGCGTCGCCCAGCGATTCAATCACCGCTCGGCCGCACTCGGGACACCGGCTCTCCATCGGAATTGTGATCAGGTTGTAACCGCACCATTCGCACGTTGGGTCGCGCGGCGGTGCGCGGGATGGTCGCGGCGCGGCCACCGTACGAAGCATGCACCACCCGACGAGGAAGATCGAACCCAGCACCACCAGCGCGATCAACTCATCGTCGTACCGCAAGTACAGCGGCCTTGCCTTGCGCCATTTTGCCGCGTTCTCGCGACCCACGCGGAGGAATTCGGCTTCCGCCTCTTGAAACTTCGCTTTTGCTTCAGGATCGTTGGGATGATCTGTTTGATACTGCCGCAGTTCCGCGGGCCAGGCAGGAGCCGGGAGGTGGAGTGACTCAGCGATTCTTCGGTGCAGATCGTTAAGGTGGCCGACCAAGCCCCCGACGACCCCAATCGGCACGACCCCAAACGTCGAGCACAGCCACACGCGGCGAATGCCGAATCGCATGCTCCTGCGTAGTGGTTCGTCCCGTGCACCCCATGCGGCCAGCAGTACGCCCAATACCACCATGCCCACCTCAATCGCCACGAAATTGCCAACGACGATGAGCGTGGCCAGAACGGCATTTCGATCGTATTCATCGAAAATCCACGTGAGCTCCTCAAGGTCGTCATTCCCTTCGGCAAACGCGATGACGAATGCGAGGGCAGCCAGAGTGGCCGCGAAAGCGATCAGGTGGAATGCAAAGCAGCCCATCGCCGACGCGTGCGTCATGCCCATGGCCATGGTTTGCGGCCGACACCACCCCAATAGAAACGCCTTCGGCCAAGACCATCGCGCTGCCTCGGAGCGGACGGTGTGGTCGTCGTGAATCGGCTGTTTGGTTGGCGCGTCCAAGGGAATCTTTGTTTTGATTGACTGCATGGTTGTTAGAGAAGGTTTAAGGTCAAACGGTTGAAGCTTGAAGACTGAAGATTAGGAATGGAAGCGGAGGCATGCAATCTTTAACCTTCAATCTTCAAACCTTCAATTACTTTCCCGCATTCCGAACACCGACCGGTGACATTTCCGGTAAGATCATACCCGCAGCCGCTGCACAGGCGTGGATTGCACACGCGTTCCACATCCTCTCCGCCGACGCCCATGAACCCCACGCGCAGCCCGGCGCGGCGGAGCGTTCGTGTGGCGCTCATGTTGACGAGCAACAGCAGTATCAAGCTGACACAGGGAAACAGCGCGAGGATTCCGCAGATGATGACGATGGGCAAACTGTTGCCCTGCGCATTGAGCAGCAGGACCGTGCCGATCACCATCAACACGTACACGCCCAAATACAAAATGCCCCAAATGATCATGAAGCTGGGGCCGGGCGCGAAGGCGTTGAGGAACAGCGGGGGCAAGAATTGAAGAACGAGGTTCAGCAATACGAGCAAGATCATCCAGCGCTGCGCCTTGGCGAGCTTGCGGATGTCGGGTTCCCGTTTTTTCCTGGGACGCCGCGGAGGCGGCACCAATTCTTCATTCGGTGATCCGACGGCTCGCCACGGCTCAATGTCCGCGTCGCAACCGGGGCACGCGACAACGCGCCGGAGGTGCTCGGAAGCCACGCGCATCGGCGCACCACAGCGGGCGCAGTAGATCTCCACGAAACCAGCCGATGGCTCCGGCGAATCGCTCATGGCGTCGTCTCGTTGATCGCTAGCGAATCCGCAGCCCCACCTACGCCACTTGCTTGCAGACCTTTTGCGCTGCGTCGGTCAGGTCGGTGGCGCCGATCAATTCGGGAAGGGCAGCCGTTTCCAGCAGGTCCCGAGCCCGCTCGACGTTGGTGCCCTCGAGACGCACCACGACCGGCACTTTGAACCCGATCTCCTTGGCGGCGGCGATCAGAGCCTCGGCGATCGTGTCGCATTTGGCGATACCGCCGAAGATGTTGACCAGGATGCCCTTGACCTTGTCGTCGGAAAGAATGATGCGAAAGGCCTCGATCGCCCCCTCGGTCGTAACCGAGCCGCCCACGTCGAGGAAATTGGCCGGATCGCCGCCGTGCAGCTTGATGATGTCCATCGTGGCCATCGCCAATCCGGCTCCATTGACCAGGCAACCGATGTTGCCGTCCAGGGCGATGTAGGAAAGATCGTGCTCCTTGGCCCGCAGCTCCATCGGGTTTTCCTCGCTTGCGTCGAACATTTCCTGCAGGCGGGCGTGGCGGAACGTGGCGTTGTCATCGAAATTCATTTTGGCATCGATCGCGAGCACCTGCCCGTCCTTCGTGCGTACCAGCGGGTTGATCTCGGCCAGTGCGCAATCGTACTTGTAGAACACGTCCACCAGGCCGCGAATCACCTGGCCGCACGCCTTGGCCTGCTGCTTGTCGGAAAACCCCAGCGCTCGGACGAGCTGTTGCTGCTGGAAGCCCAGCAGGCCCAGATGAGGGTGGAGCCAGTGCTTGATGATTGCGTCGGGATTCTCCTTGGCCACCACCTCGATTTCGACGCCGCCCTCTCGCGACACCATCACCACCGGGCAGCGCCGGGTTCGGTCCATCACGACCGCCACGTAGTACTCGCTCTCGATTTCCACCGCCGCCGCCACGAGCAGCTTCTTAACCGCAATACCCTCCGCGCCCGTTTGCACCGAGACCATTTTGTTGGAAAGCATGAATTCGGCGGCCTTGCGGACCTGATCGGCGTCGTCGCAGAGTTTGACGAATCCGGCCTTGCCGCGGCCCCCGGCGAACACCTGGGCTTTGATCACGCACCGCCCGCCGATCTTCCCGAACGCGGCCACCGCCTGGTCGACCGTTTCCACAACATCGGACGCGGGGACGGGGACGCCGGCATCCACGAGCAATTCACGGGCTTGGTATTCGTGTACTTTCATGAGCTGTTCTCTCTTGTGTAACGTATCTGGACTGTGACGGCCCCGGCCAGACTCATCCTTGACGGTCATCGTATCCGCGGTGCTGCAGCCACATCTAGTTCAGCCGTCCTCGGCTGGATGTGGCCAAGACACAGCGGAGGGCCGCTGTACCACACGGGATTCCCATCCAACAAGCACGCCCACAGCACCTAGCCTCGCTTGTCGTATTGTGCACAACCGGGCCTTCGAATCAAATGGCAAATCCTCTACCGGAAACCGGCCGATGCCGGTAGGATTGCTGGCTGAGTCGTCTTGGCGCGGAAAAGATCCCATGGCTGGCCGAAAACCACTACCTCAGGTACTAACCCTGATTGTTTGCGACCAGGTGATCACCGACCGCCTCACAGGCAAGCAATCGCTGATCGGCATGTTCTCCACCGTGCAGGCCCGGCGTTTTCCCGCAGCGCATCCCCTGCTTTCCGTCTATGTCATGCTCAGTGGCGGGCACGGGCAGACGAGCCTTGTAATCCGAATCGTCGACGCCAACGACGAGCGTCCGCCGATCGTCGAGGGGCGTGGTCAGGTGGACTTCAAGGATCCGAGGGCGATTGCGAATTTGGCGCTGCAGTTTCACGGCCTGACGTTTCCCCAGCCCGGCTCCTATCGCGTGCAGATTCTCTGCGACGGCGAACTGCTTCGCGAAGCCAGGATTGAAATGCGTAAGGTCAAGCCCCCGCCGCCGAAAAAGCCGGACCCGCCCAACCCCTCGGAAAACTAGCGAATCGCGACCACTCTCCCCGAGCGATGGCTTCACCCTTGCGGAGCCGCGGGCTTGAAGCCCGCGCGGCCTCCCGGAAACCGCGCAACCCCAGCTCCAGTGTCCAGGTTCCAGTCTCTAGTTTTCTAGTCCTCTAGTCGTTCCCCCGTCGATCTTTTGAATCCGTAGCTCGGCTTTGGCGAGGATGGCGCGACATTGCTTGACCAGCGCCATGCCTTTTTCGTACTGGCTGATGGATTCTTCAAGCCCGATGTCGCCACGTTCGATTTGCTCTGCGATGGCTTCGAGTTGCGCGAGCGCTTCCTCGAAACTGGGTTTCTTGGCCATGATGCTACTCGAACAACTCCAACTGCCTCAGGTTGACGACTTCCGATTCAACTTCACCTTCCGCCAGTTCTGTAACAAGCCGCTGCCGGTCCCGCAAGTCCTGGGTGCTGCGGACGACTTGGCCCCCCTTCTTGTGGCGTGTGATCGAGAACCCTCGGCGCAGCACGCTTACATGGCTCATGGCGTCGAGCCGCTGTTCGTTTCGGCGAAGAAACTCTTCGGCCAGTTGGGCTCGATGGGCGATGCCCTGCTGCATCCTGCGCTCAAGCCCCATGGTTTCGGTCAGCAGGCCCCCGAGCCGCGAAGCCGGCCCGGTCCGTTGAAGGCGACCTTCCAACGCATCTGCGCGACCTAGAAGCATGTGCAATCGCCGGGCGAACCGTTTTTCCAGACGGAAGTGAAGGTCCTGCAGACGCATGGCTGTCCGCGCGACAAACCGGTGCGGGGCGATTCGTTGGAGGATGGCATCCAACCGGTCTACGGTCCGCCGCTCGCGAATGATTCGGTCGCCAAGACAACGCTGGACCCGCGCCGCCAACTCGTCGATCGCCTGCTCCCGTTTGGCCACGGCCAGCATCGGATCGGCCAGCGAGGATCGGTCGCTGGTGCCTTGAAATCGGGCTCGCGCCAGCGCCAGCTTGGCGAGCGGTCCGCGACGAAGCCGCTCGACCATGGCGTCCAAATCCGCCAGAAGCTCATCGCGCACGGGAACCGCCAACTCCGCGGCCGCGGTTGGCGTGGCCGCTCGGACGTCGGCCACCAGATCGGCCACGGTTACGTCGGTTTCGTGCCCGACGGCGCTGATCACGGGAATGAGGCTTGCGAAAATCGCCCGGGCGACACATTCCTCATTGAACGCCCAGAGGTCTTCCAGCGATCCTCCGCCGCGCCCGACGATCAATAGATCGATGCGGCTTTCGGGGGCCCCGAATCGATTGGCTTGGCGAATCGCACGGGCGATTTCCGACCCGGCCGCCTCACCTTGGACGCGAACCGGATAAAGCAGCACTTCGACGCACGGGAAGCGCCGCTGGAGCGTCCTGAGTATGTCTGCGATGGCCGCACCGGTCGGACTGGTGACGATGGCGATCCGTCGGGGGAATCGCGGCAGCGGCTTTTTCCGATCCGGATCGAACAGGCCTTCTTTTTCGAGTTTTTCGCAAAGTTGGCGAAAGGCCAGCTCCAACGCGCCGACGCCGCGCGGTTCAATCTTGCGGACGTAAAGTTGGTAGCGCCCGCTCCGCTCGTACACGTCGATGCGCCCGGTGGCAAGGACTTCAAGGCCGTCATCGGGTGTGAACTTCAGGCCGGTCGCCTGACTCCTCCACATCACGCACGACAATTCGCTGTGGGCGTCTTTGAGCGTGAAATAGAGATGGCCGCTCGAATGCCGCTTGAAGTTGCTGAGCTGACCGGCGACATGCACGGTGGCGGGCAGCGCGGTCTCGATCGCACCTTTGATCAGCGCAGTAAGCTGTGAAACGCTGAGCGGCCCTCTAGGGGGCGCGTCGCGATCATCCGGGGGCGGCTTGATCAGGCTGGGATCGAAGGGTTTTCTTGCCATGCGAGCGAAAAAAGATCATGCCCGAAACGGGCGCCTGAGGGCTGCATTTGTAGACCAGCCGCCCTCGGCTGGACGGTTGCCAACGCACAGCGGATGGCCGCTGTGCTACCATGGCCGGCCCGTCAAATCAGGGGGGACGGGGCATTGCCCCATGGGTACCTGACCGATTCGACGGCTTGGGCGTTGTTCTCTCCTGCAGCCTGAAAGGCTGCCCTACAGTAGCCGTGGGTCCGCCTGAGGCGGAGAGGCGGACCTACGGTCATGGCACAACCCATTCCATTCGACCCTGAGGGGGTCGGCTTTAGCGCCATGTTGCACACACGCCACAGAAAAGACGACCCTTTCAGGGGCGGGCGGTTGCGTGGCGGCGCAATCCGGGGGCGGCGCTGCGCTTGCCCCTGGCTACTTTAGAGCAGGCTTTCAGCCTGCAATCACAGTCGCGCAGTCGCACGGAATCATCGCGCAGTCGCACGGAATCATCACGCAGTCGCACGGAATCATCACGCCTGGACATACAAATCCTCCGCATCAGCGAGAACTTCATCGCGGAAATAGGGGCTGAAAAAGGCTCTGGTGTTCAGATTAACTTTTCTGCAACGCATTTCGTAGAGTTCGTCCTGCATGGCGAAAAGATCCAACCCGGGCGTATGGCCATCCTCAAACTCGACCAGGATGTCCACATCGCTTTCAGGAGTAAAATCATCGCGCAGGACCGATCCAAACAAGGCCAGTCGGCAAATGTGATGAGACTTGCAGAATTCGGCGATTCGATCCCGAGAGATATTCAGTTGATCCACGCTCATGGATTCCGTTTCTCACCCAATCAGACATCCGAATCGGTGCCACATACACCTTGGCTCAGGGCGCCCCCGGGGTTGCCGGCGTTCGGTCGCTACGGACGCTAATCCGTGCCATCCTCCGCGTCCAGTAGCGATTCGATCCGGCTGACCAGTTCTTCATCCTCCGGCAGGGTGCGCGGCGAAAACTTCGCGACGACGCGGCCCTTCCGATCGACAAGATACTTCTGGAAATTCCACGCCACCTCCCCCGCGATTTCCTTGTCGGGGTGCTTGGTCAGGTATTGATAGAGCGGGCAGATGTCGTCGCCTTTGACGGACACCTTGGCAAACAGATCGAACGTCGCTTTTTTTTCGATGCGGCAGAACTTCTTGATTTCCGCGTTGGGCGCGGGCTCTTGGCCGCCGAAGTTGTTGGCGGGGAAGGCCAGAATCCGAAGGCCGCGTGCTTTGTACTTTGAGTAGATTGACTCCAGACCGGAGTACGTCGATTTCGTGAGGCCTCACTTGCTGGCCACGTTGACGATGAGCAATACCTTGCCTTGGTAGTCCGCTAGGGCCACGCCCTTGCCGTCGATATCCTTGGCCGAAAAGTCGCATACCGATTGAGCTTGGGTTTTCTGCGTCATGGTCGACCTGCCTTCCTCGGCGGATCGCCCCAAGGCCGCTCCGCCGAACATGAGCATTGAGATCATCATATACTTCATGAGAGATGGTAATCCGTTCCGTTAGGGTGTCCTCGGAATCAAAGCCCGCTAGATTCATCATGACGCCGACGTGCGACTTCGTCAATCCAATTGGTCGCACCAGGCACCAACGCTCGAGGTCGCGTGAACGAACCGGTGGCGACCACTCTTCAGAGCACAGGGCGCAAGCCTTGTGACATCCGGACGCCTTTGGTCCGCAGGCTGGCGCCTGAGGCTCTGAGTTCCGATCATCACTCCGCCGGTTTCTGTTTCCCGGTGCCGCCGGCACGGCGGTACTCGACCAGCCAGTAGTAGAGCTTTCTCTCGCTGATGCCGAGTTCGGTCGCGGCCGCGGCCCGATTGCCGCCGTGCCGCTCTAATGCCTCCAAAATGCAGTGGAACTGTATATCGCGAAGTGTCTTGGGTGCGCCGGATCGGCGATGCCGGGCACCGTCGCCGGTTGTCGCGGCTGCGGTACCGCCGAATTCATCTTCGCCCACATCGAATCGGACGCGCCACGCGCGGTGCAGCGCTTGTTCGATGTCGCCCAGGGATGCGGGCTTGGTGAGGAACTCGATCACGCCCAGCCGGATGGCCTTCTGCGCCGCGGCCAGCGTGCCGAAACCCGTCAGGATAACCACCGCCGTGGCCGGCCATCGCTGCCGCAGAATCTCGATACAGCTCAGCCCGTCCATGCCGGGGAGGTTGAGATCGAGCAGGACAATGTCGCGGGGCTTCTTCTCCATGGCTTCGAGTGCTTCCTCGGCGCAGCGCGCCGCACCAGCTTTGAAGCCGCATTCACGCGCGCTGGCCGTTAGCACATCGCGCAGTCGCGCTTCGTCCTCAACCACGAGGACGGTCGTGTTCTCGGTTGTCTTCAGAACCCGGCTCATGCGCCCTCCGCATTGGGCTGGTACGGCGGGAGTTCGATCAGGAATCGACTCCCCTGGTTGGGGCCGTCGCTGGTCACCGAGATGCGCCCGCCGTGGGATTCGATAATGGCATGGGTGATCGACAGCCCGAGCCCTAAGCCGTGCCCCGTGGTACCCGCCTTCTGCGTGTAGAACGGCTCGAACACGTGGTCGCGTGCTTCGGCGGTCATGCCGCGGCCGTTATCCGAAACGACAAGCTCAACCATCCCGTTGCGCCGCCGCCCCTCGAACCGCACCTCGCCCACTTCCGGTTCGACGGCATCCAGCGCGTTGACGGCGAGATTGAGCACGACCTGCTTGAGCTCCGTTTCATTGCCGAGCACATCCAACGTAGCGGCGCGATCGCAATGCACGCTGACTTTTCGTTCCCGGTATTGCTTCAGCAGGCCAACCATCGTCGCGACTTCGTTGGTGATTTGATCCAGCGCCACGCGTCGGCGATCGCTCCCACCGCTGGATGACAGCGACAGCAGCTTTTCGATAATCTCCTTGCAACGGAAGGATTCGTCTCGAACGATGCGCAGCGCCTTTTCTATGTCCGCAGAATCGGGCGTGTCGGCCACCATGTGCAAACGCCGAAGCGTCAGCTCGGCATATCCGGAGATGATGTTCAGCGGGTTGTTGATTTCGTGTGCGATCCCCGCTGCCAGGAATCCGACACTGGCCAGGCGCTCCGAACGCACGAGCTCTCGACTTTTTTCGCGGACCCGTCGCTCCAGGTCGCTATAGAGATCGTGCAGTTCCTCCGCTACCTGATTGAAATCGCCGGCCAGATAGGCATACTCGTCGGTGTCGCCGACTTCCAGACGCTGGTCGAATCGCCCGGATGCAATGCGTCTGACGCCATCGCGAAGGCGGCGAATCGGCACGACAACGCTGCGGTATTGCGCGATGCTGGCCACGATGGCCGTGGCAAGCATGGTTATCAAGATCAGGGCCAACGCCGCCAGGGTTGCTTGCAGCGTATGCTTGGATGCCAGTTGGGCGGCAGCAATCGTCTCGTCGGTTTCGGCGGCAAGCCGCTTCAACCCTTCCTGCGCCCGCCCAAACGCGGCGAGGAGCGCATCGGTGTTCAACTCGCCGGCCGGCAGGTTCAGCAGCGACGATACCTTATTCAAATGTTCTTCCAAAGCGACCAGGTGATCTTGCTCTTCCACCTCGTGCGATTCGATGTCTCCGCGTTGCGTGCCTTGAAACTCGAGGAAGGCATGGAACTGGCCCAGCGCGGCGGCGAACTCCTTGCGGGCGTCTTTGGGGTTGGCACCGGTTTCGATGACGATTCGGGCACCCGACAGGTGCTCGTCCAACTCCGAGACCATGCGCAGCTCGAGGTATTCGTCCCGGGCGATGGTTACGGATCGTTGTGTCGCCAACAGGCCCCAAGCGGCGGAACCAACGAGGGCGAAGAGCATCGTCGTCAGGACGATGATCTTCATGGTCATGTGTTTTGCCAGCGTCATGATCGATTCCTTCGGATTTCGCCCTCAGATTGTATCGTGGCCGGGGCGAGCCGTGTCGGCCACTGCATATCTTGCAGATTCCGGGGCGAAAGTCGAGTTTTCGGATAGCATGATCGGTGGATTTCGCGCATCCTATAGACAGATGCGATGCGATGCGGTGCTTTCCGAGGGGATACGATCAGAGGAGATTACGGCGATGGATCGCGACGCCATCATCGACGCAGTGCGTACGCATGCGTGCTTCATTAGTGAGGCGGCGTACGTCGCGCGGGGGGGATATGAGGTCGCCGACCGCCCCCGTTTGTTCAAGCAGCTCGAGCAGGAGAAGGTGCGGCTCTTTTTCCCGACCCGGGTCGACCTGATCGAGGAGGGGGTGGTGGTTGCGCTCGTTTGCCTTTTCGATCTGGCGGACCGGCGCACGCTCTACGCGCACGCCGTGGCCGCCGGGCCGACGGTCAATGTCTCGTTGAGGAACCTGTTTGTTCCCGCGGCCCAAGCCAACCCCCAGCCGGGCATCGAGGGGCGCAAGGCCATCGTCAAGTTTGTGGCGTGGAAGCATGCGGCCTGGTCGAAGTTTCTCAATGACGAACTCGAGTTGGAGGCGGCGAGAGCGTCAACCATTTGGCCGGCCAACTTCTGGCGGGCGCTTGATCGCATGTACGGCGGCGGCAACCTCTTGGAGTCGCCCAACTGATCCAGGGGAAGTGAGCAGCGCGCGTTTTGGGTTCGCTGCAGGGTTTTGACGATCCAACCTAGGGCCGGAATTTCTGACGTCCTACTACTGGGAGTGCATGCAATGCACCTATTCCACACATCCATTCCGGTCCGAGAACCGCAGCGAGCGGCTCAGGCCATCGCCGAGCTGGTGGGCGGCGCGACCTATGATTTTCTCCATCCGGGCTGTTATTTCGTCATGCTCGGCGAGCCGGGGGCCCTGATTGAGCTGTACCGCAAGGAAATCCAGCTTGTGCCCGGCGGTCCGGGCGAACCGTGCGAACTGGCGGACCGCGCGGGGCCGCCGCAATTTACCGGGGCGCACACGGCGCTGCGGGTGGCCGTGGACGCCGATCGCGTGTTGGAAATCGCGGCCGCGTACGGGTGGCGTGCTGAGATTCACCGGCGGCGCGTCTTTCGGGTTATCGAATTCTGGATCGAGAATGAATACCTGCTCGAGGTGTTTCCGCCGGAATTCGCGGCGGAGTATCTGGCGGCGTGCGAACTGGTATTGTCCAGCGCGCCGAAAGGCCGATCTAATGGAGGATAGGAGTACGCTTATGGGATACGCACACGCTGCCGGCGCTTGGCCCGGTCACGCCGGGCGGCTAACGCGGGCCGTGGTTTCGTCGGCCCTGGTTCTGGTCTTGGGGCGTTGCGCCGGCCCGCAGTCATTGCGCGTGGCGATCGACCCCCATGACGAGTCGGCCTACGTGGCGCTGGTCAATGAGTTCAATCTCAACGGGCGCCTCGCCTTCGCCGATTGGATGGCCAAGGAACGCGGCATCTCCACAGAAGAGGTGCTGCGCCGCGACGCGGAGCTCAGCAGCACACGCAACCCGTTCGACGCGCATCGGGATCGACAGGCGGTCAGCCGCGGCGCGGTGATCTACAAAATCCATTGCCTCAAATGCCATGGCGAAGACGCCCGCGGGCACGGTCCAGCCACGCTACCGGATTACCCCGCCAACGACTTCAAGAAATTCAGCGCCCGGTTTGCGGCGACCCTCCATCGAGGTGCCCCGCGGAAGTGGTTTCGGGTGATTCGCGACGGGGCGGGCGAGGTTGTCCACTATCCGGACCAAGAAACGACCGCCATGCCCTCTTTCTCGAAGACGCTCGCCCGCGAGCAGATTTGGCTGGTCATCACCTACCTGCAGAGCCTCGACGTTCACGCGCCGCACGGTGAAACGGAGCGCGGATGATGCATCGGGTCGCCCATGAGCGCTCCGTCGCCGAGTTGCCCGTGCTGATCCGGGATCGGTGGGGCGAGGTTCAGATCGTTCCCACGGTGCTGAGCAGCCGACCGATGCGCTCGATTCAGTTCATTCTGGATCGGCGGGGGTTGCGCGTGGAACCATGCCCCATCGTCCAGAAGAACCTGACCGATGTGCTGGTTCGATTGATGTTTCCCGTGGTGGGCGGCGTCATCGAGGACGGGGCCGTCGTGTCGATCGTTTGCTTGTTCGACCGGAGCGCGAATCAAACGCTCTATGCGCACCCGATGCATGCCGGGCCGGGGATCAATCCGCTGATCAAGCATCCCGATGGCCCGATGGCTGCGCCCAAGTCGCAAGCCGGTGCCGACGGGGTTCGCGCCAGCCGGCGAATCATCGAACATAAGAAGGCGTTGTGGGATCGATTCTTGCAGGATCGCTCCGCGTTGGGGCAAGAGGAGGCCGGTCGGCGGTGGCGCGAAGGCTACTATTGGGCATTGAAGCGGCTCTACTTCTGCTCCGGATGCCCCCGATGCAAATGGGGCAGCCCCTTCTTTGAAGTGCCGGATGCGTCGTTGCCGCCGATGGCATCGAGTGGCATGCCGGCAGCGCCTCGCGAACCCTTGGTCGGTCAACAGGCAACGCTGATCGGTGAGATTCTGCGCAGCGAAGCCTGGGAGGTGGAGGCAGCATACGCGCGGCGCGGTGGTTTTTCGGTAAGTCCCCATCCACGCCTGCTGAAGGCCTTGGATGACGAGTTCGTGCAGGTGATCTTTCCGACCGACGCCCTCGTGCTCCAGGGTGGTGCGCTGGTGGCAGTCGCGTTTACCTACCACCGGCCGTCGCGTCAGGTCGTACTTTCGCATTGCCTCTGCGCGGGGCCGGATTTGGATATCCAGTTTCGAAAAGGCGACGTGGCGTTCGGTTTGCCGGGGCCGCAGCCGGGATCGGCCGGCGACGAAGCAAAAAGTACCTATCAACAATGGCGCCGCGCCGCTTGGTCGCGGTTTTGGCTCAATGATCTGGAGCGTGGCCCGGAAGCGGCCAGCGCAGTGTGGCTGCAGGAGTTTTGGGACGCGCTGGAAGCCTTGTTCGGCGGGAATGAGCTGCCCGTCAAGGGCCGGCCCCATCTGCCGGGCGGTACGCACGAATCGGCCGAAGGTGGAGCCGAGGGACACAGCCGACCGGTGCTGCCTGCTGAGGCGTTGGAAAACGTGGGCGAGCGCTGTTTTTCCGGGCACGCTACGAATCGAGTGCGGTCGGAACTTCGGGCGCTGGGGCTGTCGACGCTTATGGTGAACCTGGGCCGCCGCTGCAATCAGGCTTGCCACCACTGCCACATCGAAGCGGGTCCGAATCGGACGGAGGAGATGAGTCGGGAGACCGTCGAGTGTGTGCTTGGGGCCATTGGTCGGTGCGGCATCGAAACGCTCGACATTACCGGTGGTGCCCCGGAAATGAACCCTCATTTTCGATACCTGGTCCAGGAGGCCGCGCGATTGGGGTGCCGTGTCGTGGACCGGTGCAACCTGACGATCTTCTTCGAACCCGGGTACGAGGATTTGCCCGAGTTTCTTGCGAAGCATCGCATTCAGGTCACCGCATCGCTTCCCTCAGATCAAGCGGAGGTGGTGGACCGTCAGAGAGGTTTGGGCAGCTTCACCAAGAGCATCGCCGCCTTGCGAAAGCTCAACGAACTTGGCTACGGGCAGCCCGATTCGGGGTTGACGCTGAATCTCGTGTTCAACCCCTCCGGCACCGATCTCGGTGCGCCGCAAGAGGCGTTGGAGCGGCGCTTCAAACGCGAGCTGTTGGATCGCTTTGGGATCGTGTTCGATCGACTGTTTTCCATGAACAACATGCCCATCAATCGGTTTGAGCACTATTTGAAGCGGGAAGGGCTGCTATCTGACTACATGAGTGGGCTGGTTGGGGCATTCAATCCTGAGACTACGGACGGGTTGATGTGTCGGCGTACGCTTTCGGTGGGATACGACGGACGTCTGTTCGACTGCGATTTCCATCAGGTGATGGAAGTGCCGCTCAGCCACGGCCTGCCCGCGCACATCCGCGACCTGGACGTGGCGGCGTTGGAATCTCGGGAGATCAACACCCGACCCCATTGTTTCGGGTGTACGGCCGGCGCGGGTTCGTCCTGCAACGGCGCTCTGACGAACCGAGTTTTTCCCGAGGCAGCCCGCGCGACGCGGCAACGGGCAGACCGCAGCAGAGCGAACGCCGACGGTACAACGGTACGAGGTGAACTCGCGTGACGCCTGAACCCAACAGCGTGCTTGTGACCGGGGCAAGTGGATTCCTTGGCCAGTACATCCTGGCTGAGCTGCTTGCCGATCCGCAGGTTCGCTGCCGGGTTTTGCTCAGGCCGCCGCTTTCCGAAAGCTTCGCCCGGCTCGAGCGGCTGTTGGCCGACCTCGGTTTGGAATTAGCCGCGCTGGTTGCCGACGATCGTGTTGTGGCCATCGAAGGGTCGTTGCCGGACCGGCTGAATGCGGCCGCGTTCGATGGCGTGGACACCGTGGTGCACGCGGCGGGCAATACGGCTTTTCATGCCAACGGATCGGGTGAGCCGACGCGGACGAACGTCGACGGCACGCGCGCCATGCTCACGATGGCCGGGCGCGCGGGTGTGGGCCGTTTCGTTCTTGTCAGCACGGCCTACACCTGCGGCGAGCAAACTGGGCATTTGCCCGAGGTGTTCCATCCGACACTGCCACCGGTTCGCAACGACTACGAACGCTCCAAGTGGGAGGCCGAGCGGCTGGTGTGGCAATGGAGCGAGCGATCGAGGGTGGCGACGATTTGCCGGCCTTCGATTCTGTTTGGCGACAGTCAAACCGGTCGCGCCAGCGCGATGAAAGGATTGTACGTCGTGGCGCGGGCCACGGAGATTCTCGCTCGGGCTATGGACAGTAGCGATACCGCGGACCGCCACCATATTCCGCTGCGGATTCTGGGGCGGGGCGATGCCACCTGCAACGTCGTACCCATCGATTGGGCCGCCCGACAGATTGCCGGAATCGCGTTGAAGCCCGCCGCAGAACCTTCGGTACACCACATCACCAATGCCGACCCGCCGACCCATGAGGAAGTCAAGCAATGGTTCGAGGACTATTTCGACATCGGCGGGGGGCGGTTTAGTGACGCCGCGTGGCCCTTGCGCGACGCGAATCATTACGAGGATTTGTTTTACTCACTGGGCAACATCTGCCTCGACTACTTCCGTCATGGTCTGACGTTTGCGTCACGATGCGCCGAAGAAATTCCCGCCGGGCGGCGTCTGGTGGATCGCGAATCCTTTTTTCGATGTATGCAGTACGCTCAATCAACCAACTGGGGGCGTACGCTGCCCGGGCCCGGTCGGGCAGCGCTTCCAGCCGAGCCGATCGATCCGCAATGGTACTTTGAAAAGTTCCTGCCCACGGCGGTGCCGCGCTCTACGATCGCCAAGGTGGAATCACTGACCGCCGTCGTTAAGTATACGATTACGAATCGGGTGAACCGAAGTTGGGTGGGCCGGTTTGATCAAGGTCAACTGGCGGAGATACATCGGATGCCGGCTGAGCTGAGCCCGGAGTTTGAATACCGCCTGACGTATGAAGATTTTGAAAGCGTGGTCACCTGTCGCAAGCCGTTGCAGGAGGTGTTTTTTCACGGCAGCGCCGAAATGTTCGGCGACGTGGAACTGGCATTGAAGATGGTCCCGGTTATCGGGGAATTCC
>JBHHUB010000011.1:0-37598 GCA_046753625.1 Phycisphaerae bacterium | reverse complement strand
ACGAAGCCAATCGCTATAAGATCGACAACGCCACCAGAGCCGAAGGCGACGTCTTGAGCTTCTACGTCACGGGGGACCACATCGGGGAGGACTTTGAGGATCTCTGCCGAGGACCGCACGTGCCCTCCACCGGAAGAATCAAGGCATTCAAGATCCGGCAGGTCAGCCGATCCCACTACCGTGGCGACGTCGACGATCAGCCGCTGCAGCGGGTCTACGGCACCGCGTTCTTCAAGAAGTCTTCGCTCACGCGCTACTTGGAGCAGTTGGAGGAGGCCAAGAAACGCGATCACCGCTTGATCGGCAAGGAGTTGGACCTTTTTACGATCAGCGAACACGTCGGTAGCGGTCTGGTCTTATGGATGCCCAAAGGGGCTGTCGTTCGGACCGAGCTGCAGAAGTACCTCACCGAGACCATGATCGACCTCGGGTATGAGATGGTCTATACGCCCCACATCGGACAGTTGGGGTTGTATCGGACGAGCGGGCACTTTCCGTATTATGCGGAATCCAATTTTCCCGCGATGTTCGAATCGGATCGCGGGCACGGCATACAAAGCGTCCTTCAGATTCTTCAGCGCGCCAAGACGGCGGATGCCGCGCAACGTGACGAGCTGCTTGCACACGCTCGGACCATGCTCGATGCCGTGGAGACCTGCTGGGGCAAGATCGAGGGGCTGGCGGATCACCTGGATCCGACCGATACCATCCCCCTGTTGCAGCGGACCATCGCGGACGAGCCGGGGTACATGCTCAAGCCGATGAACTGTCCGCATCACATTCAGATCTACGCCTCGAAACCGCGCAGCTACCGCGATCTTCCGGTGCGGATGGCCGAATACGGAACGGTCTATCGCTACGAACAAAGCGGCGAGATCAGCGGCCTGACCCGCGTGCGTGGGTTTACGCAGGACGACGCACACCTGTTTTGCACGGCTGATCAGCTAGCCGATGAGTTAAGAACTACGGTCAACCTGACGCGCCAGGTGCTCGCTATACTGGGGATGAGCGACTACCGCGTGCGGCTCGGCATGCGCGATCCGGACAGCGATAAGTACGTCGGCTCATCGGAAAACTGGGACAAGGCTCAGGCGGCCATCCGAGCCGCCGCCCGCGAGAGCGGCGTGGCGTATACGGAAGAAGCCGGCGAGGCGGCGTTTTACGGCCCGAAAATCGATTTCGTGGTCAAGGATTGCATCGGTCGCAGTTGGCAACTGGGCACGGTTCAGGTGGATTACAATCTACCGGAGCGCTTCAAGCTTTCCTACGTCGGGCCCGACAATCGGCCGCATGTTCCGATCATGATACATCGCGCCCCGTTCGGCAGCATGGAGCGATTCATGGGCATTCTGATCGAGCACTTCGCCGGCGCGTTTCCACTCTGGCTTTCGCCTGTTCAGGTATCGGTGGCGACGGTCAGCAGCAAGAGCCGCGCATACGGGCACCAGGTGTTCGATGCGCTCAAAGACGCCGGTTTGCGGGCGGAACTGGAGGATGGAGACGAAAAGATCGGGCCGAAGAAACACCGGATTCGATCACAGAAGGTGAATTACATTCTCGTCGTGGGTGAACAGGAATCGCAGGAACGCACGGTCAACGTAAACGATCGTGCCGGCAAGAGCATGGGCAACATGGCTCTGGATGCGTTCATCGCGGCGTGTGGTCAAGAGGTAGAGAGTAAGGGAAGCGATCCGGTATCGGGCGCGTCTTAGTCGGGACGCAGTACGGATCGGCCGGCCTCCGGAGCGCGTTGCTCGTTGGAGGTTGGTTCCGAGCAATTAGGGAGGTCAAAAGCTATCGCCAAAGCACTTCGACTCAATGATCGCATCCGCGTATCGCCGATTCGCGTCATCGATCAACACCAGCAACAGTTGGGAGTCATTCCAACCGAGGAAGCGCTTCGTCTCGCACGCGATTCCGGATTGGATCTGGTGGAAGTCTCGCCTATGGAAACGCCACCGGTCTGCCGCATCATGGATTACGGCAAATTCAAATACGAGCGAAAGAAACGCCAGAAGACGGGCGCGGGAGCCCACACCGTCTCCCTCAAAGAAATCCGCATCCGTCCCAAGACGGACGTCCACGACCGCAAAATCAAGATCAGTCGCGCCAAGGAATTCCTAGACCAGGGGCACAAGGTGCAGTTTACGATGCTTTTCCGCGGACGGGAGCGTTTTCATCGTGACCGGGCCACGGATATTTTTAAGGACATCATTGAAGAGTTGGGGGAATTGATCAAGGTGGAACGTCTGCCGCTCATGGATGGACGCCGCATGACGATGGTGGTCGCTCCCGCCAAGACCAAAATCAAGGCGAGCCACTGAGTCGCTGGAACCCATGAGCCACCGCCGGCGCCGCAAGCAGAGCGACCGCCGACGGTGATCCCGGCCACTGAGAATCGTTGGAGGCCGTCAGCAACCAGCCGAACCGGTGCGGCACCGGTGTCTTGTCGGTGACGCTGCCGGCGCGGAGCCGCTGCGACTGGCCGTGTGGAGGCCCGATGTCGCTACAGGCCATCGGGCTTGGGCGCGGATCCACCGGCATCCGCAGGCACGTCAGGCGTCTGTGGCCCTTGGGGCGGCGCGGGTGTCCGGCTCAGGATGCTGGCCGCCGTGTCGCGCAGCTTGATCGTCAAAGCGTCATCCGATTTCAACTCCAGCACGGACCGAAACATAGCCAGCGCGTTGCCGGGCTCGGCCGTCGCAAAGTAGACGTACCCCGCGAGAAACATGGATTCGTACTCGTCAGGACTCCGACTTACATGTTGGAGCAACCTGTCACGGTGCCGTTCAAAGGTCTTGGCGTCCGAGTAGATGCTCCGTAGATCGATCGGTTCGGTAATCAGTGAGGGCTCCAGCGCCAAGGCGCGACGAATGGCCACGACGGCCAGGTCGTAGTCCCCGATCGCAAACTGCGCCAATCCGTAGAACAGACGCGCGAATCCGTCGTTGTCGTCAGCCAGCACGGCGGCCGTGTAATAGCGAATGGCATCTCGATAGGCACCTACGTTGAAGGCCGCGTTGCCCAGATCCACCAACGTCGGTTCGTTGGGAGCGCCGCCTTCCGCAGCGTGCGCCAACGGCCCAGCCGGAGTGGGCGCGGCCGGCTCAGGCGATGGTCCGGCCGTGGGCGCCGTTTCGGAGATCGCACCGCCTGGCACGGTGGTGGTCGTTTCTTCGTACACGACGCTTCCCGTTGCCTCGGCGATGGGCTCGGCAGGCAACGTCGTTTCGACCGTTTCTTCCACAACGACCGGACAAGGCGCCGCGGCCTCAGCTTGGGGATAGGAATTGTAGACGGTGATGTTGTCCACTTCCACGTAATCATTGTCCACCGCTACGTAATCATCGTACCCGTACGCCGGATACAGAGAGACGCCGTAGTACCCGTGATGATGGTATCCATACCCATACAAACTGCGGTACGGAATATAGCGGGCGTAGTGGTGGCGATAGGGTCGCGCATAACGATGGTGCCCGTAGGATGGCTGGTAGAAATCCGCAAACACGCCAAAACCGACACGGTGATCGTCATGATGTCCGCGGTGCCGCCCACCTATCGATAGCCCGATAGCCAGGACACCGTTGTTGGAGAAGCCGCCACCGAGGTGATCGACGTGTCGGCCAACATTGATGTGGTCGACATGCCGGCCGGCATTCACATGGTCCACGAAGTTGCGATCCCCAGGCGTGCCGGATCGGTCCAGCAGAACGAAATCATCCCTCGAGGAAGCGCGCCCGATGGTCGAGCCGGTCGATCGGCCGCCGGTGGGTCCGAGGGTTCGGACAGGCGCCCGCGACCCGCGCCGCATTCCGCTCGCTCCGTCGCGGGACGGGAAAGTTCTAAGCCCCAAGGCGCCGGAATCATTGCGAGCACTTCGATGGCCCGGAGACGGCCGACCGGCCGTCCCCCTACCGGGCGTTGCCTGAGACCGGCCCGGATGCACGTCACCACTTCGCGCACTCGGTCGCTGGGTTGCCGAGGGGACCGAGTTGTGTTGCGGTCGGGGCGCCACGCCATGCGACGGCCCCCGATGGGCTTTTCGATCACCCCTGGACATCCTCGGGCGCGAGGGTGCGGCGTTGCGCGATTCACGATGACCGCGAGCCCCGTTTCTTGAATTCCTTACCGCCGGGCGACGTGTCGCAGAGCGGGACTCCGTACTCCTCCCGCGAGCCTTGGGGGAACGCGATCCTGATCGCCTGCTGCTCGTGCTGCGGGTAGCACGAGCACCACCGCCTCTTCTCGAAGAACGGGCCGAGCGCGAAGGTGACCGGTGCGACCTTCCCGCCGATCCCGTGCCCCTACTACGTGAAGCCGACCGCCTCCTTGTGCTCCGGGCAGAGCGCTTGGGAGAACGTGCGGGTGCGCGGCGCGTTGTGTGGCTCCGAGCGTGACGCCCTTTGCTGCGCTTGCTTCCGGCGTCTGCCACCATGGCCGGTGCCAGAATCAGCGCCAGCGTCAGAAGAATCGATGTCTTGC
Source organism: Phycisphaerae bacterium (assembly GCA_046753625.1). Taxonomy (GTDB): domain Bacteria; phylum Planctomycetota; class Phycisphaerae; order UBA1845; family UBA1845; genus JADFOB01. The sequence goes on along the minus strand of JBHHUB010000011.1, from coordinate 33,116 downwards.
TCTTGGAGTACTGCATGACCGGCCTCCGAGGTTCTATAGTTTCCTGATACGAACTATTCGGATCGGAAATAGTATCCATGTGTTAAATAATACTTCACGGACCTTTATTCCGCAAGCAATTTCCAGGGGTAACCGGCATTACAGCAACACTGCAAAACCTGCACCACCAGGTGCCCATATCTCAATGACGATCGAACAGGCCAAGCAATTCCGTCAACTCCGACACCTCGAAGTCGGCTGCGTGATCGCCGATGTCGTGGATTCGATGCGCCCGATTCACCCAAGCTGTGCTGATGCCCATTCCCGCCGCCCCGCCGATGTCGCTGTGCAGTGAATCACCGATGTGGATGCAGCGCGATGCCGGCACGTCCAACGTACGTAGCGCCCGTTGGAATATGGCTGGTTCCGGCTTGTAACATCGGGCGTCCTCGGAGCTGATCACGGCGGTGAACCTCAGATCATTGGTTTTCATGGCCTTACCGAGTGCTGCGGTATCCGCGTTGGAGACGCAGCAAACGGGCAGTTTGAGGCGAGAAAGAAACTCGATGGCATCGCTGTGGAGCGGCGGATTCCGCCAATAGGCTTCCAGCTCGGCCACGAACTCTGACGGGTCCAACACTTCGTCAACATCCAGCTTGTGCAGAGCGTCGTGCAAACTCACCACCTCGCACTCGTGCAGGGTCCGAAAATCCTGGTGGTTGCTGGCGTTCAACACCGCAAAGAAGACTTCGCCCCAGTGGATGGCGAACTCAGAAGGGCTCATCGGAATCGAGAAAGCGGCCACGACTCGGGCCGCGATGCGTTCGACAACCTGGTGGTCACCGGCAGCGATCGTGCCGTAGAAATCAATGAGCACCGCGTCGAATTCGAGTTTATTCATGGGCATACCAATCTCGCGGCGTGCAAAACGGACAACCTACACGCTCAACAGTCTGGCGATCTTGTACTCTTCCAACGGCTGCAGGACAATCCAGGCGGCTGGTCGCAGGCCGGCTGCGGTCGGCGTGTGGCGCCTCAACCCACGGTCCGCGCCGGCGAAACGTCCATCCCCCGATTGCTTTTCAGACGCTTAGCCTCTACAAGACGGGCTGTGCGCATGATGATTGCCCTTAAGCATTAGGAGTGTACGCTTTGACCGTTGCATACAACAAGCGGACCCACCATTGCGGCGTCCTGCGGGCTGAAAACGTCGGTGAAACCGTGATCCTTTCCGGCTGGGTGAACAGCACGCGCGACCACGGCGGGCTGACGTTCGTCGACCTGCGGGATCACACCGGCCGCACGCAGCTTCGCTTTGATCCGGAGAGCAATGCGTCCGCCCACAAGATCGCCCGCGGGCTTCACAATGAAGACGTTATCGCGATCAGCGGCAAAGTGCTCAGCCGCGGTGAATGGGTCAATGAGAAGATTCCCACGGGCGAGATCGAGGTCGAGGTCTTGGAGATCGATATATTGGGCCGGTGCGATCCACTCCCGTTTCAGGTGAACGAGGAATTCGACGCGGGGGAGGACATGCGCCTGAAGTACCGGTTCCTCGATTTGCGGCGAGACGAGACGCAATCCATTTTTCGCATGCGTCATCGCATCGCCCATGCCATTCGCGAGTATTTCCACACGCAAGGCTTCATCGAGATCGAGACGCCTTTCCTGACGAAGTCGACGCCGGAAGGCGCGCGGGATTACCTGGTACCCTCGCGCGTGCGGCCGGGATCGTTTTACGCCCTGCCGCAATCGCCACAGATTTTCAAGCAGCTATTCATGATCGCGGGCTTCGATCGCTACGCCCAAATCGTTCGCTGCTTCCGGGATGAAGATTTGCGGGCCGACCGCCAACCCGAATTCACCCAGCTCGATATGGAAATGGCCTTCGTTCAGCGTGAGGAAGTCATGGACATGGTCGAAGGGTGCGTTCAGCGCATCTTCAAGGACGCCTTGGATATTGACATTCCGGTGCCGTTTCCGCGCATGCAGGAACGTGAGGCGATGGAACGCTTCGGGGTCGATCGGCCCGATACGCGGTTCGGGTTGGAACTTCAGGACGTAACCGAACTGATGCGCGAGGTCGATTTCAAAGTCTTCCGCGCCCCAATCGATGCCGGCGGCGTCGTGAAGTGTCTCGTGGCCAAGGGGGCGGCCGATACGCTGACGCGGAAGATTACGGACGGGCTGACCGAGGAACTCAAGGGCATCGGCGCCGGGGGTCTGCCGTTGACCAAAGTTGTCAGCGGTGACGATGGAGTGGCATTCGCTACCGGCGTGGCCAAGTTTCTTCAGCCGGTATGCAAGAACGTGTGTGAGCGGCTCGGCGCCGAGGTCGGCGATGTGATCTTTTTCATGCCGGGGGTCTATGCGGACGTGTGCAAGTATTTGCACTATGCGCGGACGCAACTGGCCAAGTGGCTGAATCTGATCCCCAAGGATCGTTGGGACGTGCTCTGGGTGGTTGATTTTCCGCTGGTGGTGTGGGACGAACAGGAGCAGCGCTATTTCAGCGCCCACCATCCCTTTACGGCCCCGTTCGACGAGGACATCCCCAAGCTGGATACCGACCCGGGCAGCGTGCGGGCCAAGGCCTACGACCTGGTGCTCAACGGCACCGAGATGGCCGGTGGCAGCATTCGTATCCACCAGCAGGAAGTGCAGCAGAAAGTCTTCAGCATGCTCGGCATCGGTCCGGAAGAGGCCCGGGCCAAGTTTGAGTTCTTGCTGGATGCGCTGCGCTTCGGCGCCCCGCCGCACGGCGGGATCGCGTTCGGCTTGGATCGCTGGGTAATGATGCTCTCGAAATCGGAGAGCCTGCGCGATGTCATCGCCTACCCCAAAACGCAACGAGCCGTCTGTCCGCTGACCCAAGCCCCCGGCGAGATCGACCAGAAGCAACTCGACGAGCTGTTCCTATCGATCAAGCCGCTTCCGAAGAAGTAGACGAAGGCGCGGGGACGATCAAGAGATGGGTAAGGACGACCGCCATTGGTCGGATATCTCGACGTTGCGATTGCGACTGCCTATTCGGTTTTTCCTGAGTTGCGGCATTTTCAGTCTCGGCGCGAAGCCAAGATTGCTTTCAAGCAGGCAAGCCGCGGCATGCTTTGGCATCTGAAGGTATGGTTGTTGTTGATACCGTTTGTCTTCCTCGTTTCGTACGCGGAACGTTCCGTGCGACCCTTTGCCGGGAATCTACAACTCCTCATTCGAGCCGTCTCTGGCGGGCTTATCGGGTTGGGCTTTGGGTTAGGTGCCCCATGGGTGTCTAGAAAACGAATCCGCCACAGGCTGTGCCAACAGCTCATGGACAAGGGCGTACAGCTATGCCAGGTATGCGGCTATTGGCTCAAAGGCTTGAATACGCACCGCTGCCCTGAGTGTGGAACCCCGTTTGGTCCCCAACGTGGAAATACCGGAGCAGGTCACACCTCGAAGTGAATATGGCGTGCCGTTGCACGGTGAGGGCCGGAACACCCTGCGTGTGCTGTGCGAGGCGTGCGGTGGAGAGCAACTCCGTCACTTGGCCTGCGGACGCTACGGCCGCGAGCGCCTCGTCGGGAGTAGGCAAACGCAAACGGAACGCGCCGGCTCGCGGCAGGACGAGGCAACCGACGTCTTGCGCTGAACGTTCCGCCCCAATCCGTTGCACTGGCACTTACGCGCCGCCTTCGGGGAGCCGGTCCCAGGGGGTGCGGCAATCCGGTCCAACGACAACGAACGGATTGGGCAGTGTTGCCTGGATGGCCTCAAGCCTGCTGCCAAAGACAAGCTCGCTGATGAGCCTGTGACCGGCTGCTCCGACCACCACAACGCTATCATGCGGAACGGCGTACAGATTCTCTTCAAGCGTGCCTTCATCGAATAGCGACCACTCAGCGCCGCCGCCGGACACGGCCCCAAGGATACCCGCAGCGGATAACCTCTTTTCACACTCCTCCCTGGTGATACCATCAAGCTGTGTATGAATCGTGAACGGAACTCGGGCAAGGCGCGCCAGCGCCAAACCCTCCTTGACCGCGACCGCGCCGAGCTCGGAACCTCCGAAGAAGGCCCGTACGCTGGTCCAGGCTTTGAAAGTCATGCTCGGGATGAAAACCGGGAACGGGGCATTCTTCACGAGGGCGCGAACCTTCGGCCCGATGTGGCCAAGGCCAATCCGGCCGGATTGCTCGCTAATGACGCGCGGACAGGTCATCATGGCCCATTCATTCGGAAGGAGCGGAAGCGTGCCCGTGAGACGCTCACCGGGAACGTAGAAGTGATGATTACACTTAAACTCAGCGAGCACGTCTTCGGCATGTTTCCGCGCCGTGGAGGGGTAGGCCACGTAGGATCCGTCGAGTTGGACCGTCACCGGATTGCCGCCCAGGTCCATCCCAAACTGGGTGGTTTCGGGAATGTAGACTGCCAGCGACAACCCGAACTGCTGCTTGCAGAAGTATGCGGATTGCATGAGATTCTCGCGTCCCGTCGGCGAATTCCGGAAAATATGAAGCAGCGTCGTTTTCATGGTGGCCTATCCTGCAAGCGTGATACCATTGGGCCACGGACCGCGTCCGTGCGTCCGGCAAGGGCTGACGGATAGCGCAATCGTACCGGACGAAGTGCCGACGGCAAAGACCCCTACCGGGCTCTTTACGGCGCAGGAGCGCCAACCAAGGGGTCTGAAAGACGGCGGAAGGGCGGCGTCAGCCAGCACCACCGCTTCGATTCGTGGGGTCGGAGATGACGAACCTTCTGTCTCGAATACCGACGCCGATGGCGCGATGGACCCGGCTCTTGGGGCTTGCCTCGGTTGTCGGCATACTCGCCGGCCTGGCGGCGGCGGCGTTGGAGTACGGCCTGCACGAGGGAAGCGCCTTGCTGGTAGGCCGGTTCACCGACCTCGGGCAGGCGCATGTTTTGCAGTTCAGGCCGGAACTCCTGCTGCTGCCGGCCTTGGGTGGACTGGTCGCCGGGCTGCTGGTCCACAGCCTGTGTCCCCGGCTTGCGGGGCACGGAACTGATCTTCTAATCCGTGCGTTTCACCGCCGCGGCGGTGTGATGCCGATACGCGGCCCCGCGGTCCATGCAGCGGCGACGATCGGCGTGATCTCGTGCGGAGGATCGGCCGGCCCGGAAGGCCCGATCGCCGCGCTCGGCGCGGCCATCGGCTCCGCCATCGGCACCGTGTTTTCCCTGACGCCTCGTGAGCGGCGCGTTATGCTGATCGCGGGATGCGGCGCAGGGGTTGGGGCCATTTTCCAGTGCCCTTTGGGCGGCGCGCTCTTTGCGGTGAGCGTGCTCTATCGAGAGCCGGACTACGAAACGGATGCCATGGTTCCCGCATTGGTGGCATCGGTCGTCGGCTATTCGGTCTACATGCCCTTCTGGGGATATGGCGTACATCTGCTTCAGGGCGCCAACACGCTCGTATTCTCGTCGCCGCGCGAGTTGATCCCGTACCTTATTCTCGGCCCGCTTTGCGCGCTGTTGTGCATCACGTTTCGCGCCTGCATGCGGTTTGTCGAGCAGATGGCCGCTCGAGTTCCCCGCCTGCCGCGGTGGATCGGCCCAGCTCTGGGCGGGCTGGCAACCGGGGCGGTGGCGTGCGTCGTGCCACAGGTCATGGATGGGCAATACGTGTTTATTCAAAACGCCATGGACGGGCACTTTCTCGGTGGTTTTGCGAACCAGTCATGGTGGACTTGGGCGGTGCTTTTCGGTGTTGTGGCCTTGGCGAAATGTCTGGCGACCGGCCTTACCGTGGGCTCAGGCGCGCCCGGGGGCGTCTTGGGGCCGAGCGTATTCATCGGGGGCGCCGCCGGTGCCTTTCTCGGCGCTGTGATCTCGGCCGTCGCCCCTGAGGCGTTTACCGGCGATCCGGAGAACCTGCGTCGCGCGCTGATCCCCGTCGCCATGGCGGGTGTTCTTTCTGCGAGTATGCGCACGCCGCTGGCCGCGCTGGTGATGGTTACCGAGATGACGGGAAGCTACGGACTGATTGTTCCGTTGATGGTCGTGTGCGTGAGTTCCTACGTCGTGGGTCGGCGATGGGGGCTGAGCGACGAACAGGTTCGCAGCGCATCGCAATCACCGGTGCATGCGGGCGATGTTGTGGTCCACATGCTGGAGGCGGGTCGCGTCGGTGATGTCATGCAGCGTGATTGGCCCGACGTCGTACGGCCCGAAACAACGCTGAGAGAGCTCGCCGCGCTGCTCAAGCCCGGAACGCGGCCGGCATTCGCGGTCGTGGATCGCGACCGCATCCAGGGGATCATCTCGGTGCCTGAGATCACGCATATCATGAACCAGGACGGCATCTCGGATATCGTGATCGCCGCCGACATGATGACGACCGAGACGGCGGCACTGAACCCCGGCGATGATCTGTACGCTGCGCTCGCCGTGATGGCCCGCAGTCACGCCGTGGCGTTGCCGGTAGTCGGAGGCGATGAGGGGGCCCGGTTCTTCGGGATGCTCACCCGTTCCGACATTCATCAGCACGTGCGCACCCAGCTCGACGGCCTGCGTCAACATCTGGTTCTGGAGCACGAAGCGCTGGCCGTGATCGAACATGAAGACACGCTGCACCAACTCGTGATGGGCGTGTCGGCGGGCAAGGCTGAAAAAATTCAACGCCTGATCGTGCCGGTCCAAGCAGTGGGTATGTCGTTGCGTCAAGCGGACTTCCGCAAGCAATTCGGCGTTCAGGTCATCGCCATCGAGCAGGCTGACGGCGCCATCCAATGTCCGCCACACGTCGACGCACCGCTGAAAACGGACCAAAGGCTGATCGGCATTGTGACCCGCAACGAGCCTTGATGACGGCACCATCGTGCGCGGGGCGACGCGGGTATCACCGGCGGGCCCACAGAGCGGCTCGGCCCTGAAGGCTTTGACTGGGTCGGCGACAGGCGGCCGCTGCCCGCCATCCGCCGCGCCCCGGGACGCGTAGTGCGCCCAGCGCCTGCCGAACCACGGCGGCCCGGAAGACCTCACGATCACTCGGCCGCGCCGGAGTCTATCCAGGCTCGGATGAGCTCGATCTCGTCGTCGGCCAAGGCGCCCCCCACTTGCGGCATCCGCTCACCCACCGGGGGCTTGTCGGAACTTACTTTCAGAAAGAGCAGGCTTGAAACCGCGTCGCCCGGGACAACGAGCGTCCAGCGCGCATCCTGGCGGCTCGGTTGCTCGACGATCAAGCCGTAGGACCTCGGCTCCGGCAAACACAATCCGATCCCACTCGTGCCGCCGGGGCGATGGCATCCTTGGCATCTCAGTTGAAAAATGGGCAGCACATCGTCAGCGTATGATACGGATGACCGATCGGACGAGGAAAGCGCTACACCGCTCGACGAACAGCCGCCCAAGCCCGTGAGAAACACCCAAAGGCATGCCCCGGCGACGCAGCGCGGTGGACGCGGGTATTCCCGGGGCGCTGCCACTTCAATGGATCGAGAACACGGCCACGTCATGATGTAGGGGGTCGAACTGATACAATCGTAACCGGCGAGACGGCTCAAAGTTGAGTGTTATTTCGACTATGTGCTTCTGCGGCGCGGACGATTCGTCCGCAGCCGGGACGTTGATCAGCCCCCACGGTCCCCCCGCGTTGACCCACCAGTGGACGCGACCGAACGAAAACCAGCAACCCGCCCCCAGCAAATCGACGGTCGATTGAAACTGATTCTCCCATCCGCGCGATCCGCCGAAATCAACGCTCATGTAGCTGTGCACGAAGTGATCGCCGTTGAGCAGCGTCGCCTTGAACACCGCCGGCCGTTTGGACCATTCGTGCCATCGGTGGAAACGGCGGCCGTTGGCTTGCTGGCCGTAAATCGTGTTGTTGACGTAGAACAAGGTCATCGTCGTGTCCGGATCGACCTCAACCCCGCGCGGCAGCCTGGACCGGTCATACCAGTCATCAAACGCCGCATCGGCTTCGTCCATGAGTTCCAGAATCCGTTGGGGTGAGGCCTCCCGCGCTTCGCGCAGCGCGTTCCACATGCGCTTGGCGGGTGCCAGGTCGCCGATCATGGCGATGGCGTTCAGTTTGGCCTCCTCGCTCGATCGGGGGGATTCGCCGAACACATCAACCTCCCACTGCACGAGCGATTTGCCGGCTATGGTTTTGTTCGCGTTCTCGGACACCTGAACACGAGGGGGATGAACCCGCCATCCCCAGGTGTAGGTCAGGTTGTAGTACTTGCCCAGCGACATTTTGATAACGAAGACGTTGCGCGTCCCCTCTTGCATCGGGAAAAACGTCTGATCCATGGCAACGTGCGGCATCGGCGGCGAACCTTCGGGGCTGAGCGCGGGATCGTCGAAATACATGACAAACGGCGAAAAGTCGTCACTTCCGCGATCCAGCACGTCCACCGTGTAGGTGATCGTCCACGGAACGTCCTGCACGGCGCCGGGGTCTATAAACGCCGTGTCCGATTCGATATGGCTGTCGTACCAGATTTGATGCACGTCCACATTGCCGCCGATCGTTGTGCCATCGGCATCCACAATGGGTGTCACCTTCTTGACCTTCTCCGGTCCGATGTAATGAAGTAGCGGGAATCCGCTGTAGACACGGCCTTCGAGGGGATTGCCTTCAATAATGTCCAGCGCTTCTTCGATGGCCGCGGCCTCAATCGATCCGGATGCGGCCGCTTCGCGAATGGCGCCCAGCGCCGCGCGAAGATCGGTGCTGGGCGATGCCACATCGATGTCCGACGTCTCCACGTCGCGTTCGTGCAGGTTGTACGGATGGTCCGGCGAGCTCGGCAGCGTGTTGGGCATTTCGACCCCGTTGCCGTCAATCATGTTTGAATAGACCGTCTCCAGAAAGTTCGTTCCCGGCGGATGCACAAACGGATCCACAGATTCGAAGCCCCCCTCGGGCGTGGTGACCGACGTCGTCTTCCCGTCGGCGGAAACCGTCTGGACGGACGGGCCCGGCCTGGGACGCGGATGCGGGTGTTGGCCCGCCGCGTCCGGCTCGGGCGAAGGCGGCGTTTCCTGTTTGCATGACAACGACGCCACCGCTAGCACTGCCGCCAGAGCGAGCAGCATCCTGCCGCATACCCACGCCCGTTTCGCCATGATGTCCCCTTCCTTTCCGGCAGCCATTGCCATACCGGTCTCAGGCCGAAATCGGCCTCATGCCAACCCAAGAAAACCGATCCACTATGGACTCGGGCGTTATACGAGCGGGGAAAGAGGCCCATCGGCCCAGCGCCTCATTCCCGTAACGAACCAACCCGATCGAACAGCACATCCGGTGCGTCATGCCTTGCTTGATGTCGCCTGTCGGAGTCGCACGCCGGGCGAACAGGGCGTCGCGTACGAGCTTCAGGTGGGGTTGATCCCCGGTAAGAAAGACCCAACCGGGCCCGACGTTGTGGGCTTGTGCGAAGGCCTTCAGCCGCTCGGGCGTGTCGTATTCCGGATCGACCGACACGGAATACATGAACAGATCCCGGCCCACGCGCTCGCCCAACAGCCGCTGACATTTCACGAGATTGTCGGTCACCGGATAGACGGCATCACTGCGACAAGACATGAAGTTGATCGTCACGATCTTGCCCCGAATAAGATCGTCATAAAACAGCACGCGCTCGCCGAGGTGTGTGCGCAACGCTACATTCGGGAAATACCTGGCCGACGGCCCGGGGTCACGGACCGGCGTTACCGTAGCGGCCCCGACGGCGTCCTCGAGGCCGGAGAAATACTTGTACAGCAATGCGGCCGGGAGTGCGGTCGCGCCGGCGGCAAGCATCGTTCTTCTGCTGTTCATGGCTGCATCCCCAAGAGCATCGAGCCGGTCATGTTTGGTGCCCATCGCCCCATTCAGGCCTCAACGATATCCCATCGGATCATCATGGCGTGGTCCTCGTGAACCACATTGTGACAGTGCATGATGTACCGGCCCAAAAAATCCCTGAAGCGAATGAAGAGCTTAACTTCGTCGAACGGCCCGAGCGTCACCACATCCTTACGTGAAAACCGCACGTCGCCGGGCGCGATCGGCCGGCGATTGAATTCCAGGATCTGAAACTCCTCGAAGTGGATATGAATGGGGTGCGACCAGTCGCTGCCCTCATTCCGCAACGTCCAGATTTCGGCCGTGCCCTGCTTAACGGCCGCGTTGATCACGCGCATGTCGGCCGGTTGCCCATTGACCGTCCACAGGCCGCCGTCGTAATCAAACGTCCACATGCGCTCCTTCGCCACTTCGCTCAAGTCGATGGGTGGCAACGCGCGCAATACTTCGGGGACGCGGCTGTTGTCCGGTCCGGTCGGCTCAACGACATCAAAACGCATCATTTGATCGCCGGGATCCAAAATGCGCCCGGTCGGCCCGCGACCGTCCAATTGTTCCAGGCGATTTTCCAGGAACACCTGATCGCCCGGCTGATGCCGAGAGAAGTCGATGACGACGTCGTGGCGCTGCGCCACGGACAATTTGAGGCTCGCCGCCTCAATCGGGGCGGGCAGGATGTTGCCATCGTTTGAAATGACCACGAACGGCTGCCCGGAGCTCAGAAACAACTCGTAGAACCGCGACGGTCCGCCGTTTTGAATCCGAAACCGATACTTCCTCGGCTCCACCTCGAAGAACGGCTGGATGACCCGGTTGATGGTCCACTTGTCGCCCAGAATGCCGTCGGTGTTGAAGATGTCGAAGACGGCCTGACCATTCGCATCAAACAAAACATCGTGCAGCATCAGTGGCACGTCATACTTGCCGCTCGGCAATCGCCACGCCGCCGGGTTCGTGTCGTTCTCATCACCGGAATCTTCGTCGTCAAAGATCAGAAAAAAGCCCGTCAACCCCGCGTACACATTGGGAGCGGTAAAGTCCATTCTATGGTCGTGGTACCAGAGCGACGTGAGCTTCTCGCGATCGTCAGAACCGGCCGGAAACAGCGGGTAGTGGTGATCGTGGAACTTGCCCGGATCGATGAAATCAAGCGGAAAACCGTCGCTTTCGGTGGCCGTGTGCAGGTTGTGCAGGTGCGTCGTCGTTGAAGGGAGACCGAATCCGACGTGATCCGCCGGCAGATCGTTGAACATCCGTACAAAAATAGGTTCGCCGTACCGCGCATGAAAGGTCGGGCCGGGGGCCATGCCGTTGTAACCCCACGTCACCGCAGGAGGCATCTCCGGATGATAGCTATGCAGAAACTCACGCTGATGGATTTCGTAGAACTTCACCGGTCGAAACTCGCCGTAGCGCTGATGTCGCGCCGGATCGGGCGGCGGATCAAGCTCGCTTTCCAAAATGGGGACGGCAACCGGCGGAATAGGTAACGCAACAACAAACGGGGTCGTGTTCGGACTGGGCCGCACCAGAAGATCGGGCGGAATCCCGTCCGGCGAACAAAGCTGCCCACGCGCCGCATTGGCGCCGGCCAAGCACGAGCCGCCAGCCAGCAGACCCATTTTGAGCACTTTTCTACGGCTCGCCATCGTTTTTCTCCGAGCAGGACGCCAAGACACGCAACGCACGGTACACCGACGATTGTCGGATCGGCAGGAGTATGCCCGGCCTTCTTCGGCGTGTCAACGAGGCGCTCCCATCGCCCGAGCATGGCGTGCATCTTCACGTGTGCGGCGTAGGTAACAGGTCGAAGGCCGGGTCGAATTCAGACCAGGGCCAGCGCGTATTAACCCCCTTCAAAGACAGGGGTTTATGACAACCGGGCGTCTGGTCGACCATGGGCATGCATTTGTGGCCAGTCCGCGCTCACCTATGATGCCGCCTCGCGGGCTCCAATCGCATACGCTCGCGAGCATGCACTCTTCCCAGTTGGCCACGTTTGCCCAGCCATGCGCGCTGGCCCTGGAATCCAGACCGCCTGAAACCATGAAGGGACACGCTTCACGCGTCATGCGACTTTCTTCACATGCGCGTTGGGGCTGCGGCCGTCTCGTCGGCTGCGCGCAAATGATGGACTCCAAGAAGACCGTAGTGGCTCACCGTTCCCGGCAAGCGTGCGTCGGCGCAAGCTCAAATCCTGCATCGCCCACGGCGTCTTCGGAACCATGCTTTGGCGTAATGGAGCGGTTCCCGTTTCGCTTCAGCGCTCATCTTGCAGATCGTGCAGCGCACGCAGCATATCCCGCTGCTCGACGAGTCCGACGATCTTTCGGCTCTCCTCCTCGTCGGCAACCGGAAGAACCCCCACGTCATCCTCGGAAAAAAACCGTGATAGTTTTTCCAACGTAACGTCCGGCGATACGACGCGCGATTTGGGGTCCGCCAGATCCACGGCCGTCACAAGATCACGCATCACCGGATCATAGATCACGTCGTGTACGTCGCTGAAATGGATGACGCCGAGCAGATTGCCGTCCTCGCTGACCACCGGGAAATGGCTATGTGTCGAACGCTCGATGAAGTGCAAGACCTCATCCAGCGTGGCGGACGCCTCGATGACCTGCACGTTGGTGCGCATGATATGCTTGACGCAAAGCTCTTCTCGTGGCGATTCGTCACTCTTGGAGCCTGCCGCGCCCAAGGCACGCAGGATAGGCTCCAACGCCAAACGCAAGAACGACGGGCCCTCGTCACTGTCGACGACGCGCCGCAGCAACGTTATCGCCTTGACTTCGCCACCATCGCGTACACGCCGCTTGAGCAGCAGTGGGCCGATCAATTCGAAGACCACGACGCTACCCAACACCACGGTCGAAAAGCGTTGCGCGAGCGGGTGGTTCCAGCTTCGCTGAACGAACGCAGCCAAACCGATCACCACGGCCGCCTGGCACAGCAATCCGTCGCCTATCCGCCCGGAGGTACGCTGTGGTCCGCCGGCCCATCGGACTCCGACATAGCCGCCGAGTTCCTTACCGGCCAGCCGAAGAACGACGTACCCCGCCCCGAGCCAGCCCATGTGGATCAGGTCGTGGACGTGCAATCCGTAGCCGGCCATCACGAAAAACGCAGCAAAAATCGGAGCGCCGATCGTCCGCAACGACTCGACCAGCTTCTGTGCATCGATGGCGATATTGAAAAAGACCGCCCCCATCGTCAGCGCCGTAAGGAGGAAATTGTAGGTCAGCCCGTGCCCCGCGCCCGCCAACCATTTCTCCCCTTCGCCGACCAGCACAAACATCGCGAAAAACGCGATCAAGGTTTCCGCAAGCGGGAGCTTGCTTTGAATCACGCTGATGATCAGCCCCAAAATCAACCCGAGCGCGACGCTACCTAAGATGGTGGCACCAAGGCTCCACCAGAGCCATCCCTCCGCACCATCGCTCGCACCGAGCATGCCGGACGCGCTTAGCAAGAGGTATGCCGTGTAGAACAGGACAATGCATACGACGTTGTTGAGCCCCGTAACGCCCAGAATGGAATCCGTGATCGGCCCCTTGGCGTCGAACTCCTGCAGCACCGCGAGGGTCGCGGCCGGAGCCGTGGCGATGGCAGCCGCCCCCAACAGCAGCGCGAGCGTCACGTACACTCCGCCCTCGGTTGAGGGCATGGTCAACACGCAAATGGCCAACGATCCGCCGGTCACCAGCACAAAGACCGCCGCCGATTCGCACAGCAGGATTCGCGCGGATCGAACGCCTACCGCACGCAGCCGCGCGCGTTCGAAAACGCCGCCGATCGTGAAGAGAATCAACCCCAGCGCCAGATCCTTAACCGCGCGAAGCGGTACCTCCGCCTCACGCAACGCAGCCAATCGGATCGCCCCATGTTCGCCACCGCCGAGTAGGGCTTCCAAGGCGAGCTTCAACCCGAGTCCACCGAGGAGGAAGCCGACAACCCGCGGCAGATAAACGGCATGCGCAAAGTGTCCGCCGGCGATGGCGGCGACGAGCATCAACCCCAACAACATCCCTGACCCCGCCACCTCATGGGAGATCGCCGAGTTTGCAGTCAGTGCATCCACCACGCAAGCAACCCTTCATCCACGATTTCATCCGCACGGCTCCAAACGCGCTGAGACGTGCGATCAAACACGACCAAGCGGGCGCGCCATGCCATGTCCGACTGCGTCGGTGCGCTATTGGACGGGAAATCCGCGCCGGCCGCAAGCACGTGTGGTGGGGTTCGTCGGGCGCGAGTCCATGACACTTCCGGCGGCGTGAACGCCGTTCTTTCCCACAGCCTGAAGGGCTACCCGAAAGCGGCCGTGGGTCCGCGCCCGGCGGATTCACGGTCGCCGACACCGTACCTTCCGCGACCCTGCAAGGATCGGCTATGTGCCAGGTTGCGATAGCGCAGGCCTTCAGCCTGCACGCGCAGACGCCGATTCCGTCGCGGCGCAGGCGGTAGAACGTCGGCGACACCAAGCCGGTGACGTCGCGATGCAACCGGGCGTTCGAGCGGCGCGTTTCAAACCATGCTCTTAATCCGCCGAGGGGATCGAATCCTCGCGCGGCAGGCTGATGCGAAGACGCGTAATCCTGCGCGTTTCCGCCGCGACGACATGGATGTTGATGTTTTCGTGCGTGCAGGTTTCGCCCGCGGAAGGAATCTTGCCAAGCTTGGCAAACACGAACCCGCCGATGGTCTCGTAGTCTCCGTCCTCCGGCAGTTCGATATTCAGCTCGTCGTTGAGTTCGTCGATCCGCATGCGGGCGTCGACTTCGACCGTCCGTTCATCGATGCGCTGAAACTCGTCCGGCTCGTCGGGCTCGTACTCATCGACAATCTCACCCACCAGTTCTTCCAGGATATCTTCGATGGTGACGATTCCGGCGGTTCCGCCGTATTCATCCAACACAATGGCGATGTGCACCTTCTTGGTTTGAAACTCCCGGAGCAACTCGCGCACCAGTTTCGATTCCGGAATGAACAGCGCATCCCGCGTGGTCTCGGTAAGGTGAAAAGCCGGCTCTTTGGGTCGGTGCAGGAGATCTTTGGCGTAGAGCACGCCGAGGATTTCGTCGATCGTCTCAGCGAACACGGGAATCCTGGAGTGGCCATGAGTCTGAATCGTCTTAAGTACTTCCTCGAGCGTGGCGTCCTGCGGCAAGGCGACGACTTCCGTACGCGGTGTCATGATCTCTTCCACGTGCGTCTCGGAGAGCTCGATGACCGACTCGATCATTTCCTTCTCCTCTTCATCGACTGCACCGTGACGCTCTCCCTCGCGCACCACATCGAGGATCTGCTGCTCGAGCTCATCGGCGTACGACTTGGCATCACGCTTCGGTACACCGGCCAACCGGCGAATGAAGGGATCAAACAGGCCCAGCAGCACGGTGATCGGTTGGCAAGCAGCCCCCATCAACCTGAGAACCGGCATCAATCGGGCCACCAGCCAGTCGCCGGAATACTTCGCCCATGCCGTAGGTATGGCGATGGCAAAAATCAGAATCAGACCCCACGCTTCTGCGCAGACGATCGCCACGTCGATCAACGACGCCTCGCCACGGAAAAGCCCCTGCGAATACAGGACAAATGCCAAGAGCAAGACCTTGGTCGCAGCGCGGATGACGGCCGTCGCCACCACGTATTGGGGGCGTCGCAGCGCGAACGCTTCCAGCATGTCCGCCTTGCCCAGCTTCTTGAGCTGCGCGGCAAAGCGGGCCCGTGACGGCACGCGCAGAGCTAGGTTCAGCGTGGCCGAAAGCATCATGAAAAAGATGATCAGCCATTCGCCCCAGAATACCCACGTTTCCACGGACAGCACCCTTCGCAGACAACCAAACAAAACACGCCGACGCCGATCAGCCTGCTTGATCGCTGCGCCTGACCGATCCCTATGCCGTCGCTCGCCGCGCCGGCTCAATCGGCACGTTGACGATGACGACCGCGTCATCCTCACCAGGCTTGATCTCACCTAGGGGTGGCCCCAACGGTCCCAAGACGCACGTCGCACAAGGGCTTTCGGCGTCGACCGCACCGACAAGACCCCAGTAGGCGTCGCCGCGCTCTGCATCGCTGCGAACGAGCGATTCCACCGCCTTCCACTCCTCGGCTCGCGCATGCCCCGTGAGCCAAAGTGGCAGCGGCACCGACACCAACGCGCCTGAAACCGCTGACGGCGCCAGGCTCCGAACTGCCGTCACCGACTCACCGACGATGATCCGCCCCTGCGCGCAAGGCCAAACGACAACGCCTGCCTCCGCCGCATCGGCGTCCCCGGCGAACGAAGCGCCGGTAGACGCAACGGCATCGCCATCGGCATCAAAAAGCACCGTACACGGTACCCAGCCGCCACTCGCTCGCGCGTGAAGCCCACACACGATGAAGATGCCCCAATCGCGGGCCGCCCACGAAATCGTCTCCGCCATCCCCGTTAGCCCGCGCGGCGTAGACGAACGATCGTTGGCTATGCCGGCGGAGTCGCACATCGACGGCAAGACGAGCATATCCGGCGCAGGCCTATTCCGGGCCGCGCGGTCGATGGCCGCCATAACGCGCTGGACGTTACGCGAGCGACTGGTCGCGTCCAACTCGATCTGCAACAAAGCTACCCTCATGGTGCGCTTTCCCCATATACCGCGCCGTAGCCCAGCTCGGAAAGAATCCGGTCCTCCATCGCGTGCATTCGCCTGGCCGACGGTTCATCCCGATCGTCGAGCCCCAACAAGTGCAAAACGCCATGGACGGCGTAGAGGGCCAGCTCCGCCGCCAGCCCATGTCCGCGAGCGCTCGCTTCGCGCGCGGCCGTGTCTACCGAGATTACAACCTCCCCGTCGATATCGGGTTGATCGCCGTCGTCATGGATCGAATCGGGCTGTTTTAGATCAAACGTTAAGACATCTGTGGGGCCTTCGTGAGCGAGGTGTTGCCGATTGAGTTCGGCGATCCGGCAATCACCGACAAGAGCAAAATGAATGCGTGCCGACGCCATACCGTGCAAGCGGAGCGTGGCCGCCGCTGCGTCGGCCAGCGCGCGCTCCGCGACCGGGCATGACACGCCGACCGCCGTTACGGAAATCTGGTACTCGGGTTCGTCTTCCATCAAAGGCTTCAGCGACGACTCGGTGGTCTACGAGGCCGTCACGCGCTGAGTTTCTCCTGACTTCGCCTTCGCCTCGGGGGGCTTCGCAGCCTTGGGGTAGGCGACCCGGCCATGGTAAATGCTTCCAAGCGTCTTGACCAGCGAATCTTCAACGAGCTGGATTTCGCGCATCGTCATGTCACAATCGGACAGTTGGCCGTCGTTCACACGACTTTGGACAATCTGATGAACCACGTTTTCGATCCGACCCACCGTCGGTTCATTCAGGCTGCGCACGGCCCCTTCCACGCCGTCGCAGAGCATCACCACGGCCGACTCCTTGGTCCGTGGCTTGGGCCCCCCGTAACGGAACTCGGCTTCGGGGACCTCACGATCGTGTTTGCCGCTGGCAATCTTGGGCTGCTGTTCGCTGGCGATGTGGTGGAAGAACCGGACCACGGTCGTACCGTGGTGCTCCGCGATGAACTGATGCAGAACGCGCGGAAGCTTGTATTCCTTGGCCATCTCCATCCCGTCTTTGACGTGGCCCACGATGATCAGCAGGCTCATGGTCGGTGCTAGGTTGTCGTGCCGGTTGACGCCGCCCACCTGGTTTTCGATGAAGTAGTCGGCCTTGTGGATCTTGCCGATATCGTGGTAGAGCGCGCCGACTTGGGCCAACAATCCATTCGCCCCGATCCGCTCGCACGCCGCTTCCGCCAGCGTGCCGAGAACCAGGCTGTGGTTGTACGTTCCCGGAGCGTGGCGGGCGAGGAGTTGGAGCAATTCCCGCGTGGGATCGCGCCATTCCAACAGCGACAGTGACGTGGCCACACGAAACGCGCGCTCGATCAACGGCAACAGTCCCGACGAGACCAGCAACGCGAGCATTGCGCATCCGCCCGACCACAAGATGTGCTCCCGAAGCGAATCGAGCGAACGCCCCTCCGTCAGCCCGCCCGCCAGGGAAATCATCATGACCGCAGCGGCCGCTATCAACCCCGTCTCGATCAGTTTGGAGCGGGATCGTATTTCGGTGAGTTGGTGGCTGGTCACGGCGATGCCGGTAAACAGCGCGAGCAGAGAAGTAACGTCGCCCCCGACAACCACCGCCACAATGACCGCCGTGATACACATCGTTCCAACGGCGAACCGGCGCGGATAGACGATCGAAAGGACGCTGGCGGCGACCAGGCAAGGAACCAGCACCAACTCCGGAATTTGAGGCCACTTGAGCTCCAGCAAACGAGCAGTCAGCACCGTTACCGCGACCAGCAGCAAGAAGGCGCCACATCGGAAAACGGCTTCGAAGTTGCGCGGCTGGTGCATGCGCATGTAGATCAGCAGCCCCGTCGATAGGAGGCCGACCACAATCATCGCACCGAGTCGCCGCAGAAACTCCTCGAGCCTGGCTTGCTCGGCTTCAACCCGATCACTTTCCAAGAAGCGCCGGTAGGCTGCCTGGTGCGCTTTGAGTAGGCCGATTTCCGTGGAACCCAGTACCGTCCCGGGCTCGATAAACAGCTTGCCCCGCTCGAACGGCTTCATCGCCTCCGGTGTCGCCTCTTCCGCCCGCCGCATCGCGTCCACGGTGCGCTCTTGATCGAAAAGGATGGTCGGCTGCTCTGAATACGCGCGAAAAATTATGTCCTCGACGACCGGGGCCAGCTCGTAGGCGCCATAGCTGCGCAGCTTGCGCGCTACCGCCGTAGCGCTGGCACGCAGCGCCCGTTCGCTCTTTTGAGAGACCAGCTCACTACGCTCGATCTTGCGTGACGTCGTTTTCCCGTTCGCGTCGGTCGTCGTTAGGATCACGTAGCTGGCCGTACTCGGCGTATCTCTAGGCTCATCGATCAGGTCGGCCACGATCAATTCTCGATCGAAGGAAAGACGATCGATCAGATCTTCGTACTCTTTGATCCCCACACCCTCCGGCATCTCCACCCACTTGCGCAGCCGTTTGTAACAGCGGGCATCGGCGGGCCACCCCCGATCTACCAGGACGGATTCAAACTCCGAGTACTCCTCGGAAGCTGCCGCCGCCTGATACAACGAAAGAAGGTCCGCGCGAATGCGGTCGCTGGTCAGCGCCGGCGCATTGGGGACGTAATGGCTTGGCGTGGCCGCCCGGGCGGCCATCCGATCCGCCTTGGACTGCGTCGGATCGGGCACCTCGAAATCAACCTTGGCATGGATCGGCTGGTCGATTCGCTGTCCGAGGGAATGCTGCAGACGGTTGCGGCCCAGGATGGGGATGGTCGCCATGACCGCCACAAAGGCCACGCTCACCGCCGCCTGCCAGGATAAGACCCGACGCAGGCCGGGCTGGCGCCCGGCGTCCAGCTTTGCGCGCTGCTTGCGGACCTGTCCGCGCCGGCTCTTTTGCTTCCGCGACCACCAGAACATGCCCGTTTTCACCTCAACAGTGTGACAGCCCCAGATTGTCCAGACCAAAGCAAGCTACAGAGCCGGTATCTGCGTGGCCCCGGGGCTTCCGTCGGCACCCCGCCACCGCGCGGCCGTTTGCCCTGAGCCCTATGGCTCTTGGAGGGGGTTCCACCGCCGTCATCGCCCAACCTGCCGGCACGCGAGCCATGGGTATCGGTCCTCCACCCATCGACCTTCAACCTCAACATCCTGCCGACGAACTCGGCGGCTCACCGAACCCTTTATCGGACACCCGCTCCTCGCCGCCGTACCGCTCGACCACTTCCTGGACCAAAGGATGCCGTACGATGTCGACCACGGTCAAACGAACCAGCGCCACGCCGTCTATGCCCGAAAGTCGATTCACAGCGTCGCGGAGCCCGCTCGGCGCGCCGGCGCCCAGATCGCTCTGGCTGTCATCGCCGGTCACAATCATTTTGCTGCCATGCCCCAGGCGCGTTAAAAACATCAACATCTGCCCCGGCGTAGTGTTTTGCGCCTCATCCAGAATAATCGCGGCGTGGTTCAACGTGCGCCCGCGCATGAAGGCAAGCGGCACCACCTCGACCACGTCGCTCTCCATGAATCGTTTGAGTTGATCGAACGTCATCATGTCGTGCATCGCATCGAAGAGCGGGCGCAAATACGGGTTGACCTTTGCTTGCAGGTCTCCGGGCAGGTAGCCGAGCTTTTCACCGGCTTCGACGGCCGGGCGTACGAGCACGATACGCTTGATCTTGTGCTGCCGAAGAAGCGCCACCGACACCGCCACCGCAAGGTACGTCTTGCCGGTGCCCGCGGGCCCTACACAGAAGGTAAGATCCTTGGATTGTATGGCCTGGATGTACTTCGCCTGCCCCTCGCCTTTGGCCTTGATGACCGCCGACGGAAGAAAAACATTAAGCGCTCCGCTGCCATCAAGCTTGCCATTGCCGCGCGCCCGCTCGATCACCCCCTCGACGGTTTCGAGGCTTACGTCCGGCTCACTTCTTAGTATTCGTTGGAGTTCCTCAACGACGTGACCGGCTTGCGCCACCGAGTTTTCCGGACCCGTAATGCGAAGCGACGAATCTCTAGCGCTGATCCGGACATCGAACGCCGACCGGATCAGGCGAAGATTGCGGTCCGCACTTCCATAAAGGGCAAGCCGCCGCGACATGTCTTCAATTGGAATGGTTACGTCCAAACGCCTCGCTCAGCGAACCCCGCGGGAAACCCGGCCCCGGGGTGGCTACGTACATCTTGTCCCCTTCACGCCAGTGGGCTTAGACGACCTCCCAGACCGCTGTCAGCAAAAACCACGCGACCGGGATGGCCATCAGAGGGCTGTCCACCAAGTCTAGTATACCCCCAAACCGCGGTATAATCTGCCCGGAATCCTTCATATCGGCATCCCGCTTAAAGCATGACTCTAATAAGTCCCCTACTTGGCCGGAAACCGACATAATGAGTCCAAAAACCCCCGCACACCATATCGGAGCCATGATTCTGGACGTTCCGAACTGAAAGCACTCCGTAGCGTCGTTGAGCATGTACGCCAAGGACTCGTAGAATGAGGACGGTACCGGCGCCGCCGCGGGCTGGGACAGGATCATCGCTGATTCAATAGCCCCTACCGTAGCACCGGCCCAGGATCCGAGATACCAGATACCCACCGCCGCGGCCGCGCTCCCTGCCAAACCGCCTAGAAAGCCCTCTACCGTCTTCGCCGGGCTGATCCGAGGC
The DNA here is from genome assembly GCA_046753625.1 of Phycisphaerae bacterium. Lineage (GTDB taxonomy): Bacteria > Planctomycetota > Phycisphaerae > UBA1845 > UBA1845 > JADFOB01. Next base: position 12,093 of record JBHHUB010000011.1, on the reverse strand, counting down.
GCCAACTTGTGTCGCCCCAGAGCGCTTCCCACGAAGAATGCCCCAATATCGGACGATTTCGTCACCAGGGCCACAATGAGCAACAACCACGCGCCTTGCTCGCCGGGTATATCCCGACCACAGCGGAGTTGCACGGCAAACGACCCCAGCAGACCGATGTAGAGGACGATGAAAAGCGTCGCAGCACTGCGGGACAAGCTCTCGGCCGGGTTCCCACGGAACACCGTAATCATACCGGTTCCCATTGTGGCCACTCCCAAGAGCAGCAAGACATTGGAAACCCCCTCAACCGCAGCCGGACTCTGCCCCAAAAAACCCGCCGCCGAGAGCCATGGTGACAGGATCATCGCGCCCACCATAGCGATCGCAAACCAGGTATAGGGCAGGTAGTTCTTCTTCCGGAGGAATGCGGCGAGCTCCCAGCTCCCGGCCATGAACACGCTTGCGATAAACAGTGGCACCAAGCTACCGCGTTCCAGCAACCGCCCCAGCGGCTCGGCCACGCTCGAGCTCGCCTGCGCGATCGTGATGTCCACGAGGAAGATGGCCACAAGCGTCACAATGGCCAAGGTTCCGTAGATAATACGCTGCGCAAGCATTCAGTCTCACTGCCACAAGCCGAATCAAATATTGGCGGCCAACCATAGCGACGCGGCGGGAGCGTGTCCAACCGATCACCACGCGGGACGCGCCGCAAACCAGATGAATTCGAGAGCGAATCGTTGGTGGATTTCGCGGCCCGCGGCACCCGCGGGCATGCGCCCCAACCCACGTCACATGGGGTCGGAAGGCGCTGCCTCGATGCGTTCACACTCCGAACAAACACCGATGAGTTGGACGCGGTGATTGGTCACCCGAAAATGGTGACGCCGCCCGATTCTGTCGCGCAACGCGATCAGCTCATCGGAGTCGAACTCGACGATGCGCCCGCAGGCATGGCAAACCATGTGATCGTGCGGTTTCTGGCCGAACACGTGTTCGTAGTAGGCCTGCTTCACGTCGAAGCGAACCTGCTTGAGGATGCCGCAATCAACCAGAAGCGGTAGTGTGCGGTAGACCGTGGCCTTGCCTACGTTGTTGCCGCGGTCTTTCAGCAGGTAGACCACCTGCTCCGCCTCGAAGTGGTCGTGCATCTCCAGGACGGCATCCAGAATAGCGCGCCGCGCAGTGGTATACTTGATCCCCCCTTCGCGGAGGTACTCCTTGAAAGCGGCTCGGACTTCGTCGGGGTCGTGGATTTCCGACAGTTTTCGCATGGTGCTGCATTCACCCATCGGCTCTTGCGGTACGGGTAACAGTCCGCTGACCGCACAGCTATTATGAGACGGACGCGGTGGGTCGCAATACGCACGCGATGCGATACCATATTCCGTTACGGTCTAGTGCTACGTCACCGTGGAATCTTCGGGTTGTCGCCGCCCGCATCGGCGGGACCGCGCGTGCGGGGCAGAGCCCACCGCGATAGCGGTGGGACCGGTCCGCGGGCTGGCGCCCCGCGGCGTTGATTCGTAACGAACCCGAGCGTTTGTGCATGGAGCAGCACTCGACGCATGTGGAGTGATGATGTCGGAAACGAGCAAGAATGCAGGTGATCGGCGAAGCTTCTTCCGCGCCGCCGCTGCCAAGATGCTGGGGCCGGTGTCGGACTTTATCGAAGAACGGACCGCCCCCGAATACCGCCCCATCTACCTTCGCCCGCCGGGCGCGATCGATGAGGCGGCGTTTCTGCAGACGTGCCGACAAGGCGGAGCGTGTGTGCAGGCGTGCCCCGCCAACGCGATCTTTTCGCTTGCTGAACAGTCGGGCGTTGCCCGCGGAACACCGGTTATCGATCCGGATGCAGCCGCGTGCGTGGTATGCACCGATCTAGCCTGCACGCACGCATGCCCAAGCGGTGCCCTGCTTCCGATTGACCGGCCTCGCGATATCCGGATGGGCGTCGCAGAAGTCTACGCGCCGCTCTGCCTGCGACAGAAGAACGAGGCCTGTACCATTTGCGTGGAGCAATGCCCGCTTGGTGAATCGGCCATCCTGTTCACCGACGACGGCCCGCCGCACGTCCTCGCGGAGGGTTGTGTTGGGTGTGGCGTTTGCCAGTTTTATTGTCCGACGTCGCCGAAGGCGATCACGGTAAGACCGAAGACCGAGGTAGCGATGTAGCACGCCCGCCCTCGAGTGTGTTGATGGTATCCGCGAGTGGTTGTTCAGCGCGTTGCAGCCGAGGGCGGGTGGGCTACATGGATCGACGTATGAAGCTGATTGCGCGACAGAAAATATGGTTGGCGGTTGTGATTACCGCGAATCTGCTGCTTTGGATTATTCCGAGTGATGTGCTCGAAAACATCGTGCGCGACCGGCATACCTTGCTGGGTCGCTATTCGCGCGAACATCTTTGGGCGATGCTTGGTCTGCTGCTTTTCTCGGCGGTTAGTTTCTATGTGGACTGGTCCACGGGCGAAACCTACAAGCGACGATGGTTTCAAGTAATCGCGAGCTTGATGTTCGCCTGTCCGGCGCTGCTGCTGGTCGATTTCGTCACCCGGCCCCCGGATCGCCAACACTACGTCCGTGATTCGGTCGCCTACCACCGGCCGGCCCGTTTTGCCGCGTCCCTGAACTATGTGGACCGACCCAAGGCGGCGCGCAGCTATCCCAACGCACCGGGCGGGTACCCGGACGTAGCTTGCACGTTGACCACGGACGAGAACGGATACCGCAATCGGAGCGTTCCCGATTGTTGTGACATCATCGTACTCGGCGATTCCTTCGCGGAGGGATCGAGCGTGTCGGACGAACACGTCTGGCCCGTACTACTCGCACGGGAAACAGGCCTGTCGGTTTACAACCTGGGCATGAGCGGCTACGCACCGATGCATTATCTCGCGTCACTAACCGAACACGGCCTCGCCCTCCATCCCAAGATCGTCCTGTGCGGGCTCTACGAAGGCAACGATTTCCGATCCAGCAAGAGCGATCGAAAAAACGCCAAGCCTGGCCTGAGCAAGCGCGCCAAAGCCTATTTCAAACAGTCACCGCTGATTACCGCCTTGGACCACTGGATGGTATCGGTGCTCGGGCCGATCAACAGCGATGGCGCCGTGGCGGGCATCGAGATGCTCGATTGGCTGCCCCTGACGATTCCGCCGGGGCCGTATGGCAAACGGTACGCCTTTGCGCCGAAGCAACTCCGCGACATGTACGAACCCGCCGAGCAATTCAAAGTGGACAAACATTGGCTCAACCCGCGCCGTCAGTTGGAGGAGATGAACCGCCTCTGCCAGGAAGCCGGGGCGGGGTTCATCGTGGTCTACTGCCCGCTCAAAGCGCACGTCACCTTGCCGCCCGTAATCGATTCCATCCCCGCCGAGAAGATCCGCGCCTTGCTGGCCCTGCGGAGCAAGCAGCCGCTGCCGCCGGCCGACGAATTCGTGAAACGCTTGATCGAACGATCCGACGACCGCGAATCCGTCGTGGCTCAGTGGTGCCGGCGGGAACGCATCCCGTTCATCAGCTTGACCGGGCCGCTCCGAGATGCCGCATGTAACGGCACGCAGGTCTATTACACCTACGATCAACATTGGACGCCGGCCGGCCACGCGGCGGTCGCCGATGAGGTGGCCCGCTTCCTCCCAAAACCCACGGCCGCGCACGCGCGGGCCAAGGGCGGCGGCTGAGGCGTTCGCTCGGATTGTGCGGGTAGCATCCCCGGTCCCTGAGCGACGACCATTCAACGATTGACTTTCGACCTTCGGCTTGCCATCAACGCCACCGCCCGGCGCGGTCGATCGGCGGTTCATTTGCTACGGGTTCGCGGTCCTGCTAGGCTTTGGCTCATGATCCTGATCATCGACAACTACGACTCGTTCACGTACAACCTCGTGCAGCGGATCGGCGAGTTGGAGCTTGACCGCGACATCCGCGTTTTCCGCAACGATCAGATAACCCTGGAACAGATAGGCGAGTTCGGCCCTGCGCACATCATCATTTCACCGGGCCCGCGAACCCCCGACGAGGCCGGAATCAGCGTTGAGCTGGTTCGCCGATTCGCCGGCAAGGTGCCGTTGTTGGGTGTGTGCCTGGGACACCAGTGCATCGGCCGGGCGTTTGGGGCGCGCGTTGTCCGAGCGCCCCGTCTGATGCACGGCAAGACCAGCCCGATTCATCACGGGGGACAGGGCATCTATTACGGACTAACCAATCCATTTACGGCTACGCGCTACCATTCGCTCACAGTGGATCGGGCGACGCTGCCGGCCGAGTTCGAGGTCACCGCGTGGACCGACCGGGACGAACTGATGGGGTTCCGCTACAAATCGCTCGGAGTGGAAGGCGTTCAGTTTCATCCGGAAAGCTTCTTGACCGTGGAGGGGCACAAGCTGCTCTCGAACTTTTTGCGTTCGTAGCGACTGACCGCGAGGCGTACGCGGGCCTACGGCAAACCAACCGCCCTCGGCAGTGGGAATCGTCGCCAAGCGGCGATAGCAGAGCGCTGCCAACAAAGCGGGGGGCCGCGTTACTACGCGGGCCTGCCCTCTCATCGGCGTTGACCGCGTGCCGGCCACTACGCCGGCATGCGCTCTAGAATCTCGTCCCCGAGACCGTACTCAACCGTATCCATCGCGTTGAGCCATTTGTTTCGGTCGCAGTCCTTTTCGACCTGCTTGGCCGACGTGTTGGATCTGGCGGAGATGATTTGGTAAAGCTCCTTGCGCAGACGAATGATCTCCTCAGCCTCGATGGACAGATCCGTGGCGCACCCCTCCATAACCCCGCCGAGCAACGGCTGGTGGAGTAGCGTACGCGCATGAGGCAGCACGAACCGCTTCCCCTTGGTCCCGCCGCAGAAGATCACCGCCCCCATGCTGGCGGCCATGCCGACGTTGTAGGTTGCCACGTCGCAACGAAGGTATTGCATCGTATCGTATATGGCCAGTCCGGCGGAGACGGAGCCCCCCGGGCTGTTGATGTACAGATGAATGTCGGCGTTGTTATCGTCGTTGGATAGGAACAGCAACTGGGCGACGATCAGGTTGGCGAGCTCGTCGTCGACCCCCCCGGTCAGGAATACAATGCGATCCTTGAGCAGCCGAGAGAAGATGTCCATCTCTCGCTCGCCGCGGCCTGAACTTTCGATGACAAACGGTACTCGTTGATTCACAGCGCCCATCTTTATCCACCGAGCTCCTTATTGTTTCCCATCGCCACCCCCGGCGATCGGCCAGATTCCAAACTCATACCGCCCCGCCGATGATTATTTCGTGCCGGATTTCTTTTCCTTTGCCGGATCGCTCGACTCGCAGAGCACCTCATCGACGATGCCGTAGGCGACGGATTCCTCCGCGTTGAGGTAGCAATCCCGATCCGTGTCATCGGCAATCTGTTTCACGGGCTTACCCGTGCAGTCGGCGATGATGTTGTTGAGCCTCTGCTTGTCACGCAGCACCTCTTCGGCTTGAATCTTGACATCCTCCGCCTGTCCGGTAATGCCCCCGTAAGGTTGGTGGAGCATCACCTTGGCGTTGGGGAGGATGTACCGTTTCCCTTTCTTGCCCGCCATGAGGATGATTGCCGCCCCGCTGGCGGCCTGCCCGATGCAGTAGGTCGCAACCTCAGACCCCATGAACTGCATCGTGTCGTAAATGGCCAGCGTCTGGTCCACCAATCCGCCGGGCGAGTTGATGTACAAATTGACGTCCTGCTCCTTGCGGATTGACTGCAGGTAAAGCAGTTGTTGGATCACGATGCTGGCCGTCCGCTCCATAATCGGGCCGGCCAGAAAAATGATCCGATTCTCCAGCAACATGTCCGTCAAGGACATCTCGCGGGTTCGCTGGTAAGGGGGATACTGGTTCGTCGTACCGGGTAGCGCAAACTGCCCCGGCATTCCCCATGGCCCCGGTACTCCCAATTGATCGTGCATCAGCTCGATTCCTCCGCCTTGATCAGCTCCGGTGCGATTCCAGGCACCGGCAGTTCGCATCGTGATACCATCTTGAGTTCCGCGATCCGGGCGAGCCCGAATCCGGGCGCCACCCGAAACACTTCCCTGAACATCTTTTCGGCTATTGGCGGTCCGGCTGTCGCTAAATTTAGGACGCGGATTTCTTGGTCTTTTTCTTGACGCTCTTTTTTACGCTCTTCTTCGCCGTCGCCTTCGTGGCCGTCGTGTCGCTTTTCTTCGCCGATTTGGCCGCCGTGGCCTTCTTGGACGCCCCAGCTTTGCTTGCTGATTTCTTGGGCTCCTTCTTCTTGGCGGCGGTTTTTTTCGGTCCTGGAGCGTCGGAAACCTTCGCATCATCGAGCAGTCGGCTGAGGACTTGCTCATCACGAAGCTGCAAATAGAGGTTGGTCAGCCCATCTCCCTGGCTCAATTCGTCCCGAACCCGGTCAAATCGCTTACCGGACCGCCGGGCGATCTGAGCGATGGCCGCATTGAATTGCTCATCGCGAACCTCAATCTCCATTTCCTCGGCGATCTTCTCAAGAATGAAAAAGAGCTTCAAATCGTTGATCACCTGCTCGCGAGCCCGGCCGTGAATCTCATCGAGTGATTTGCTGATCTCGCTGGGCGGGATTCCTTGCTTCATCATTTCCACCCTGCGGCGGACGACCGATCGCTCCGTCTGCCGGGAGGACAGGCCCTCCGGAATCTCCAGATCGGTCTTCTCAAGGAGGAATGCCCCGATCTGTTCATGCATCGCACGCGCGATGTCCTGACCGAGGCGCGACTCAAGCCTCGACCTTATGCCCTCGCGGAGCTCATCTTCCGAATCAAACCCACAGCTCACAAGAAACTCCGCATCAAGTTCGGGAGCCCATAGCCGCTTGGTCTCCAACAGTTTGAACTCGAACTTCGCGGTCTTGCCGCGGCACTCTTCCTTTTCAAAATCGTCCGGGCAGGTCGCTTCGAAGGACACATCGTCACCGGCTTTTTTCCCAACGAGCGCATCCCCCAAGCCGATCAGGGGAATCCCCTTGATGCGCACATCTCTGGCGACCAGGTCGTAGTTCTCTTCGGATAGGATTTCCTCACCATCAACGGTGGCTCGAACATCAACGTAAAGCAGGTCCTCGGCCTCGATCTCCGCATCGTCGACGGGCTTGTAGGTGCCACGGAACATACGGATCCGCGCCAACTCAGCATTGACATCCTCGTCGCCGATTGTGATCGTTGGTCTTTCGATCGGAATGCCCTTGAGCTCCGGCAATTCGAACTCCGGCTTCAGTTCCACTTCACACGAGAAAGAGAGGTCCCCGTCCTTGGGAAACGTGAGGTAGTCCTGAGCCTTCTCAAAGGGAAGCAGCGTGGGCGATGCGCCGTCCTCATCACCTTCATCCGCCCCTTTCTTCGGAACCGTTATCCAAAAAAGCGGATCCCCCAGCGTGTTGAGCCCTTCTTTTTCCGCGGCCGCCACGAACGCACTACTAACAAGCTGGCTCTTAAGTTGATTGCCGACATCGTGGCCGAATCGCTTCTCCACCAACCGCATCGGGGCGTGCCCTTTGCGGAAGCCGGGAATGTCCGATTCTCGCTTTAGTTCGGCGAATTGCTCGTCCAACCGTTCGTCGAGATGCTCGCGAGGGATGGTTACGGAGACCTTCACGCGCAGTGAGCCGACATCCTCCGTTCGAACGCTGATCGCGGCCTTGAGCTTGGCTTTGGCCTGTTCCTCCTCGGACAGATCCTCTCCGGATTCCTGCTCGTCGACGGCCAGATTGTCATCGGTCATCAGTCCTGCTCCTTTTCACGCGCGTCCGTCCGGCTGGCTCCGTCCCAGCCGGTTGACCTCCACAGTCGGCAACCTACCCGACCAGCCCCCCTGTGGCAACGGGTCGAAAACCCTTGGCAGGTGCGGCCTGGGTACGCCGATTCAGAGCCACTGGCGCCAGCCAGTGGACCTCCCACCAGCGCCGCCTGCGCCAGCCGCGGACATCCGTCGGAGCCGCACGGCGCCAGCCTGCGGACGATCCGGCGCAAGATGTCACCGGGCTTGCGCCCGGTGCTCTGAATCGTACCGGCCGCGATTCCGTCACGGAGGCGCGGCGACAACCCTCGATCTTCGACCTTAGACCTTAGACCTTGGACTTTCGACCTTGGACCCATTCCGCTTTCCCTGTCCCCATTTCGTCGGTATCATGGTCCCGGATTGGACTGAATGGCGGGCGGAGCCCCTTACGGAGATTCAAATCATGAGCGCTATCGCGGATCTACTCGGAAACGAAGCGGAATCACTACTTGGCCACCGGTGCACGACGATTGACAAGGGGCTGCTCCACTTGCCCGGGTCTGATTTCGTGGATCGGGTCGTGGCCCTCTCGGATCGACCGGCCACGGTCCTAAGAAGCCTGCGGTCGATCTTCAGCCACGGGCGGCTGGGCGGGACGGGCTACGTCTCGATTTTGCCCGTGGATCAGGGGATCGAGCACAGCGGCGGGGCCTCCTTCGCCCCGAATCCGCTCTATTTCGACCCGGAAAACATCGTCAAGCTTGCCATGGAGGGCGGCTGCAACGCCGTCGCGTCCACCCTCGGCGTGCTCGGGGCTGTCTCACGAAAGTACGCCCATCACATACCGTTTCTCGTCAAGCTGAATCACAACGAACTGCTGACCTACCCCGCCACGTTTGATCAGATCATGTTCGCGCAGGTCGAGCAGGCCGTCGATCTCGGGGCCGTGGCCGTCGGGGCGACGATCTATTTCGGCTCGGATGAATCCTCGCGCCAGATTCAGGAAGTCAGCGAGGCCTTCCATCTGGCCCATGAGCTGGGGCTGGCCACCGTACTCTGGTGCTACCTGCGCAACGCGGAATTCAAGAAGGACGGCACGGATTACCACGCGGCCGCAGACCTGACCGGACAGGCCAACCACCTCGGCGTGACCATCGAGGCCGACATCATCAAGCAGAAGCTGCCAACCAACAACGGCGGCTACAACGCGATCAAGTTCGGCAAAACCAGCAAACTCGTCTACGAAAAGCTCACGACCGATCATCCCATCGATCTGACGCGTTATCAGGTCGCCAACTGCTACATGGGTCGCGCCGGGCTGATCAATTCGGGTGGGGCTTCTGGCGCGGATGACTTCCGCGACGCGATCACTACGGCGGTGATCAACAAGCGAGCCGGCGGAACAGGCTTGATCTCCGGCAGAAAGGCGTTCCAGCGTCCCATGGAAGAAGGCGTGAAACTGCTAAACCTGATCCAGGACGTGTACCTGGATGAATCGGTAACCGTGGCGTAGGGCTATGATACGACCTACCGACCCGGATCAACGATTAGCCATCCGCGCTACCTCTGAGCCGCTGGCTTGAAGCCCGCGCGCCGCTGGGCGGCGACTCGCGCAACCGCATTGGATTTCGCGTTGCTATGTGAGCCCGCGCACCTGAGCGAAGACGGGTAGCATCCTACCTGTCGCTGCGTTCGAGGAGCCTTTGGAATGATCGCGCTGATAAAAGACAACCGCGCCGCCATCGAATCGCTTTGCCGGACGTTTCACGTCGCCCGGCTGGAGCTGTTCGGCTCCGCCGCTGATGGGACCTTCCACGAGCAATCCAGCGACATCGACTTTCTCGTTGAGTTCCGGCGGGTGCCCGAAATCAGCGCGGTCGACCAGTATTTCGGCCTGCTTGAGGCCTTCGAAGACCTGCTGCACAAGAAGATTGACCTGGTGGAGGCCGGCGCCATGCGCAACCCCTACTTCATCAAGGCCGTCAACGAGAGCCGGAGGCCGCTCTTTGCCGCATGACCCGCGTAAATACCTTCAAGACGTTGTAGACGGTTGTGCGTTCGTCCTGAGCTTGACGGCCGACCGCAGCGAGGACGACTACCGTAGCGACCGCGTGTTTTGACCACGAAACCCTCGGGAGCCGCCCATGGACGCGCCGCTTGACCTGAATCCTTCGCGGCCGATAGCGCGGAGATGGCGCGCGGTTGAATCCGCGACGGTGTTTGCGGTCGGGTTCGCGGTGATGCTGTCCGTCTACACCGGAGGGGACGGATCGGACGGCGACCTGGGCGTGCCCGGCCACGACTCGTTCTACCACGTCAAGATGGCCGCCCTGATGCCCGAGCATGGTCTTCTGCGCACCTTCCCCTGGCTGCGGTTTTGCTATTTCACGGATGAGGGCAACGGCTTCGTCAGCCATCACTACGGATTCCACGCCTTGCTCGCGCCGTTTGTACATGCCTCGAAATGGCTGGCAGGCGATTACCTGCCCGGCGCCAAAGTGGCGATGGCCACGTTTTTCGGCGCCACGTTGGTGCTGTTTCATCTGCTCTTGGGCGTCGGACGCGTCGGGTGGCGGTGGGTGTGGCTGCTTGGGTTCGTGCTCATGCCGTATCAATTCTTCGTGCGCCATGCCTATGTACGTGCCATCGATCCGTCGCTTATGTTCATGCTGCTGATCATCTGGTTGATGTTTCGCGGCAAGTTGAAGCTAACGGGGCTGGCCATCGCCGGCTACATTCAGCTTTACCTCGGCGGGGTGCTCTACGCCCCTCTGATCGTGGGCGCCTATTTCCTGGCTTCGGCGATCGGGCCGCAAGGTCGCCGCGAAATCCGTTGGCGCCTCGTCGTATTCGCCGTGGCCGGGTGGGCGATCGGCTTGGCCGTGCACCCTTATTCAGGCGCGATCCTGGAGTTTCTCAAGCTACAGGTTCTCGGGACCGGCCTGTCGCCGGATATTTCCGTGGGGCGAGAATGGAAGCCCTACAACGACGTCTGGTGGTTCGCCAAGCTGTGCGGCATCACCGGTGGCGTCTGGACGATCGCGCTGTGTGCGCGCTTGCGATGGGGCCGATCCCTTTGTGCAAAGGAACTGACGCTGCTGCTCTTGCACTTCGTCTTCCTCGGCCTGACGCTCAAAGCGCGACGATTCATCGAATACTGGCCCGTGTTCTGCTTGCTCAGCGCAGCCTTCATGGCCGGGCCGCTGGTTGCCGAAGTCGCCCGCCGCTGCGAGGGCATGACCTTGCGGACTCGCCCGCGCCTCGCCGCGTGGCTTGGCCGAGCGATGACGGCGATCTTGGCGATGGGCATACTTGGGGTAGTCTATGCGTCCCCGGTTTGGCATCAAATCAGAGGAAAGACGACGTGCCTGTACGACGTCAAGGCCATCCGCTCGGCCATGGTCTATCTGAAGGAACATTCGCAGCCCGGCGATGTCGTCTTCACCGATGATTGGGACATCTTCCCGGTCTACTTTTACTACAACGCCTACAACCACTACGTCGTTGGCCTCGATCCGAAATTCACCCATGCCCGGCGCCCGGAGCTGTGGGCTCGTTACGTCAACATCACGCGAGGGAAGGTGCCGCGCGACGTATCCGTGAAGCTCGAAGACGCCTCCGACGGCGAAGAAACGCAAGAGATTCATGTAGCGATGGAGGACATTCGCGATGAGTTCGGCGCCCGGTTTGTCATCGCCGACCGCGACCACAAGAAACTCGCTTCCAAGCTCGCCGACGCGCCGGACTTCGCCGAACTGGTCTATCCCTCAACCGAATACAAGGCGGCGCGCAATGAGCCCTACCTGATCTTCCGCATCCGCCAGCCGCAAAAAGAGAAACCAGAAACTTAGGAGCCTGGCAAACACAAACTCCATAAACCCCTGTCAAAACGATCTTACCACATCGCCGCCCATCCCATGACTATGTAGTGCAGGCACCTTGCCTGTGTCTTCACGGGCCTTGAGTCCTTGTCACACCTCTTAAGGGCGTTCCCAAAAGGAAAGCGTTTGGCGATGCAAGATCGCCAAACGCCGACTCACCTTCCGTGGTGTCTGAGAACACTCGTGGTCAAAGAGCAGAAATCGCAAGCCCCAACCTAATCGTCATCTCCGTTATCGTTGTCATCCCCATTGGCGTTGTCGCCATCGGCGCCATTGCCATTGTCATCGTCACCGTTGGCATTGTCGTCGTTGGCATTGTCGTCATCGTCGCTATTGGCATTGTCATCGTCACCATTGTCATCGTCACCGTTGGCATTGTCGTCGTTGGCATTGTCGTCATCGTCGCTATTGGCATTGTCGTCGTCGTCGCCATCGGCGTTGTCGTTCATGCCGTCGTCAGAATTGTCGTTCATTCCGTCGTCGCT
>JBHHUB010000010.1:0-39651 GCA_046753625.1 Phycisphaerae bacterium | reverse complement strand
CCCGTGGGGTCGGCATCCGAAGCACCGAAGAGATGATGGCAAACGACGCTTCCATCACAGAAGAAAACGTTCGCATTCAAGGGGCGGGCCGCATGCTTGAGGGCGTGTTGGCCTATCACGACGATGAGCAGCCGCGATTTGGGGCGATCGTTGCAGGCCCGCATCCGTTTCTTGGGGGGGGCATGCGCAACAACGTGGTTGGCGCGCTGCTTACATCGTTGGCAGGTGATGGGGCTGCGGCACTCGCATTCAATTACGGCGGCGTCGGCGAAAGTGAAGGCGGGCCGGCGGATTGGCCCGCGGTGATGTCGGCCTTTTGGAAAGACGGTACGTTTCCCGAGGAGCACGATTGGGCGGAGGATTGCGGCGCCGCGATCGCGAAGCTGCGCGAGTGGTGCGCGCTGCCGCCGGTGCTCGTCGGATACAGCTTTGGATGTTGGACCATCGTGCGGAACCTGGCGTCCGCCAACGCCAGGGCCGTAGTCCTGATCTCACCGAACCCAACCCGCCACGGCTTTGAGCCGCTGTCCCAGTATCCGGTGCCTCTGCTGGTGGTTCACAGTGACAACGATTTCACGTGCAGCGCGCCGGATATGGCGACCTGGTTTGATTCACTTCGCGAGCCTAAGGCACGTACGGAAATCGCCGCCGGAGAACACTTCTTCCGCGGCCGTGAGTCCGATGTGGCCCGGATTGTCTTGGAGTTCTTGCGCGGTCATGACATCGCGAGGGCACAGTAGCGTGAATACGGTCGGCAACGACGGCACTGTCGCGCTCGAGGAACGCATCCGGCGCGTGCTGGCGATTCATTTCGACCCCGAGCAGGGCGCGCCCTTCTGGATCGCGAAGGCCGAGCACCTGGGATTCCATCCGGCGGCGGAGATTCATCGCGTCGCCGATCTGGCCCGGTTCCCCGCGATGGACCCGAAGGAGTTGGCCGCCCTACCGTTCGAAGCGCTCTTGCCACGCACGGTGTTGAGCCGAAGGGCGGAGTTGGTCATCGCTCAAACCTCAGGCACGCTGGGCCGTCCGGCGTGGACGGCCTACCTGGAGCGCGAATTTCACGCGGCGTTCGTCGAACCGTTCGTCGTGGCCGCCAGCCACCTGGGTTTCCCGGTCGGCGGCACATGGCTCTACGTGGGGCCGTCCGGGCCGCATATCATCGGTCGGGCTGCCGACGCGATCGCTCGCGCTATGGGCGGTGCGATGCCTTTCACCGTCGACTTCGACCCCCGATGGGCCAGGAAGCTGAAAAGCGGCAGTTTTGCCGCGCAGCGCTATCTGCACCACGTGGTCGCTCAATCGCTGGAAGTCCTTGACGGACATGAGATTACGGTGTTGTTTTCCACCCCCGTGGTGATTCGGACGCTGGCTCAGGCCATGCACCCCGATCAGCGGCGGCGCATTCGCGGCGTTCACTACGGCGGCATGGCCATTGCGCCGGAGGAAATGAAATTGCTGCAAAGCGATGTGTTTCCCGAAGCGGTCCACCTATCCGGATACGGCAACACGCTGTTCGGATGCAGCCTTGAGCTGAACCTCGTCTTGGGCCGGGAGTTGAAGTACTTTCCACACGGCGATCGTCTTTTGTTCGGCGTTTGGGGGCAGGGCGGTGACGATGGGGGCGGTCCGATGTACGGCCGGGTAGGGTCGGAAGGGCCGCTCGTGTTCTCAAGATTGGATGAGACGGTGCTGTTGCTCAACGTAGTGGAACGTGATGCCGTGAGGCTCTGTGAGCCACCGGCCGACGCACCCGCGGGCTTCGGCCAGATGGGCGTTGCGTCGCCGGTACCGCGCATGGAAAATCGCAGCAAGGTCGCGGTTTCACTTTATTGACGGCATGGAAATCTGCATGACCAGAGCTACCCGACAATCGACTGTCGCCCGAGCGGCATGCGGATGCATGGCGATGGTCTGGCTTGCGAGTGGATGTGCGCCCAAGGATTTCGGTCGGGCGGTGGCCTACTACGCGGGCAAAGCGGCCGTGACCGATGCGGCCGCACGCCACACGAGTGCCTCGCCCTATTATCGCTTCGACACGGCCCTGATTTGCGCGCTCGACGACGTACTCGCGGCGCCGAACAGCCCCGCGGCGGCTGAAGCAACCCGCGCGATTCTTCGCGCCGCCAACGCGCTGGCTCAGACGTCCAGCACCAACGAGATCGAGCGGATGCCGGCGAAACCACGCAAGGCCCTGGCTGACCTGGCCGGCGTCCAAGCCGGCACGACGGCGCTGCAGCAGCACTTCATCGATCAGGCCGGCGCGGCCCTCGATCGCGACTTGCGGAGTGTCAGCGCGGTGGCGCGGGTGCCGTGGCATAAGAAGCTGCTGGCGATTCGCCGTGGGATTGAATCCCTCGCCGATGACAAAGGGCGCTTGCAGCGGCGCGTGATGTTGTTTTGGGCAGCGATCCCGACCGCCGTGGGCATCGCTCAGGAAGAGGCCAAGCTGCCCGAGAAAATCGCGGCGAAGGCGCGAAGATCGTTTGATCGCATCGCGATCTGGCGACCCGCCGTGGGCAGCGGTGACGCACTCATCGATCGATATGCCCCCATCATCGCCATGGCCTGGCCCAAGACGCGCCGGTACGATGCAAACGCCGACAGGATCGGAGCCGTGACGCTCTCCCGGTCCGAATCCAGGATCGAGGTCACCATCGACCCGACCAACCCAACGGTCTACGTCTACACCACCCAGGCGAGCATCGGTGGACGGAGCTACCCGCAACTCAACTACGTCTGGTGGTTTCCCGAGCGTCCCAAGTTGGCCGAAGACGACGCGGTGGCCAGCCATGTTGACGGCGCGATGCTACGCATCACCTTGGGCGCGGGCGGGCGGCCCCTGTTTGTCGAATCATCCTTGAACTGCGGCTGTGGTCACGAGGTGTTCGTATCACGAGACGTGGAGGTGGCGGCCGAGCAGGCGTTTGGACCGCCTCTTCCAGGCAAGCGATTCGCGATCGAGCGACACCTGCGTGGCAATTACGATATCATCGTAGCCAACGCTTTTGACCTCGGCCCGCGCACATCGCGACCGCTCGTGTTTGCGGCCGCCGGCTACCATGAGGTGTGTCAGGTCCGCTTTGATCCGCCCGAAGCGATCGCCGTTCGGGCGGTTGCGGAGCGTGCATTCTACCGACTTGTCAACTACGATGAACTGGACCGTTTGCCCGTCGAGGACGGCGTTGCGAGCATGTTCGGGCCGGATGGTCTGGTGCATCACGCGGGTCGTCCCGAGGGTGTGCTCTTGGCGCCGTCGGGTATTCTCAGCGCCGGTCAGCCGCGCAAACGCGGCACGCAGCGAGTCCGCTGGGATGGTTTTCTGCATGATGATCCGCATCTGCTTGAAAAAACGCTTCGCATGCCCCCACTCGATTGAGCGCGTCCTATGAGCGCACAAACCATCATACTCCTGGCCGGGTGGGGGGCCATCAGCAGCGTATGGCTCGGTCTGATCGTGGCTCAGCGTCGGGCTCGGCGCGACGGACTTTTTCTCGACGAACCGGTACCGCCGCGGACCGCTTCCGAGCCGCGGGCTTCAGCCCGCGTGGCAGTCGGGTCCGCTGAAGCGTCGGCGCAAGGGTATATGCCCAGCGTTTGCGTGGTCATCGCGGCGAGAAACGAATCCGAAGGCCTGGCCGGCTGCTTGCGGCATGTGCTCGCGCAGGATTACCCTGATCTTTCCGTGATCGTGATTGACGATCGCAGCGAAGATGACACCTTGGCCGTTGCGCAGGCGTTGGCTCAAGCCGATCCGCGGGTCCAGGTGAAGCGGATCGAACACTTGCCGCCGAAGTGGATGGGCAAATCGCACGCCCTCTGGCGAGGTACGCGTGAGCTGGTTGCCGACTGGTTGCTCTTTATGGACGTTGATTGTTCGCTCCAACCCCATGCGGTCAGCCGGGCGATCCAAGAGGTCCGGCGCCGCGACCTCGACCTGCTGAGCCTCTGGCCGCAGCAGGCGGCCGGCGGATTCTGGGAGCATGCCACGATTCCCCTTTGTGGCGGCATCATCGCGCTCTGGTTCGGCGCGGGCCGGGCCAACGATCCGCGCAGCGCGCGGGCCTTCGCCAACGGGCAGTTTCTGCTGGTTCGAAGAGCCGCCTACGAGCGCATCGGCGGCCACGAATCGGTTCGCTCGGCCCTGATCGAAGACATTCCCTTCGCGGAACACGCGCGGCGTTCGGGTTTGGCCTGCTGGGTTGCTTCGGGCCGTGAGTTGGTCTGCGTGCGCATGTACCGGAGCTACGGCGCGATCGTCAACGGCTGGGCGAGAATCTACGTCGGCGCGTTGCGAAGCGGCACGAAAATCGCCCTGAGTATTGCCTGGTTGCTTCTGGGTTCGCTCTTGCCGTACGCCGCGGCCGTGGCATTGGCTGCGGCGATCTACCGCGGTGGGATGACCGGCGACGGGACACGCACGGACCATCTTGTCTTGGCCGCGCAATGCGTCAACCATCTGACCCTGATGATGATCGCCAGCTATCGGTTTTGGGGCATGGGGGGGTGCCGGCGGATCGACTTGATCTGGTATCCGCTTTCCGTGTGCGTGGTCGTGCGTATCCTCGCTCAAGCCTGGTGGTGGCTGGTGATTCGCCGGAGCATCCCCTGGCGCAACACGCGGTACGCCATCGATGGCAAAGGACGAATCGTTGAATGAGCCGCCGCCAACCGAGGCAAGGGGTTGGCGGTCGCGCCGCCGCGCCGGCAGGATCGGCCCCTGGTTGTTGTGGATAGCCGCCGCGGTTGCAAGCGGGCTGGGCCTGCAACACTATCGGGTCGACAACGACCTGAGTCGGTGGGCACCCGACCTGGCCGCTGCCGGCGCCGTTCGATCCTATGCGCTGGTAGGGTTCGAGCGAGCGGCGTTCGACGAGTACGCCATCGCCGCCGCGCTGTGTTCCTTACCGACGACGGGCTTCTGCATCGACTCCGCCTACCTCGAGCAGGTCGGTGCCGTGTGGGACGGAACACCGGAAGATTTCGTGCTAAGCCGAGACGGAGCCTACGCGGGCATCTATGTGTTTCGCTCGCCCGATTGTGATGACGAAGCGTTCGTCCGCCAGATCCGCGCCGGTCTTGCCGGGTTCGATGGCGATCTCGGTCGCTTCGCCCTGGCCGGTCCGGCCGTCTTTCACGTGGCAATCAACACCTACAGTCAGGCTCGGCTGGCGATCATCATGGGGTTGATCAACGGACTCGGCGGTTGCTGGTTGTGGTGGATCACCGGGCGAATGCGGGCGGCGGCCACCGGCGTCGCCGCGATTCTGACCAGCCAGATCGTCTTACTCGGCATCGTTTCCTGGCAGCATGTTGCCGTCGACATGTCACTGTCGATGGTGCCGCCGCTGATCATGGCGCTGGGATACTCCTACGCGGCGCATCGAGCGCTTCGCCGCAACATCGCGGGCACGTTGATCCTCTGTTGCGGCACCACGGCCGCGGGAATCGCGAGCCTCGCCATCAGCGGCCTCGCACCGCTGCAGACGTTCGCGCTGTACGCCACGCTCGGCATGGGCTTGGTGTGGCTGGCGGTGGTCACCTTGTTGCCTTCACCAGGCCCGGGCGACCGATCCGCTCGCCCGCGAAGTCGCCGGCTTAAGCCGCTGGTGGGCTGTCATTTGGCCGCGGTGACGCGCCACGGCTGGGCGATCACCGCGGTGGCCGTGGGGGTCGCGGTCGCGTCCGTAGGTGCCGTTGGGCACTTGCGATTCGATACGAATCCACTGGATTATTTTCCGCCCGACGCCCGCATTACGCGCGACTTTGCGACCATCAATGCCCGTCTGACCGGTACGCTGCCGTTTCAGGTCATCGTGAAGGGGGCATCCCACGCGGTCGATCCGACGGAAATGCTGCGCCATACGCCGGGCGTTCGAAAGATTCTCAATGTTTCGACCGTCATGCCGGGGGCGTCGGCGACCTACTGGGGCTTGGCCGGGAGCGATGCGATTCCGGCGTTGGTTGCCGCCCAGCCCGCCTGGCAATCGTGGGCCGATGCGAATGATGTGGTACTGCAGTGGCGCGGCGTGGCCGCCCAGATTGACGCCACGGGGGGCATCCTGCGCCGCGCGGCGATGATGGCCATCCCCACTATGGCGCTGATCGCCGCTTTGTCTGTCGGATGGCTGACCCGCAGTGTTCGCATGGCCGTTGTCGGTGCGGTGGTCAACGTCTTGCCGGTCGGCGGCATGGTGCTGGTCGCCGCGGTCGCCGGGCTGTCGTTGGGCTTGCCGGCGCTGATGATCGGCGCGATTGCGATCGGCATGGCCCTGGACGATACGATCCACCTCGTCCGCGCGTTTGCGCAGCGGCGTTCGATCTGGCGCGGCCTGTTGCGCTGCCAGCGGCCATGCGTGGGCAGCACGCTGGTAGCGGCGTCGTGCATGGCCCTTTTTGTGATCAGCCCGTTTCGGCCTACGCAGCAGTTCGGGACGTTGCTCGCCGCCACCGCCCTGATTGCCCTGGCGATCGACCTGTTGCTCTTGCCGGTGCTTGCTCCGCGCACGCACAAGCCCCACGTACCGGCTGAATAACCGGGCGCGGGGCTGATGTGCGGTGTGGGCGGGATGTCTGGCTTCGCGGTTTAGTTGCGGTTGCCAAAGACATCGCTCGCGGGCGGCACAAGCGCTTCGAAGATGTCGATCGTGTAGTTCTTGATGAAGGATTGGGTGCCCGCCGCTAGGTTCTTCCGGACGTCCGCCGCCGAACAGACGGAGGCGAATAACATGCCCACCGTCAGCGACGAGAGCACCGTCATTTTGACCGCCTTGGCGATCCTGCGTACATTTGAGCTATTGCTCATGGAAACACTCCTTGTTGTTTGTTGCCGTCTTACCTAAAGGGCCATCTTGAAACGCAGTCCGCCGACAAACGTATCGGGGTCATCCGCGTTCCCGCCCGCATTCGATATAAACTGGAGGTCCGGGCTGATGGTCAGCCACGGAGACACTTGGAACGCATAGTAGAGTTCGTACACGGTCTCGCGATCGGCACGCGTTTTGACGCGTCGGTATTCCTCGCCGAAGATTCCTTGCGCGACGCCGAACCCGACCAAATCCTTGTCGCGATTCGGGATGAGCCCCGCATACTGCACCGCCACCGCCCAGAAATCCTCGACCTTGTGAAACTCGCCATTGGCGTGGCCGTATCGTCCGGCGATGGAGAGTCCCTGCTTATCCTTGGGGTTATCGTTTTCCTTCCAGACCATCTGATCGAATCCCAGGTATAAGCCCCAGTCGCCGCTTTGAAAACGATCCGCCCGCAACCCGCCCAGCGTGTCCAGGAACTGCTTCTTGAGTGTTGGGTCGTACCAGGTTCCAATCCGATAGTGGCCTTTGAGCTTCCCATGGGCCGAGGGGATGTTGGGTTTGCAGCCCAATTCGGCGTAGAACCGGAATTCATCCGGACCGTGAAAGGCGGTATTGAAGTTGGTCTGCCGATCGTGTGCATTGGCATCGAATACCGCAGCGCTGACGTAGGCACATTTCGAGAAATTCCAGCGTGCGAACAGGGACAATCCCTTCTTGGAGGGGATGGTGGCGTTGCGGACCAGCGCCCGGTTCATAAACCACTTGTCTTCATGGCCGATGATCTTACTTCTGTCAAAAAGATCCTTGACGGGCTCTTGGCGCCCCAACCGGAGCTCGACTTTCTTGTCAAAGAGGAACTGCTGCCAGTGCCATTTGTCGACAAAGAGCGGTTCTTCACTGCTGGCGTCCTGGTTGGTCTTGAAGAAGGCGCCGATCTTTTCCTTGTCGAAGTCGGAAGTGTCGCCGCCCCAAGTTCCCTTGCCGCGAATCCAGAACGTGGCTCCTTCGATGTTGAGCAGCTTGTTCATGTCGAGGTATACGTTGAACTCATAACTGCCGGCCGTGTCGTTCCCGTTCTTGGTCTCCTTGCCGCCATGCATGTTGACCATGAACTGGTTCATCAACTTGATCTTGAACTTGATCCCCAATTCCTGGAGGTCAGTTCGCACGCCGCCCCAATCCCCCAGCATGTATTGGTAATCGGGATCGAAGAGGCCGTGAGTCTTCTTGGGTTCATCGCTTGATTCGGGCTGGGCTTCCGTTGTCGTGTCGCTTCCGGCCTTGGTGTCGGTGTTATCGCTGTTGTTCGGCTGAGACGGCTCGGTCCGGGCGAGTACGCTCGAACTCGGCAGAATCACCAAGCACAGCATCGTGCTTGCCAGCAGCAGACAATGGGGTCGTCGATTGGAGGTCATACCGTCTCCTTGTTGAGTAGCTCGCATCCGTCCGGCCTACGCTTTGGTCACGCGTCACCCGATGCGTACCGGATTGGGACGCCGTGACGCGCTTTGTAGCAGTCGGCAAGATAGGCAGAAAATGTTAAGGCCGCTTTAGTCGAGCGTTAAGATTTGGTTAAGATTATGCCAATGTGGGGCAATTTCGCACTCCGGGTAATACGGAAGGCGGTCAGCCTCATCGGTTTGCCTGCACGAAACGCCATCAGACCTTGACCGCACAGCTCGCGGTGCGCCTCCGCCGGATCGGTCGATGACGATCAAAACGTCACCTGTACGCTTGGATGCCTCTGCGAAGGCCGGTTCCCGGTCCAGACCCGGTCCAGCGATTCTGAAACCCACTTTGGGCGGGGCGGTCGGCGCGGTATACTTAAAGCCAGGAACTCTATTGCCCCGGAGCAACGAATCATGCCAGAATCCGAGCCGGCGTCCTCGTCCAATGCCCCCGATGCGGAGCAGCTCCGCAAGGCCATGAAAGCGTTCAAGAAGCGTCTGAAGCTGACCCGCCTCGACGACGAATCGAGCCTCGGTCACGGCCCGATGTCCGGCGGTAGAGCTTCGGGGGTCGTGGCGATCATGCCGCCGAATCAGTATCCCAAAGCCGTCTGGGAAGAGCTGGTGGCGCTGGGGCGGCTCAAGTACGCAGGCCATGGGCTTTATCAGCTACCCAATCCGTAGCAGCCTCGTGAGCAACTGCTTTTCCTGTGTGGCGCCGGCTTCCGGCCTGCCAGTACGGGCGGCATCGCCTGTCCGAGTGGGCCGGCACGGGCAGCATGACCGGCAAGATGCCGGTACCACACCTCTTCAAGATGCTGTTATCGCGGCGCCACTGTTCGTGTAGTGACGCCGCAAGCCCTTCGATTCAGGCGGTGCCTTGAACCGCGGGCTTCAGCCTGCCGCTCGGTCTTGTTCGGACGATACAGCGCTGTCACGCGAGCTGTGAGCTGCCGCAGAATGGGGGGATCGGTGGCCACGCCGTCAACTTCTTTTTGACCGCAGCCGCCGGTTTGGGCCGCCCGTTTCTCGAAAAGGTGACCGTTCGACGCATCGTCGCGTCAGACTTCTCCGATCCACTCGTATATAACCGGTGGCCCGCCGAGGTTTGTGTCTCTTGGTTTGAGATTCGAACCCCCAGCTGTCCGATCTCGGCGGGTTCATTATTCTCCCCTGGACCCCGCGTCGCGACGTCCGCGACCCATGGCCGGCTCGCGACGCGGCCCCGGGCGAATGCATGCTTGGGGTAGCCTGCTGAACAGGCTTGGATTTGGGGATCCCGCTCGGCCGCGGGATGGATCGCCGCCAACGCAACAGATCAGAGGGTCGTTGGGGCCAACCTACGGACCTCCCGGATTTTGGACGCACAGCGACGCGTCGTCCAAGACATCGCCGGTAAAGAAATCGGTTTGGTAGGGAGGGTGCAGGTGGGCCATGCCTGAAGGCAGCGAGAACCCATTTGAATCGGGGTGCGGTTCGGCGGTCGGTCGCTGGAGAACCTCCGGTGGCCGGCATCCCAACGCGAGAACGGCTACAGCATCAGCGGGCGATCGAAGCGAAGGCCGGCACCGATTTTCTCGCCTTCGATGATCTCAGTTCGGATCACCGTGGCGTAGCAACCGTCGCCGATCACGTCGCCGAGCCCCTGTGCGTCGAAATCGGTATCGATAACCAACTCGTAGCGGCGGCCCACGCTGAGTTCCGGGGCATCGCAAGCAAAGACGAAAGCGCCGGTTTCGCCGACATTGCAAACCGTGCACGGAATCGGGCTGGCGCCGTCCCAGCCTACCAAGTGTGCCGCGGTATTCTTCCCGAATCGATCTCCACCGCGACGCTCCTGCACCGCACCGGCGAGCCCGCCGTGGGCCTCAACAAGGACCACCGAAGGACTTTCGCTTGTTCGACCGTCACCCTGCATCGGTATCTCCTTGTGAGGTGGATATTGGGCGAGTGCTCCAGACGCCGCACGCGTCCCGTTCAGTCTACGGTTTTGGCAGGAATTGTCAAACCTAGTGGAAGGACATCCCCTATACGATGGAGTCGGAGCCATCCGCCGCCGACGCCCGATACCGCACCATCCGCGCATTAACGACCGCCAAAGGCCTTCCCTTTAGTTTCCACCCACCAAACGGCGTATTATGGCTCTTGGATACGAACCTTTCAGGTTCGACCGTCCACGCCGCCTCTGTGTCGATAATTGTCAGATCGGCTATTCTGCCCACTGTTATTGGCCTTTTCTCCAGGTTTAGAACGTCGGTCGGACCGGCAGTATACCAGCGGATGATGCGATCCCACCCCGCCTCGCTCATCGCGTGCGCCGCCAGCGCCAAGGCGGTTTCCAGCCCCACAATCCCAGGAGGGGCCGCCAAGAAACCGGCATTTTTTTCATCGGCCGCATGAGGGGCGTGGTCGGTTACGATACAATCGATGGCACCATCCAACAGGCCTGCCCGGCAGGCTTCGACGTCATCGTGAGGCCGCAGGGGCGGATGCATCTTCGTGTTGGGATCGCCGTCGGCGCACGCCTCGTCGGTCAGGACCAGATGGTGCGTGCACACCTCCGCCGTCACCGGCAGCCCTTCCGCCTTGGCCGATCGAACCAGGTCAACCGCTTGGGCCGTGGATATGTGCGCCACGTGGTACCGACCGCCCGTTTCACGGCAGAGGTCCAAATCACGCTCGATCATCGCCTCCTCGCTCCTCGGGTCCAAGCCGGGAAGGCCCAGCCGCTTAGACACCTCGCCGGCGTGCATCACGCCCCCCGCGGAGATATGCCTGTATTCGCAGTGTTGAATCAGGACGACCCCGAGCTCCGCGGCCACTTCGAACGCGCGGCGCATGACGTCGTCGCGTTCCACGCCATCTCCATCGTCGGTAAACGCGACGGCGCCGGCCTCGCGAAGGGCCGCGAAATCAGTCAGCTCAGCGCCGGCACGGTCCCGGGTGATGGTCCCCGTGGGACCGACCCGGCAATGGCCCCCCTTCGCCGCGCTATCCAGCACGCGGCGAATCGGCTCCGGCGCATCGAGCGGCGGGCGGGTGTTCGGCATACAGGCCACATAAGTGAAGCCGCCCGCGGCCGCCGCGGCCGTCCCGGTTTCAATCGTTTCCTTGTGGGTCTGCCCCGGCTCGCGCAGGTGCACATGCAGGTCGGCCAGTCCCGGGCACACGATCAGGTGGGCTCCGCGAAACCTGCGGGCGTCTTTCGGGGCTGAGTCGCTCACCCGGCCGTCCGCGACAAAAACGTCGCCGATCTCGTCTCGCCCGGAGTACGGGTCGATGATCCGCGCCCCTTCGATCACGAGGCCCGGGAGTTCCTCGCAAATCAGGCTTTCCGGCTGGTTCATGGCGGTTGCTTTCGTGGCTGCTGGTTTCGGCGAATCGGCCCGGCCGCTTCCATCCAGCAGAATCTCACTATAAGGTCATATTCCGAGGCAAGCCACCGGCCCTCGATGGTCCAAAAACGGCGCTTAAGGCCCCGTTCTGCGAGCCCATGCGGCCCAAAGCGACGCCACGACACAGGGACCGATGGTCCAATAGTATTGAGAATTCGACAATGCAAACAACCGCGAAAGCAAAACTCACAGTTTTTCTAACAGCAATTACAGTTCTCGGGATGTCGCAGGCGTCTCTTGCGGTCGCAGATAACCCGCCTCCGGACGTGGTCATCGTGGATGCAAGAATATGGACCGGCTCCGACAAGCCGCGTGATCGTGAGCCCACCGCCCTGGCGATTACGGGCAACAAGATTACCACCATGGGCGACGACAAGACCGTTCGGCGCCTGGCCACCGACAAGACGACGATCGTCAGCGCCGGCGGACGCCGCATCATTCCCGGCATGACCGATGCCCACACGCACATCGTCAGCGGCGGATTTCAGCTTGGTCTCTTGGAGCTTCGTGGCGTCAAAAACCGTGAGGCATTCGTTGCGCGAGTCCGAGCGGCCGCGGCGTCCAAGCACCGCGGCGAATGGGTCTTGGGTGGGCGTTGGAGCGTCGATAGCTGGTCCGATCCATCCCCACCCACCAAAGCTTGGATCGACGACGCCACCGGAACGACGCCGGTGTTCTTGAGCCGAATGGACGGGCACCAGGCGCTGGCCAATTCCGCCGCCTTGAAACTGGCCGGTATTGACGATGCCGGGCCGCCCGATCCGCCCGGCGGTGAAATCGTACGCGACCCCCAAACCCATGCACCCACCGGTATCCTGAAAGAGTCCGCGATGAGGCTTGTCGCCGATCGGATTCCAGAGCCTGATATCAAGCACCGTCTGGCCGCGCTGCGGCAGGCCATGCGGCATGCCAACGCACTGGGCATTACCTCAGTCCATGACATGTCCGATCCGGACGATTTGCCGGCGTTGCTCCGCGCTCATGACGACAAGACCCTTACGCTCAGAATCACGGCTTACCCTCAATTCGACGACTGGCAAGCCGGCATGAAGGCCATCAAGGAGTTTCCGGTCGCCGATGCGATGCTGACGCTGGCGGGCTTGAAGGGGTACATGGACGGCTCATTGGGCAGCCGCACCGCATACATGCGCGAGCCCTACACCGACGCGGCGCCGGATGCGCTTTATCCCGCCGGCCAACTGAACGCCTTCGCCTCCGACGCCGGCGCTTTTGCGCAAAACCTTCGGAAGGTTCACGCCGCGGGGCTTCAAATCGCCGTCCATGCCATCGGCGATCAAGCGAATCACCTGCTGCTCAACGCGTACGCATCGCTTCCTCGCGGCGAGGGCGCGGCGCGGGTTCGCCATCGCGTGGAACATGCCCAACACTTGCTTGTGGAGGATGTTCCCCGATTCGCCAAGCTGGGCGTGATCGCGTCGATGCAGCCCCTCCACAAGGCGGATGACGGGCGCTACGCGGAAACCGCACTGGGGTTGGCTCGCCTGGAAGGGGCGTATGCCTACCGCAAGCTCATCGATTCGGGAGCGTTGCTGATCTTCGGCAGCGATTGGCCGGTGGTGAGCATCAATCCCATGCTTGGCATCGATGCCGCGGTCAACGCCAGAACGTTGGAAGGCAAGGTGTGGTTGCCGTCCCACTCGCTGACGCGTGAAGAGGCGCTTTCCGCATACACCCGCCGGCCGCCCGAGGCGATTCAACGCGGGCCATCGCTCGGACGTATCGAACCGGGCAAGCTGGCCGATCTCGTGATTCTTCAGCAAGACCTGTTGTCGGTTCCCGAGGACCAAATCGGGAAGATTCAAGTCTACATGACGATCGTCGATGGTCGGATCGTCTTCAACCGGTGAATGATGCCCCAACGTATTCGAACATTGCCCGGACGGTTCAACCACGGAGGCGAGCCGGCGTGTCCTCCCTCCATGGGCCGCGACCCTGCCGACGTCAGTGGCGCCGATTGCTTGGAGTCTTCGTAGTTTTGGTGGTCAACGCGCCGCATGGGCGCGCCGCGTCGGACGAACGCCGGCGTGATTTACACGCTGCGCCTGGTTTGCTATAGTGCCTGCGTTCGAATCGCGAAGGATACAACCTGACGATGATTAAGCTCGGCGTAAACATCGACCACGTGGCCACGGTCCGCCAGGCCCGGCGCACCGATGAGCCCGATCCGATATGGGCGGCGGTGGAAGCGGAGTTGGGTGGCGCCGATGGCATCACCTTCCACCTGCGCGAGGATCGCCGGCACATCAACGATCGCGACGCAGCGCTGCTTCGGCAGACCGTGGGCGTCAAACTGAACATGGAAATGGCCATCGCGCCCGACATCGTCGACCGCGCCGTCGGATTGCGCCCCGATCAATGCACGCTCGTTCCCGAAAAGCGCGAGGAACTCACCACCGAAGGTGGCTTGGACGTCGCCGGATTGCGCGAGCGCATTGGGCCGGTGGTCGCGCGGCTGCGTGACGCCGGCATCCGAGTGCATGCTTTTATCGAGCCGGACCCGGTGCAGATCAAGGCGAGCTGTGACGGCGGCTTTCACGGAGTGGAGCTGTGGACCGGCGCATACGCCCACGCGCGATCGGTGGACGAGCGAAACGCCTGCTTGGATCAACTGCGCCGGGGAATCGAGCAGGGGCGTGCGCTCGGTCTCGTCGTTGATGGCGGGCACGGGCTGACCTACCGCAACGTCGCCGAAGTGGCTGCGTTGGCCGGGTTTGGCGAGTTCAACATCGGCCATTCCATCGTGGCCCGCGCGGTTTTTGTAGGACTGCGGGCGGCGGTATCGGAAATGAAACGGCTCTTGGACGCCGCCGCGCCGCCGCGCGCCGATTGATCGACACGGCCGCGCGGACGGGATGCCGCGCGACATCATGGATGCTACACGGATGGAGGCAAGCTCGATGGCAAAGCGCAAGCCAACCATGCAAGGGGCGATGACCGCGCTGGTGACGCCGTTTCGGCACGGTGACGTGGATTGGACGCGGCTCGATGCACTGGTCGATCTTCAGATTGAGGCGGGGATTGATTGGCTCGTGCCGTGCGGCACGACGGGCGAATCGCCGACGCTGACGCACGACGAGCACGGTCGTGTGGTGGAGGCGGTGATCGAGCGTGCGGCGGGCCGGGTTGCGGTCATGGCGGGGACGGGATCCAACGCCACGACCGAGGCGGTTCATCGTACCCGGCATGCCAAGCAGGCGGGGGCGGACGCGGCGCTGATCGTGGCTCCGTACTACAATCGTCCGTCGCCGGAGGGTCTGTTTCGCCATTTCGCCACCATCGCCGAGCGAGTGGATTTGCCGATCGTGTTGTACAATGTGCCCGCGCGCACCGGTGTATCCATTCCCAATGACGTGGTCGTTCAGTTGCGCGAGCACTACGACCATATTGTGGGGATCAAGCATGCAACCGGATCGGTGGACGGCGTGACCGATTTGCTCGCGCGGTGCGATATCGCCGTGCTTAGCGGGGACGACGCGTTGACGCTTCCGATCATGGCGTTGGGCGGCGTCGGGTTGATTAGTGTGGTGGCCAATCTCTACCCCGCAGCGGTCAAGGCGTTGGTCGATGCCGGTCTGCGCCAGGACTTGGCGGCCGCTCGACGGGTTCACGCACAGGTCAGCCGCTTGGCCGCGTTGCTCGGTTCGTTTGGAACGAATCCGATCCCGATCAAGACGGCCATGGCGATTGCGGGCCTGATTGAGGAAGAGTTTCGATTGCCGCTTTGCCCGTTGGATCTGGAGGATCGCGAGAGGCTTCAGCAAGCTCTTGAGGGGGCGCAGGCCATTGCGTTTGTATGATGATGAATGCCATGAGTGCGACATTGGTTCGTGAGCCGCCGCAGCCGGGTATGTTCGACAAAGCCCGAACGCTGGGTGCCTGCGCGGTGGCGGTGGAGGTGTTTCTCACTGTGGGTTGGGTGGCTATGGCGCCCGACGATCCACTCGGCGCGGTCAGCTTGCTGTCGCGAGGCGCCCCGGCGGCGATGTTCGTTCAAGTCCTGGCGCTTGCGTTGCTTGCCGCCGGTGCGGGCACGCTCATCGCCGGTCGATTGTTGCCGGACATCGGCACGCTGGCAGCGTGCGTCGGGCTCGGAGCGGTGTCCCTTCGCGGAGCTACGGCGGAAAGCCTCTTGGTCGATGCCGTGGGGCCCGCCGGTTCCGGGTTTGGCTGGCTGGGGGTGAAACTGCTGCTGGAAGCGGCGGCTTGGGTATTGCTTGCGTTCGGAGCCACTCTGTTCAGTGCGATCATTGCACGATGGTGTCATACGCCAAGCGCTTCGTTGCCGGGCGACGACGAAAACGCCGATGCCCGCGTTCGTTCCGCGGCCATGGACTTTCCCTACTTCTCACGGCGTTGGTTCGGTGTCGCTAATGAGGCACCGATGGATCGCAGAATCGGATGGATGCATGCCGGCGTGGTGGGCGCCGCGACGCTTGTTTTGACCATGGTTTTCATTGAGGGGTTCGATGCCCGGGCGACGCAGCACGGGCAAACCTGCTTCGTGGTGGCGGCCGCCGTGGCGATCGGCTCCTATTTCGGGCATCGCTTTTGTCCAGTTCGCTCCGCCGCGTGGACCCTGGTGGGTGTTTGGGCCGCCTGCATCGCCTGCTACCTGTTCGGAGCGGTTGCGCCGGCTCACGAAGGGCTTCCGATAACCCTCTCGTGGAACCCCATGTTGAGGATCCTGCCGATTCAGTTCGTCGCTTGCGGGACGGCCTCGGCCGTATTCATGTTTTGGAACATGGCCGGCGAGCCGGAGGAACGATCCGCCTATGGTGGTGGGCTGTAGTCATGGTCGCCCCGCGGTCGCGCGAGCGCCTCTTTCTGCTGATTCAGCGCCGAATGATCCACGAGACCGAATTGGCGCTGCTCCACGGTCTGCGGTTTCCGGAGCGATACCCGTCGATTCCCAAAGTTGAAGTGGGCAAAGGAACCTTCGACCCCGAATTCGCGGCGTCGTTTTGGGAGTCGGTGTTGGAACTCGATGCGCCATAAGGCGGTCGCGCTGCGCGTGATGTCAGACGCCAAACACGCAACGCGCAGCGCTTCAATCTTCGACCTTGGACTTTCGACTTTCGACTTTCGGCCCAAGTACCGACAGCGGGACTACCTCATTCAAGCTTCCGCTGCGAAACCCGCGAAGATCCAACGTGACGTATTGAAAACCGATCGCCCGGAACGCGTCGTCGAGGCGACCGGCTACGTCGGCTTGCGTCAGCCGGGCGAAACATTCCGGGGGCACCTCGATGCGCGCTACCGTGTCATGGTGACGCACGCGGCACAGCTCGATCCCAAGCTTGCGCAGGATGGTCTCACCCGCTTCGATCATGCGAAGCTTTTCGGTGGTGATGCGCTCGCCGTAGGGGACGCGGCTGGAAAGGCAGGGGCTGGCCGGTTTGTGGGCGGTCGGCAAACCGAGCCGATCCGATAGCGCGCGAACGTCGGCCTTGGTGAGCCCCGCGTCCGCCATGGGCGCCTGGGCATCCTGCTCGCGAGCGGCTGTAAGCCCCGGTCGGTAGTCGCCCAGATCATCGACGTTCGCCCCGTTTACGACGGCGGCCATCTCACGCTCATCGGCGATGGTCTTGAGCGCATCGTACAATGCGGTTTTGCAGAAATAGCATCGGTTGGTCGGATTGCTCAAGTATTGCTCGTCTTGGAATTCGGCCGTGGCGACCACCATGTGTTCAACACCCAGCCAGCCGGCCAGTTCCCCCGTTTGCCGTAGCTCCAGGGACGGGATGCTCGGCGAACCGGCGGTGACGGCCAGCACGTTGTCGGCCCCCAACGTGTCAACCGCAACTTTGAGCAGGAGCATGGAGTCCGCCCCGCCGCTGAAGGCGACCACCACGCTTCCCAGTTCGGCGACCCTGCGTCGCAGCCGCTCGTACTTGGCATCCAGATCGGTCAGTGCGTCGGTTGGCGTGCCTTGGCGCGGTATTGGATGTGCCATGGTTATGGCTTCCTTGTTTCGGGGGCGTTGAGGATCGGAAGGCGGTCGAATTCCTTCTCGATCTTGGTCAGTTCCAATTCTTCAAAAAGAATCGCCGGTGCGATGATGCTGTACCCGGCTCCGGCGTTGCGGTTGTACACGGCCGGCGTCCGACCGCCGGCCAGGATGTGCTTCAACTCCCGTGTTTCGATCGATCCGAATTCCATCCCCCGGATCATTTCCTCGTGCCCGTCGTCTACGAAGACCTTGTAACCATAAATCGGATTGCCGAGCGAGCCGCCGCGTCCGGCCTCCATAGATTCGATCCGCAAGCCGTACGTCAACCCCTCATCCTTGGCGGCTTGAATCAGGGCTTGCTGCAATTCCGCATCGGCGAACCCCTTGTCGTCGGAGATGTACAGGCATCCGATCGTGGCTTGAGGGTCGCCGAAGCCGGCCGATCGACCGTGGCCGTTGGTTTTCGTGGTTTTCTTGGTCGGCGCGCGAGCGGCGATCATCGATTTGAGGATCCCGCGCTCGACCAGGTCGACGCGCTGGGCCGGCGTGCCTTCGTCATCAAACTGATAGGATCCGACGAGCACCGTGCCGTCAAACATCGTTTGCGTGGGGTCATCGAAGACGCGGAATGTTCGCGGCAAGATGCGCCGGCCGATTTTTTTTTCGAGGCTTTCGTCGCCGCGGCCGCCACTGCCCAGCGGGATGGGGCGGGCGCACAGTCCGTCGATCAACAAGGCTTCGAACACACGACCGGCGGCCGGGGCATCGAACAGTATCGGCCCGGTGTATTCGTCCAACACGGCTGCCTTCGACGCTCGATCAAGTTTTTCGCACATGGCATCCACGTCGGCCAGCATCTGATCCACCGGCGGCAGATCGCCAGGTTGCAGGGCGATGTAGGATACGGCATCCGAGAGGCGCATGCCTTCTTCCGCCTGCAACTGCCCCCAAAACCTCAGCAGTGCACCGGTGTCGCCCGTGCGGATGCGCGTTCCTTCCGAACTGGCGATCCATCGGTTGGCGGCCACCGCGGTGAAGGATACCGATGAATCCTGAATCGCCGGATGTTGCTCAAATCGAATCGAAATCCTGCGGAGGGTTTCCTCCCAACCCGAACGATCGACGACGATCTCCGGACTGGGCTCGATCGCGACCACGCCTTGACCGGGCGCGTAATCCGCGGGGCGATCCACGACGTTTTTTTGTTGCAGATACGCTTTCTTGCGTGCGAGGGTTTCGACCGCGCGTTTGTAGTCCTGATCGAGCGTGCTCCAGACGGCTTGGCGCAAGGCCGTGTAATTGTCATCCAACGGCAGCAACGAGCGCCCGCCGGTCGCAAACCCGAGATTCGTGTTGTCCAGGTTGTAGTCTCCCACGCGCACCCGGCTTTTCAGGCTGCGGCTGTGGCGCCGTACAGACCTCAATATCGCCCCGTAAGAAGCCTGCATGTTGTAGCTGATGGCGTCCTCGGCCCCCAACGTAATCATGTAGGGCTTGGACAGGCCTTCGAGGTACAGCTCATCCATAGAACGCGTCATTTCATCGACGATCGCCCGCATGATGACGTCGTTGTCGGAAAGCGCGTCGCCTGCCGAAAGCAGACCGGTCGGCCACACCAGGATCAGGCACGTCGCCAGGCTGCAGCACCGTATCAAGCCGTCGTTCATCGCATACTCCGTAAAGTTCTTGCCCCGAATGTGTTCGTGCGCCGTTGGACGCCGGTGGCCCCGTGCATCCTGTGGAGGAAGGGACGCGGCGATCGTGACGCGCCGCACCCGGACGCGGCAACATGGAACGTCCGGCGCTACGGCGCCAGCGCAATCGGTGGCGACAGAATCGGCGGTCGGCTTTGATCCCGCCTTCGCTTCTCGATCTCGATGGTCGATACGAGAATGCTCGGTGAGATGGCGGATACGGGCAACCAGCCCGACTCGGCGCCGCACGATCCATTGAACACATCCGGCTCATCAGCGGTCCGAATAATCTTTTCGAAACAGGTCAGCGGTGTGCCGACAATGTCCGCCCCGCGGATCAATTCGTCCGGTCGACCATCGGCAAAGACCTTATACACCACGACCGGCAAGACTTTGAACGACTGCGGGCCGCGCCGCGACGTAGTGGTGAATCCGCCGGAGATGTCTTCGAACAGCAGGCCGTAGGGCTTATCCTGGCGTCGGCATTCCTCGATCAAGAGCCGCCGCAACTCATCAAACGATACCTGATTCGTGGATTCGACGATCAGATTGGCCTGCCGCGCGACCACCGCTTTACCCGGAGCGCGCCGCCCGTGTCCGTTGGAAGTTGGGAATCGATCCACCGGGCGACGTGACATCAAGAACGTTTGCAGTACGCCGTGATCCACAAGACACACGTTGCGTGCTTTTACCCCTTCGTCGTCGAAGCGGTAGTAACCCCGCAAATCGACGTGGCCGAGACGTCGTCGGGTGGGATCGTCGAAAACGCTGATGAACGTTGGAAGCACGGGTTCGCCGATTCTCTTGGTAAATGTCTGCCCTTCCGTGACGTCTTTGGCTCGATGGCCTTCGATGCGGTGTCCGAATATCTCGTGAAAAAACACCGCACTGGCCCGATTGCGCAAGATGGCCGGACCGATGTAGGGCTCGGCCAACGGCGCCTCCCGCAACGCGAGCACCTGCGCGATGACGGCATCGAAGGCCCGCGTCAGCTCCGCGTCATCGGGAAGCCCTTCGCGCGTCGATGCGTTGAAGGTGTCGGAATGCTGTAGCTCCATGCCGTCCTCAGCCTTGGTGCCCGCCGACAGGGTGATGCGGAATCGGGTCTGCGTGGTTTGGAGCCGGGCGCCCTCGCTGGTAACGATGGTTCGCGTCCCGGCCAGCGCGCCGATGGTGATGGACGAAGAATAAATGAGGGGATGCTTCAGCGCCACCGCCGAAATCTTTCGAAGTCGGCGGGCCCAAGCCGCGCGGTCCAGGTCCAGCACGGCGGGCGGTTCATAGTATTGATGCGCTGCATCCCTGCTGAAGTCGCTGGACCGGTCCTCTTCCTCAACTTTGATCTTGAGATTCGTCTGAATTTGTGACAGCCGCCGCGCGGCCCGCTTGAATTCCTTGTCGGTGCGGTACCACAAGATGTGTTTGATGGCGGTTTCGTTATCCGCAAGCGGCAGGGCGATGTTGCCGCTGCCCGAGACGTGTGCCGGTCCGCCCCCGCGCAACTGATGTGTGTTGTCCAGCGTGTAGTCCCCTACGCGGATGTCGATGCTCAGTTGGCGATCGCGCGTCTGCATATCCTGCGTGACGGCGCCCAGCGTCGCGGAGACCACGGCCCGCGTTTCATCGTAAACGGCGTAGGATAGGTAGTAGGGTTGGGTGCCATCCTCCGTTGCGAGGTGCGCCATCGAGTAGGCCAATTCGTCGGCCAGCATCGATACCAGCGGACCGGGTGATGCTCCCGTTGCCGTCGTCGGTTCTTCCATCGCGACCGCGCCGCCGCAGCCGACACCCAGTGCGACGATCGCGACACGAAGCGATCGTCCCCAGCCGTTACGACAGACTCGATCGATGCGATGGCATGGAATCATACGCTGAACCCCATGGGCAAAGTTGTTCGCGCCAAGCGATCAACCCAACTAGAATGCGACGTCAATAGAAACACAAGACACACGGTATTGGGCCGGTGCGCCTATGTCCAGTGGGGTGGGTTGGCTACGCCATTCAGAGCCGTGGGCCGATTGGAAGGGGGTCCCTTTCACGATACGCGCTAAAACGCGCGCCGGGATTCCATGAGGATGCAAACGGGGCCGGCGTTGACGCTGTGGACTTGCATGTCGTCGCCGAAGCTGCCGCGCTGAACGGGCACGCCCAGGCTCGCCAGGTGTTGGCAGAACAGCTCGTAGAAGACCACGGCGCGATCTCCTTCTGCGGCTTTGTCGAACGATGGGCGGCGCCCGCGACGCGCATCTCCGTTTACGGTGAACGCGCTGACGACCAAGACTTGGCCGGCCACCTGAACCACGTCGAGATTCAGCTTGCCGGATTCGTCCGAGAACACCCGCAGATAACGAATCTTGTCGGCCAGGTAATGCACATCCGCTTCCAGGTCGTCGCGGTCTACGCCGAGGTAGACCAACAGCCCGGTCGACGTACCGCCGCACACCTCGCCGCCGCTGAGCACCGACGCCTCACTGACTCGCTGAACGACCGCCCGCATGAATCCTCCACTTCGATGTTCCATGGACGGCGGACCCAACGGTCGCAACGCCTCCTCGGATTGGCCGGGAACCGATTTTATCCAAACCCGGGACTAAACGGAAGAGCCCGAATAAGGACAAACCCAAGGCACGAGAAGACGGCCAGAATCGCCAGCAGATAGAACGTGGCCCCCGGTGTCTTACGCGCCACCCAGAGTGCAATGAGCAACAAGGAAAAGTTGGCGCCCAAACCAAGCACCATGGATCGTAGGGTATCGTCGGACGTCGCGACACCCCGCAGCCGAGGCCATACCGCAAGCAGCGATCCCAAGGCCAGCGCCAAGGCAATGTTGAAAAACGCGAATCGTCTCGCCAGGGGAATCATACGCCCCGCCACCGTCCAGGCTTTCCCGCCGTTAAGCTGCTGCGCCCAGACTCCTTGCAGCCAACACCAGAGGGCGGCCGCCAGGCTGAAGCCGATCATCAACGCACAGAACAGCGATGGATAACGCACGGACAAATCCGTGGAAAACGAGGGGATCGTGGTGGCCGCCAGCGCGGCGATGGCCAGCGATACCAGCCCCATCGCGCTCTCCGCAAGCAACCGATTCCACCGGTCTACCAGCAAGAGAAAGCCCGCTGCCGCCGCCAGCACGTCGGCGGCACCGATCAGCACGAAAGAGAATCCGCCGCCGGGTACGGAAACGGGAACGACCAGGAGAAAACAGGATACGAGAATCAGCCCGAGGTTCAGCGCAGCCACGCTTGAGGCCAATCCGGGCCAATCCCAACGATGATCGATCAGCCGGTCCGGATCCGAATTCGCCCATTGCCAACGAAGCCGCCGGTTCCGCCATCGCGCGACAACCACCGCCAACCACACCGTCACGGCGCCGCCTACCGTCATCCACACGAGCAATCCGGTGCGTCGGAGTTCGCCGACCGCCGAAGGCTCGAACACCGGCCGGCGCAGAATCGTCCACAGGACCATCGCCAGCACGATCCACATGAGACAGGTAAACAGGCGTCGGTCACGCGTGGCCACAAAAGAGACCACGCATGAAAGTCCTACGGTCCACAGGTACCAGAGCCCGGAGGAATCCAACGCGACTACCCGAGACCGAAAGAACTCGTCGCCGAACACGAACGCGGTGCCGACGTAAACGCTGCGCCACGCCAGCAGGAACGCCGCCAGGACGACCGGAGGCACCGCCGATACCAGCGCACTCCAGTGCGCCGGGCGCACCAGCGCCGATCCCGCCGCGCCGCGACCGACGCGATACGAAGCGATTGCGGCCACTACGGACCATCCCAGCGAAAGAAACGCCAAGGCGAACGCGTACACATTCGCCCAACCGGCGACGCCGCAACCGAAGCGCCGGGCCGCCAGGACAACGATGGCGCTCGTCAGCAAGATGCCCGACCATGTTCCGCTGGCGCGATGGCCGCTGTGCTCGATGTGCCGAAGACCTGTCAACCCAGCCTCCAACCGCCGCCGGAACGGGCGCCACGCGCCGTCGGCCTGCTCCGGCCGCGCGGCCGACTTCCGGCCGATTCGCCTGGCGGCCGGTTATTCCCCGGCCGCCACCGATCGACAAAACTTCGTCGGGCGTTTGTCGCCCTTGTACGCTGAAAGAATGTTCTGCTTGGTGTCGATTTGTTCCCGCAGGAACCGGGCCGCTTCGGGGAGCACGGCATCGGGATGGGGGAGCGAAGCGTCCCAAAGCCTGGGCCAGTCAAACATCAGATAGCCCCGGTAGGCCAGACCCTTCAGTAACTCCACTTGCCGGGCGACTTCGGCGTTGCCTTCTCCCAATGCCTTGTACCCGATCAGAAGGCCGCAATCATCAAAATCCGCGTCGCAAACATGAACCATGCCGATCTTGGTGCCCAGCCGCGGGATCGACGTGGTGGGCCGCTCGCCGACCGTCAGGGCGTGACACTGGTTCCAACATACTTGGATTGCGGGCGACTCCGCGGCGTCCACCAGAAACCACATGGCCGCACTGTCAGCTAAGTCGTTGCCGTTTTCGACCAGAATGGTCACCCCGCGCCGGCTTGCGATCGGCGCCACCTCGATCAAAGCCTGCGCGATCCGCGCTTGAGCCGCGCGAAGGTTGTCCCGCTCTTGAACCTCGCCGGCAAAAATCTTCACGAACGGACAGCCCAGTGCGTCCGCCAGTTCGACATAATCGGTCAGTTCGCCGATTTGGCGGGCGAGCGTCTTACGGTCCGTCGAATCCAACGCCACGGAGGAGGAGAGACAAACCAACTCCACCTTGTGCTCGGTGCAAAGCGCCTTGACCTGTTCAGGATGCGCCGAGAGCTGTGGCAGCATGGGGAGATCAAGCTGCCCGGCCAAACCTCGCAGTTCGATCCCGTCGTAGCCGTGGGACGCAGCGTTGGTGATCAGCGTCGGCAAATCCCACATGGGAGCGGCCTGGGAGCTGAATCCTATTCTCATGGGGGACGTCTCCAAACGAATACGGCGCTATGGAATGCCCAAACCGGGAACCTCAACGAATATCGGCTGCAAACCGGGCGCGAGCGAAGGTAGCACATCGGGTCGGGTCGTCAACCGCCCCACCCGGCCAACCCAATTCGTGGTCCAGGGTCGCAGCGGGAAGATCGAGAGTTTCGGGGGCACACCGATCCGCAGGGTCTGCCGAACCGGTCAAGCAACCGCGTTCCCCGCCAACAATCTGTAGGAGAACTGGTCTTCGGGTGTGCCGCCGGTTGCCAGCCGGCCAAAACGGGCGGCATCGCATGCCCCAGTGGGCCCAGGTGGCAGCATCCTCAGCAAGATGCCGGTCCCCCAATCCTTCAACCGGCTGGTGGGGGGGCGTTGGGGTTCTCCTGGCGGGCGTTCGACCACCTTGTGGGGAACCGATTGCGATCGCGTGACGTCTAATGACTGTTGGAATGACTCGGCGCACGCGAAAAGTCGGCCGATTTGCCTGGGCCGCAAGGCCGCGCCCGGCCAACGTGGCAGACGCCACGCGCCCCCGCGCCTTGACTTAAGGTTCGCGCTGGCCGATATTTGTCGGGTTTGGGCGCTGAAAACGTGGTTCTCATGCGATTGAGGAGGTAGCCGCCATGGCGATGGACAACAAACAGAAGACGATGCTGGGCGTGCTCGTCGTGCTCTTATTGGGTATGGGCGGGTATTGGTTCACGATGATGGGCGACAACTCCAATGCCGCTAGCGCCGTATCGCGCCGGCCGACCGTGAAACGTGTACGCGAGAAGCCCGTCGCGAAAAAGAAGAAGGGCAAACGTCGCAAGCGGGCCAAACCGAAGACAACGGTACAGCGTCGCGAGCGCGATACGGTCGACACCAAGAAGGCCGGCCCCAAGAGACGCCGCGGCAAGCGCGGGCCTAAGGAAAAGAAGAAGAAGGTTGTTCCCGCGGCGTGAGTCCCGCTGGGATGCCACTCGCCGGGCGCTTGCCATGGCGACCCCTTGATCGGTAGCAGCATGAACCAACGGCCACGGTCGACGCGCAATGCGCGTCCGCCGTGGCCTGTTCGTCACCCCCGCTCACGCTCCTCGACGAGCGTCGAAACGCGTATCCATGAATAAGCTCGTCGAGGCGAATACCCTTCGTAAGGACTTCCGTGATTCCGGCAACGTCGTGGCCGCGCTCAAGGGCGTCTCGCTGGCGGTCGAACCGGGTGAGCTCGTTGTGCTCATGGGCGCAAGCGGGTCCGGCAAGAGCACCCTGCTGCATTTGTTGGCCGGGCTCGACCGACCGACCGCGGGAACGGTGTGCATCGGCGGCACCGACCTGTCCACCCTCAACGATAAGCAGCGCACCCTCTTTCGTCGCCGGCACATCGGCGTGGTGTTTCAAGCGTTCAATCTGTTGCCGACGCTTTCAGCGATCGAGAACATCGCCCTGCCTGCGGAGTTGGATGGCTCCGATTTCAAGCAGGCCGGTCAACGGGCCGAAGAGTTGCTTTCGCTGGTCGGCCTGGCTGCTCGAAAAAAGCACCGGCCACAGGCGATGTCGGGCGGCGAGCAGCAACGTGTGGCAATTGCCCGAGCGCTGATGAACGATCCGCTCGTGGTCCTGGCTGACGAGCCGACCGGCAACCTCGACACGGTCCATTCCGAAAGCGTCTGGCGCCAGCTTGCCGGGCTGGTTCAAGAACATGGCAAGACCGTCGTGGCGGTGACGCATGAGCCCACCGGAGCGACCTTTGCCGATCGTGTTTTGGTGCTTAAAGACGGTCTGATCATCGGTGAGATTCGACCGGGCGGAGAGGGTCATGCGTCGCTTGTGGCGGCTCGCTATACGGAACTGGTGGGCTAGCCCCGGGCGAACGCTCGCCGCGCTTCTTTCCGTCGCCTTGGGCGTGGTCACGGTGGTTGTCGTCGGCAACGTCTACGCCACGGTTCGCGCGGCCATCGAGCACGAAGTCGCCATCCATTGGCTTGGTGCCGCCGACGTTTCCATTCACCCCATCGGGGCTCATTGGGCGAGCCTGCCCCAGTCGCTGGCCGATCCCATAGCCGAGATGGCGTCCGTCCAGCACGTTTCCGTCCGGCTCAAACGCAAGATTCACAGCTTCGGACCACCGCAGCAGGATTCGTCCCCTTCGGTGTGGCCCGTCGACGCCATCGGGATTGACCCCAAGACCGCCGGAGCGTTTGTGTCCTTCGACGGTCTTTCGGGACGCACGCTCGAGCCCGGCGAATCCGGAAAAGCCGTCGTCGAGCGTGCCCTGGCCGATGCCATGGGCGTGGGTCTCGGTGACGCCCTTACCTTGATGGACAAAGAAGCGGGTGGGCGACGTGCTCTTGAAATCGTCGGCCTGTTCGATGGTCATCGCATCGGCGAGATTCAAAGTCCGTACGTTTATCTGGCCCTGGCGGACCTGCAATCCGTCGTCAAAGAGCCCGAGGCCGTTTCTTCGATCGATATCATCTTGAAGCCCGAAGCGCGCGGGGCGCTGGACGAGGCGGAAGCCCGGCTGAAGCGCGTGATCGACAAGGCGCGGCTTAGCCCGCGGTGCAGGATTGTCACCGCGAGATTTCGAGAGATGCTCTTGGGTGAAGCGCGCCGCGTGACCGATCTTTCGCTCATGTTGGTCGCGTTTGTGGCGATGCTCACTTCGTTTTTCATCATCCTGACGACGATGACGATCAGCCTGTTCGAGCGGACAACGGCGCTGGGTGTGATGCGCTGTATCGGTGCAACGCGCCGGCAGATGGCGGTGATGCTGCTGGTGGAGTTGCTCCCCTTGGGTGTCATGGGTACGGCGCTGGGCGTGGCCGCGGGGGTCGGCCTGACCCGATTCCTCGGCGGGCTGCTGCGTGAATTCGGTGGCGATCTGATCCTATTTCCCCACGGCATGATCCTGGCGAGCGCCGGTGGCGTCGGGACCACGCTCTTGACCACGCTGCTGCTGATCGCAAAAATCACGCGCGTGGTACCGTTGGCGGCGATTCGCCCGCATGCCCAGCCGCCCAAGACAAGCCCGCTGTATGTTTCCGGCGCGATCGGCCTCGGCCTGATTTTCATCCACGAATGGATGATGACCCTGCCCGACCAAACGCGCTGGTTGACCATGTCGTTCGCCGGCGCCGCGACCACAGCGCTTTACCTGGGCTATATCCTGCTGACGCCGACCCTGGTCGTGCTGTGTGGGCCACCGATTTCGCGCCTGGTGGCTCCGCTTCTGGGCATTCGATCGAGATTGGCCGGGGACCAGTTCAGCAAATCGCCGTGGCGCAATACCGGTGTTTGCTGGATGTTGGTGGTGGGGCTGTCGTTGATCGTCTACCTTTCGATCGCCGGCGAAACCATGCTGAAGATTTGGAATTTCGCCGACCGGCTTCCGCAAGGATTCATCTGGACCAACGAGTACGTCGCGTCCGACCAGGTCGAAGCGGTGCTCCAGCATCCCGCCATCATCGAGCCCACCTATGCCGTGGACGTCGATTGCAAGATCCGCGTTCCGCAGGCCGGTCATCTACCCCGCGGTGACTCGCTGCTCAAGTCGTTCCTGGCCGCTTTGACCCGACCGGTTTTCGTCGGTTGCGACGCCCGACGCCTGGCGTCTATGGTTCAAATCGACTTCGCGGAGGGCAGCTTCGCCGATGCCATGGCCAAGCTCGATCATGGTGGCTATGTCCTGCTGCCCGTTCAAACCGCCGCCAACCACGGGTTGCACCTCGGCGATTCGGTGTTGGTCGCCCTCAACGACCGCGAAGTGGCGTTTGAGGTCGCCGGCGTGGTTCAAGCCCCGATCCTGGACCTCACCGTTACCGCCATGCAAGCCTCCAGCTACTTGCAGTTTGCCGCCGCCAACGTCCTCATCGGAACCCCAAAAGACTTGAAGGATCGCTTCGATCTGGATGTCGTGAGCATGGCCATGTTCGATTTGGAGTTCCCTCCGACGCAACCACCCGATGTATTTTACTCCGAATCCGCCGTCGCCCCCGCGCTGGCCGCCGACAACATCGATCAGTGGATCACCAGGCTTCCTTACCATCAAGAGGAATACGCGCGAGTTCGCGCCGAGCTGAATGCGGCCGGCGCCGACGGCCTGCAGGATGTCCGTCCCTATTATTACAAGGTGCCTTTCTTCAGACGAGCGATCCTCGCGATGCGGCGCGCCGGTTGGCAATGGACGCAGAAAACACCGGAGGAGCGCTGGTATGTGTTTCGCGAGCGGTTTCTGCTCAGCACCCTGGCCGAGCGGATCGGTCGCCCCGATGCACGGACCGGTTCCCTCCGGCGCCTCAAGCAGCTCGGCGATCGGACGATCCGAAAGGCGACCGCAGCCCTGACCTGGCTTCCTTCGATCATCCTGGTCGTAGCGGCCATAGGCATCGGCAATCTCATGATGGTCAGCGTTCAAATACGCGCCAGGCAGATTGCGATGCTTCGGGCTATTGGGGCGCTCAGATCGCAGATCATCAGGTTGATACTTGTGGAGGCGGCATCGCTGGGCATCGTGGGCGGCCTGTGCGGTGTTGCGCTGGGCGTTCACTTGGCCGTTACGGACAACCGCATTACCGCCTCGCTGATGGGCGTAGAGGCAGCCCTCGCTATACCCTACGCCCGGCTTGCCCTGGGAATCCTGCTGACGCTGGTGATTTGCCTCACGGCGGGACTGTTGCCGGCCGGAAGAGCCGCCCGAAACGACGTCGTAACGGCGCTCCAGGCATTTTGAGCCCTGCCTCAGCAATTCCCATGGATGGCTGCGTTGAGTGCTTGCCCAAGACCGGGAGCGTGCCTCCCCCGAGCCGCGGGCTTCAGCCCGCGCGGCCTGGGTATCCGACCCTGCATCGGCAAGCACCCGCGGCCCGTTCCATGTTCACAGTTGCACGATGCTCGAATCACGGGTACTCCTAACCATAGGGAAACGCGGTCACCATGATGCTTTGCCGATGACGCGGTCGATCGCAACCTGGTGCCCGGACTGATAGATTGAGGAAGACCACATTGTTTCGACCAAGAAGAAGCCGCGAGCAAGACTCCGCCGCCAACGCGGCCGAATTGTTTGTCCGTGCCGGCAGTACGTTGGCCCTGTGGGGATGCTTCGTGGTATGCCTGACGGTTGTCTTTGGGAGCGGTTGCGGTGAGGGCTTCGCCAACCAGACAGCCTCATTGGGGCGCGCCCGCGCCGGGCAGCGCGGCCAGGTTAAGATCGTTTTCATCAACAACACGCCCGATCGGGCCGTGTTTTCCTATGGCATGTTTGATCAGTTGGATCGCGATTCGATTCCCAACGTACGCCAATTCGGCATCAATGACTTCGAGACAACGATCGATGGCGGCATGGAAAGCGACATCGTTCGGATGGCGTGTGGGCGGGTGTTCAGCGTTGGATCCCAGCGACTGCTCGATTTGGTCGCCAGAAACGGCGATCCGAGCAGCTTGCTGCCGGAAGCCCTGGAGCCGGGCGTTCGGCTGTTTCGCACCGACCAGGCGGGCGCCGGCGAACCCGTGCTTGAAGGATCGGCCGAAGCGCGGGAGTTGCTGCTGGGCGTGGATTTCAACTGCGAATCCCTGCTCATCTTCAGAATCGAAACCAACGACGTCGGCGATTTTCCGTTTCGCGTCGATTTCGAAGTCGCTCCCGCCGAGTCCACGCGCTAACGTCACCGCTTATGACTCTTGCGACTATCATTGCTCCTGCGACTATCCCTTGGCCTCAAGCCGCGGGCATGTTCCCCCGAGCCGCAGACGCTTTCCCCTGAGCCACGGGCTTCAGCCCGCGCGGCGCACCGGGCTCGTGTGGCGTGCTCGCACGCGGCGCCGCGCATGCTGAAGCATGCGGCTCGGGAGGTTGTGGCAGGTCCGCGGCAGGCACGGTCGGGCGTTGGTTCACCGTACGACAGGGAGTTGGTCCGCCATAGGCCACCATAGGCGCGCCGCGCACTTGGGGTTCGCGGTATTCCGGGTGCGACGTTATGATGCTTCCCATGCAGGCGAAGGACGAAGACCAAACGACGATGGACCGGGAACCGGACCAGGCGACCGAGGAAAATCGGGCGACCGACGGTCCTACGACCGGGGAATCAGGCGCGGCACCGGACATTTCAACGGAATCGGTGGTGGAAGCGATTCTCGTGGCTACCGATGTGCCGCTTACGGCCGCCAAGATCGCCGCGGTCCTCGGAACCGGCAGTGCCCGCGATGTCAAGGCGCACATCGAGACACTCAACGCTCGCTACGAGCGTGATCATGCCAGCTTCTTGATTCAGCACATCGCGAAGGGCTACCAGATTCTCACGCGCCCGGAGTTCAACCATTGGGTGGGCAAGCTGCAAAAAACTCGGGCGGAATCCCGCCTTTCGCCGGCGGCGTTGGAGACGCTGGCTGTCGTGGCCTACAAGCAGCCGGTTATGCGGGCCAGCGTCGAGGCGGTGCGCGGCGTGGCCGTCGGTGAAATGCTGGCCAGGCTTCGCGAGATGAATCTGATCAAGATCGTCGGACGTGCTGAGGAAATAGGCCGCCCCCTGCTTTACGGAACCACCAACCGCTTTCTCGAGGTGTTCGGGCTGGGGACGTTGGACGATCTTCCCTCCGTCGAAGAGGAGGCGGATCGCTCCGTGCCGATGTTGCGGCCTGTCAAGGAACTCACGGACGAGCCGCCGGCAAGCGATTAGCAGGTCAGTACCCCTCCTACGTCCCGCCCGGCGCGACCGCAGCCCAGCACCATCGGCCCACGGCAGCCACAAGCGTACGTATCAACGCAGAAAACAAGAGGAGCGGCCTCTCGGTTGGGCCGTAATATTCACCAGCATGCCCATTGTGTCTATCTGGTCATTGTTCGTGGACCGATTGACCGGGTTCGAGCGGATGAACTCGGGCTCCAGTATTGGAAACCGTGTGAATTGCGTGGCGATGACTAGGTTGTCGGTCGTAAATACTTGTCAAAGTTTGAATTACGAGGATGCGGCTTGAAAGTTCTAATTGATTCCGAGGCCGAAAACCGACTATATTAGCGCTTAATCGAGCGGCGCATCGTTAGACTGGGTCGGTTAGGCTGTGGTGTTTCCGATAAGACGGCAGTGTTCCGGTCTCTTCGGATCGGTCGCCGGCGCTGATAGTATGGATACATTGTCCACTATAGGGGATTTATGCTCGACTCTCGGCCACCTGGAACAACGGCGGTGATTCTCGATCTGTCGATTTGGCGCAGAAACGCCGTGGGGCGCGCCCTGGCCGTGCTGATCCTGCTCGGCGCGCTCGGAATTGAGTCGCCCTATGTCCAAGCCCAGTTGCCGGGGCGTTCCGTACTCATTAAGAATGCCCGCATCCTCACCATGTCCGGCGATCCCATCGACCAGGGCAGCATCCTCATCAAGGGCAATCGGATTGCGGCGATCGGGCGAGACCTCGATGCGCCTCTCTTTTGCAAAGTCTTTGATGCATCCGGAATGACGGCCACGCCCGGGCTGATAGACGCCTGGAGCGCGCTGGGGCGGCTGGGGCACGGGGTCAAGGCGGATCCCACGGCTTCGGCATGGGATGCGTTCGATTCCTACGATCGAGCGGCACTCCGAGAGGCCCTCAGTTTCGGCATTACCACCGCATACGTCGCGCCGGGAGGGGGCCCGGGGATCAACGGGCGCGGGGCGATTGTCCGGTTGCTGCCGGGCAAAGGTGGGATGGCCGGTGAACTGGTCACCGACGAGGCGGCGGTTTCGATCAACCTCGGCTCCGATCAATCGAGCGTCGCGCGGATGAAGACGTTCTATGCGGTACGTCAGGCCTTCAAAAAGGCGCTGACCTATCGCCGGTCTCTCGAGGACTACGAGGAGGATCTGAAGGAGTATCTTGAGAAACTTAAGGAGCGCAGGGAAAAAGAGGCGAGCGCCGGCGACAAGAAAGACGGCGGCCACAAGAGCAAAGACAAGAAAAGCGACAAGGACTCCGAGGCAAAGGGTAAGGATGCGCCGGATAAGAAAAAGCCGAAACCCGAGAAGAGCGCAGACGGCATGAGCTTATGGTCCCAACGCACGGGCGATGGCTCGCTGGGGCGAAGGAAGAAAGAGAAGAAATCCGACAAAGAGAAGAACGGCGCAAAGGACAAGAACGGCGAGGAGAAGGAAAAGGAAAAGGAAGAGGAGATCACCAAGCCGACCGAACCTGATCGCGATCCCTCCAGCGAGGTCTTGCTGAAAGCCATCGACCACGAATCGGTGGTTAGGATCGAGGCCCGCCGAAGCGCGGATTTGCTCAATGCGCTCGAACTGGCGGAAGAATTCGGGATTGACATCATGCTTGAAGGGGCGACGGATGCGGCGCTCGTGGTCGATGCTTTAGCCGACGCCGAAGTTCCCGTCGTACTGGGCCCGCCCATTCATTCGATGGCATTTGAGGACGACGCGACGCGCCGTTTCAATCCGGATACCTCCGCAGCGCTGACCGAGGCATCCGTCGCCTGGACGGTTGGAAGTGGTGGCGGCGATCCGCAAGCGGCCCGCTTCGTCGGCTTGTTCGCCCAGATGATGGCGGGGCATGCCGACGGCCAAGATCATTGGCTGGCGACCGTAACCCGCCGCGCCGCGGATCTTCTGGGGCTGAAGCGCTCGGGGCGTCTTCGACC
This sequence comes from Phycisphaerae bacterium, assembly GCA_046753625.1. Taxonomy (GTDB): domain Bacteria; phylum Planctomycetota; class Phycisphaerae; order UBA1845; family UBA1845; genus JADFOB01. Next base: position 6,782 of record JBHHUB010000010.1, on the reverse strand, counting down.
CGGCATGAGGGCGGACATCGTTTTGTGGAATTCGGACCCCGGCGAGCCCGATTCCCGTGCGCAAAGGGTATACGTAGGCGGACGCCTTGCCTTCAAGGCCAAACCAGCGCAACCCAAGGGAGGTGTTCGGTGAAGTTGGGCTATGCGGTCGTTTCCAGCATCGCAATTCTTCTTTGGTGCCAAGCCGACGCTTGCGGACAGGTTGCCGCGTTTGGGCCCAAGACGATCGCCGTGGGGCGATGCGTTGCTCCGGATGGCCATCTAAAGCGTAACGTCGTGATCGAACTCGATCAGGGTAAGATTCGCAGTGTTGCTTTCGATCGACCCGGCCCGGATGGTGGCGATGGCGTTTCGTTTCCCGATGCGGTCGTGACGGCCGGTCTCATCGATGTTCGCTCGCAGGTCGGCGCCTTCGGGAACGTCGTCGAGACCGTGAACTCCATCGATCCGGATGCCTCAGCCATCGACGCGATCGATTGGAATCACCGCGACTTTCGAGCGGCGATCCGCGCGGGGGTGACGACGGTCATGGTCGCGCCGGCGCCCAACAATCTTGTGGCGGGCGTGGCGGCTACAGTCAAGACCGCTCAAAACAGCGGTTTTTCCCCGGTGCTGCGGGATGCCGGACCGATGCTGCTCGCGCTGGGGCCGTCGGTGTGGTCGTACGATCGAGCGCCGACCTCACGGACCGGCTCGCTGCGGATGTTGAGCGATGAGCTGGATCAAGCCGCGGCCGGTGGTGGCTCTGCACGCTTGCAGTCCCTGGTGGGCGGCAAGTTGCATGGCCTGGTCGTCTGCGCTGAGGCCATGGACGTTAGCAGCGCGCTGCATCTATTCGCCGATCGCCAGCTTGCCGTTGCCATTGCCTACAACGGTGCGGAGCATGATCTAGGAGACGAGCTGACGAGATTGGCCTCAGCCGTAGTCGTGGGTCCGTATTCGTTTTCGATGACGCCTCATCACCTGGCGACCGCCGGCGTGCTGGCCGCGTCCGGCGTTCCCGTTGCTTTTTCCGCGAATCTTCCCGAAACCCCGGCGGAATCGCTGCGCATGACGGCTGCCCTGGCCGTGCGCTACGGCATGGATGCTGCGGCCGCTCGGCGCGCGATGACGGTCACACCCGCGTTGATTGCCGGCGTGTCGAACCGCGTCGGATCGATTCATCCCGGCATGGATGCCGATCTGGTCATTTTTTCCGATGACCCCCTCCGGCTGGACGCGCGCGTGCTGGAGGTTTATGTTGACGGCATTCGTGTTTTTGCCGCCTCACCGGCGGGCATCACATCAACGGGAGCATCCTCATGAACGGCACCCCTTCACACATCGTTCGACGGGTTTTTCTAACAGCGGGCCTGCTGGGACTTTGCATGTCGGCCGGGGCGGCGGTCGCGGCGGACGGGGGTTCCGTCGTGTTGGTTCGCGGGGCGGAGCTCTACCTGGGCAATGGCGCCGTGGTTCACAACGGTGCCCTGCTCATCGAGGACGGCGTGATTCGAGCCGTGGGCAACAGCCTACCGGTTCCTTCCGGAGCCAACGTAGTGGAGTTGGACGGCGCGTGCGTCACACCAGGCTTGATCGACGCCAACGCGAGCCTCGAGCCGACGGACGTCATGACGCCGGGCGCGCGGGGGCCGCGGCGCGTTCTTCACGATTTCTTCTGCGGACACCACGGCCGTGGGCGTTTGCACGCGTGCTGCGGGTCGACCTGTCCCAATGTGTTCGAGCACGCATCGGGCAAGACCTGCACCATCTGTGGGTTCCCCAACGCGCGACCGCAGATGGCTGCGGGCACGAGATTGTTGGTGAGCTTGACGGAGCAGTCTTCGGAAGTTGTTCCGCATTTGCGCGTGATCGATACCGTCAACCTTCGGTCGCCGGACCTGACGCGGCTGCTCGCCGGCGGCGTAACCACCGTGTACGTCTCGCCTGATTCCGCTGCGGTAATCGGCGCTCAAGGCGCGATCGTGCGCACCGGCGGACCCCTCCAAGATCGCATCGTAAGCCGGACCGGCGCCGTTAAGGCGGTCATGGGCAGCGATCCTTTTTCACGCGGACCGCGCAACAATCTTCCGTTTCGCAAGGACGTCAGTTTCCATTCGCGCCGGCCGACGACACGCATGGGCGTGGCGTGGGTGTTCCGCAAAGCACTCTACGATACGAAGCGATTCGAGCAAGGCGTGGAGGTTCAAGGAGCGGACGTGCCGTCGGTAGCGGCCATGCAGACGCTTTCCAATGTTCTGTCCGGCGATATCCCATTGCGAATTCAGGCGCGCAAGCAATACGACATCTTGTCGGCCATTCGATTGGCCGCGGAGTTCGGCCTGTCGTTCGTTTTGGAGGAAGCTACCGAGGCGAGTCGCTGCCTGCCCGAGATCAAGGACGCCAATTTGTCCGTCGTGTACGGACCGCTCTTTATTACACCCACAGGTTACCGCAGCTATTCGGGCGAGGCGGGCCGCGCGCGTTTGCACACGATGGGTGACTTGCTCGCCGCCGGTATTGAAACCGCGCTGACCGCCAACGATCTTCGCGATGAAGACGGATTGGCACGTCAAGCGATGTACGCCATCCGCTACGGCGTTTCGCCGGGCGACGCGTTGCAAAGTGTGACGAAAACTCCGGCGAAGCTGTTGGGGTTGGATCGCGAAATCGGGACGCTCGAAGTGGGCAAACGCGGCGATGTGGTGGTCTGGAGCGGTGAGCCGTTCACGGCCACGTCGCGCCCGGTCGTGGTGTTGATTGGCGGTGAAATCGTGTACGACCGGCGTGAAGGCTAGCCGGTCCGGCGTTGGTGCTCGTGTGGAAACCCCGTGCATGCCTGGGATGTGGTGCCGCGAAATCGGCTCTGTAGTAAAGAGGATCTGACTTGATGCGAGAAGTGATAACGCGGAGCCTTGGCGTCGTACTCCCGATGGTGGTCTGGAGCAGCCTGGCGGCGGCCATGCCGCCCGAGAAGGTCGCCTTGCAGGGGGCGCGAATCATCCCCGTGGTCGGCGACGACGTCGACAAGGGAACCCTCCTGATCGAGCACGGCGTGATCAAGGCGATCGGAACGGACGTGGACATCCCCTATGATGCGATGGTCGTTGATGTGTCGGGAAAAGTTCTCTTCCCAGGTATGATCGATGCTCATTCGGCGCGCGGGCTCGACATCCGCAATGAGAATCTTCCCGTTACGCCCTACCTGGATGTGTACGACGCGATCGATCCTTCTCGCCGTTATTTTGAGGACGCCCTCCGCGACGGCATTACGACCATCCACGCGATCGTCGCCAACGATTGTGTCATCGGCGGGTTGAGTCGGGCCGTGCATCCGATCGGACGTACCCCGGACGAGATGACGCTGTACGGGCCGATCGCGTTGAAGATCAGCGTCGCGCCCAAGCGCGGGTTCGATCGGATGGTACAGATGGCGACGCTGCGCGAGGCGTTCTTGAAACTGGCCGACTATCTCGACGATCTGGCTGAGACCAAGTACGAAGAGTCCCTCAAAAAAGAAGACAAGAAAATCGACGTCGGACCCGAGGAGGCCCGGAAGCGCGGCGAAAAGCTTATCGAGTTTTCCGATCTGGACGACGCCCACCGCAACCTTGTGTTGCTGACCGGCGGCAAACTGCGGGCCTTTATCTACTGCGAGCGGCCCAGCGACATCGAGCGGGCCCGGCAAGTCGCCGACGAGGCCGGTTTCCTTCAGCAGAGTACGTTTGTGCTTGGCCCGGCCTGTTTCAAGGCCGCCGCCGCCATCAAATCGCTCGGTCGGCCCGTCGTGCTGGACGCCCAGTTGTTGTATCGGGAGCGGGATTCGGTAACGGCCAAGCTGACCGAGACGTTTGTACCTAAGGTCTACTACGACAAGGGCGTGACTTTTTCGTTGCTGCCGAGCCCTGACAGTTCGCTGGCCGAACGCTACCCCAACTATCAGGCGGCGCGGTGTGTGCGGCAAGGGCTGCCGCGGCAGACGGCTCTGGAAGCCATCACGATCAATCCGGCCAACGCGATCGGGGTTGCGGATCGCGTGGGCTCGCTGGAAGTGGGCAAGGTGGCCAACGTGGTCGTGCTCAGCGGTGATCCGTTGGATTTCAACGCCCATGTCGAACTGGTGTACATCAACGGAATCCGCGCCTACGACCGACAGCACGATCCGAGGTTGGAGCAGCTCCTCGAGGAGGAGCCGAGCGAGGTCGAGGATTCAGGGGGGGGGGGCTCCGAGGGCGACGCCAAGGAAGGTGACGCCAAGAGGGACGCCGGCGACCAAGCCGGCGAATCGAAGGAAGGCGACGGGGCGCAGGAATCCGAGGAATCCTCCGACGAAGAACCTTCCGATGGCGACGCACCCGAGGCGCCGGGAATCGGAGCCGGCCGACCTACGACGGGATCGAAAGGAAGCTGATGCACCGATTCCGTCCCCACCGACCCATGCGCTGCGCCGCGCTCTTATTGGGTGCTGTTCTGATGGCACCTCCGGGCACGGACCAGGCGTCCGCCGCGGAGCCCGGGCGATCCTTCGTCGTCAAGGCGGGGCGTATCCTCCCCGTGGTTGCCGACGGACCCTGGGAGCTTCACAACGCGACCCTGGTCGTTCGCGATGGCCGGATCGTGGCGATCGGACAGGGATTGTCCATTCCTGCCGATTTGCCGGTGTATGAATTCCCCGATGCCACAATCATGCCCGGCATGATCGACGCGGCGACCGATGTGGTTGCGCCTCATGCCGGTGACGAGTCGGTGGCAGCGGGCTATCTGGCGATCGATGCCTTTCTGGATTACGCCGATTACGGCGCAACACTAGCCAGCGGCGTGACGACCGTCCATCTGAGTCCCGGTACCCATCGCCTGGTCAGCGGGCAGGGGGCGGTGGTGCGCCTGGGTGGACCTCGTGCCGCACGCGTGCTGGCTCGGCAGAGCGATGTTACCGTCAATCTGGGCGACCCGGCGATGGGGCCGCCCGATCTGGTGGAATACCAGACGCCCGCTTCGTCCGACGTGGCGATCCCGCCCGCCAAGCGTCAACGACCCACCTCACGCATGGGGCAATACCTGGCCATCGAAGAGGCGCTCGCCCGCGCGATTGTGGGCGGTATGTCGGCTTCGCACGATCCTCATGACATGGCGTTGGCGGAGGCTTGGCGATCCGGTGCGGCGATGCGCCTGCATGCGGACCGGGCCGTCGATCTGGAAGGCGGTGCGGCGTTCCTCGCCCGACACCGACACGCCGGATACCTGGTCGGAGGCGCCCAGGCGGCCCAGGCCGCGGAGGCCGTCGCCCGGGCGGAGCTTCCGCTGGTGTACCGCATGCCCGCGCCGCTGACCGAAATCGGCGACGATCTTGGATACGACCCCGATCAATGGGAGGCGGATCTTGCCACGCCGGCCCGACTTACGAACATCAAGCTGGCGCTGGCGACCGGACCCGGGCAGCGAGCCTCCGGACTGCGTTTGTCGGCCGCGCTGGCGGTTCGCGGCGGGATGGACCCACAGCACGCCATCCGAGCGATCACGCGCATCCCGGCGGAAATCCTCGGCGTTGGGGACCGCGTGGGCAGTCTTGCCGAAGGCATGGACGCGGATTTTCTGGTGCTTTCCGGTGATCCGCTCGCCACAGGCACCCACGTGGAGCGCGTCTTCATCGCCGGCGTGGAGGCCTTTGCCGCTCCGGTCAGTCGTGCGCTGGTGGTTCGAGCCGGCACGATTTGGATTGATGAGAGTACGCGGATTGTGGACGGCGCCGTGCTGATCGAAGACGGCAAGATCGCGGCCGTCGGGCACACGGTTCCCAACCCGCCGTTCGCCCGGTTGATCGACGCGGGGCGCGATGCGTTCGTGATGCCCGGCATGATCGACGCGCGTGGACACCTCGGATTGGACGGGGATCGCAGCGCCACGCCACCGGCGATTTCGCTAAGCGCCATCGTCGGAGCGCCGGACGTGACGGATCTCCGGGTCGCACGTTCCGGCATCACGACGGTCATGCTGACGCCGTACAAGGCCAACCCGCAAGGCTCGCAGGTGGCCGCGATCAAGACGTCGGGGCGAACGCGCGAGCAGCGCATCGTGCGTGCCACATCCGGTGTGATCTTCGATTTCCGCAAGACCGATCCGATGCAGGTCACCGAGCGGCTGAGCAAGCGGCTGGATGTCGCAGACAAATACCGAGAGAAATGGGCCAAGTATCAGAAAGAACTTGCAGAGTGGACGGAAAAACAGGCGAAAGGGGAGGCGGGCAAAGGGCGAGCCAAGGCTCAGGAAACGGTGGAATCCGAAGCCAAGGCGGACCCGATCACGGGCACCTGGTCCGTGACGATTTCGGGCGGCCCGATCCCCGAGCCCACGACGGCCAGCATGAAACTACGCCTGACCGGTACCGAGATCGAAGGGCGGATTCTCGTGCCCGGCGCGGAGGAAGCCAAGGTGGTAGCTACGCTGGACGGAGATCACATCAGCGGCGAAATCCAGATTGATACCGGCGGCATGGGCTACCCGTTGATCGAAGCGGACATCGTGGAAGAGGATCACATCGTCGGGAAGATCAGCTTTCAAAACATCGAAATCGATCTGGATGCGAATCGTACCGACAAGTCCGCCGTCGAGTTCAAGGTGGTCAAGCGGCGCACGCGCGGCAAAGGTGGTCGCCCACTGCCGCCGACGGTGGATGAGGCGCTCGAACCGCTGCGGGCCGCGCTGGATAAGAAGATTCCGGTCATCGTTTCGGTGCGGACGGCGGCACAGGTGCGTGCGGTGCTCGACGTTACGAAGACCCACGAGGTTCCGCTGATTCTCGAAGG
>JBHHUB010000009.1:0-41682 GCA_046753625.1 Phycisphaerae bacterium | reverse complement strand
CCCCGGCAACGCGCTCGCGTCGATTGTCGCCTCGCTGCACGACGCGGATCGCCGCGTCACCATCAGCGGCTACTACGACGACGTGCGCGAACTGACCGACGTCGAAAACGCCCGCATTGCCGACCTGCCGTTTGAAGATGCCGCCTACGCCGAGGCGGTCGGCGTGGACGCGCTGACCGGCGAGAACGGATTCACTACCTTGCAACGCAAGTGGGCCCGGCCGACGCTCGACGTAAACGGCATGATCGGCGGCTTCACGGGTAAGGGCGCGATGACGGTCATCCCATCGAAGGTATCCTCCAAAATGTCCATGAGGATCGTGCCCGATCAGGATCCTGAAACGATATCCAAGGCGTTCGACGACGCGGTCCGCGCGGCCTGCCCGCCCGGGATCAGGCTGGAGATTCAAACGCATGCCATGTGCGGCCCGTACATCAGCGACCTTGATTCCGTGGGCATGAAGGCCGCGGCCGAGGCGATGACGCTCGGTTTTCGTGCACCTCCGGTGTACATGCGGGAGGGTGGCTCGCTACCTATCTTGCCATTATTCAAGGAAGTGCTCGGGGCCGACTCCTTGATGCTGGGCTTTTGCGAGCCGGATTGCAACGCCCACTCGCCCAATGAATTCTTTGGGTTGGACGATTTCCATCGGGGAATCCGCACGGCCGCGACGTTTCTGCACCTGCTGAGCGGTTCCAAGTAGGTAATTTGAGCAGAATGGGCCAACCGGGGTCAGTTTACGCCCGATAACTCGTGCCGGCGAGGCGAATCCTCGCGGTGCAGCACGCGCCGACGGGTGGACACGGCAATCGCCCGAACACCGAGCGACTACCCCACCGGCGTTTGGCTGTGAGTTTTTCCGCTTGTGGGTTGGCCAGCGGTCGATAGAACTACCGTGGATCGCGCGTGGATCGACTTGAGCCGCGGGCTGAAGCCCGCGGCTCGGGGCCGAGTTTAGAGAGCAGGACCGCGTCCAAGGGGCTTGGTTGATATGACTAATTGTCGCCGGCGGAGATTACTGACTGCGATTCTGGTCGCAGGACTTGGCATGGCATCGAGCGCCCGAGCCGGGCTTTTCAAAGACCTTGGCCTCGGTCTGACGGTGGCCGGGTTCAACTTCCAAGGTCAGCGCATCCCCGGGTTGGGTACGGACCTGAGCACGTTCACCCAGTTTCCGGGAACCACGGTCGATTTCGGCGTCGGCGAGCTATCCTTAAGCGGTCCGGTGTCGCTGGAAGTGTTTACCGGCGGACGGCATCTTTCCTCGCTCAAGATCCGGTTCCAAACCGCCTTGCGCAGCGAGAATGCGTCACAGCCCTTGACGTACAACTTTCTCTACGACGTCGGCGGGCAGCAAACGACAATAAGCGGGTCGCTTCTGGTGGATGGGGCGTTGTCGCTGAACCGGCTCGGATTCTACGATTTGGATCTCGTGTACTCATCACGGCAGGATGTTTCACGCGATGGTCACATCGTCACGAGCGATCAGACGTTCGACAGCGACATCGGCCCGATTCACATCCGAGGCAATGTGCTGGCCGACGCGATGGCGCTGGTCACAACGCCGATCCTCGGATCCGATCCTCAGCGCAACCCTTTCGTTTCGATCAGCGGCAGCCACCTGCTGAAGACCGCCATGGCCGAACGAACCAACGCCATGCCAAACTATGCCACAGATCCGGCACTGGCCGACCCGGCGTTCGCTCTTGATGCGGACGTGGTCGATGCCCCGGGGTTCTTCCAGCCGTTGGCCGGTGACCGTGGCGTGGCAGACCGCATCCTCGCAGGCGGCAGCGCATCAGCTCGATTGGTCGTTCCCGAGCCGGCAGTGCTGGCGCTGATGCTTGTGGGCCTGCCGTTCCTCCTCCGACGCCGCGGCACAACCGTAAGCAGTCAGACGTAGGGCAGGGAACCGCCCCGCCTACGGCAGACCAACTCCTTGCCCTACGCGCTGAGCCGCATGCTTCAGCTTGCGCGGCCGTGCGAAAACCGGCGCCTCGGTCTCCCTGAAACGATCCCATCTTTCCTGTAGCGAATGTCGGTCGACCCCCGTGGGGCCGCGCGGGCTAAAGCCCGCGGCTCGGAAATGAAACGAGACGCGCTGCTCGGAGCCACTCCGGTAGGACGGCATGTCCGTTGTCAGCCCGGCACGTCCGTTCGCTCTTTCTTTCGTTTGGTGGCGATGGCCTGCTTGATGTGTTCGACTGCGGCGTCCGGTGCCAGCTTCACGACATCTCCGGACTGGCGATCCTGGATTTCGACCAAGCCCTCCGCAAGCCCGCGTTTGCCGATCGTGATGCGCATGGGAAACCCGATCAGCTCCGCGTCCTTGAACTTGAACCCCGGCCGCGCATCGCGATCATCGAGCAACACGTCGATCCCGGCTTGCTCAAGTTCGTCATGTAGCTTGCCCGCCGCGGCAGTTACATCCTCCACGCGGACATCGAGCGCACAGATGACGACCTCGAACGGCGCGATCGCCACCGGCCAGCAAATCCCCTTGTCGTCGTGCATGGATTCGATGGCCGCGGCCATGATCCGATTCAGCCCGATCCCATAGCAGCCCATAATAAACGGTTCGGCCTTGCCGTTGGTGTCGAGGTAGGTCGCCTGCATGGCGGCGGAATACTTCGTCCCGAGCTTGAACACGTGGCCGATCTCGATGCACTTCTTGAACGTCAGCGGCGAACCGTTGGCGGCACAATCCCCCTCGACGGCCACGCGAATGTCGGCGGATTCCTTGATGGCGAAATCCCGATCGAGGTTGACCCCGGTCAGGTGGTAATCCGTTTCGTTGGCTCCTGCGACCGCATCCCGCATGATCGTCACGGCCTGATCGGCAATGACGCGCGCGTCCAATCCAACCGGCCCGGCAAACCCGACTTCCGCCCCGGTCAGCCGCTTGATCAGATCCGGCTCGGCGGGTGTGACACTCGGCACCCCGGCCACCTTGGCCAGCTTGGCCTCATTGACCTCGTGATCGCCGCGGACGAGCGCCACAAGCGGATTGCCATCGACCTGATAGATGATCGTTTTGATCATTTGGCTCGGCCGGCACTTGAGAAACGCGGAAACCTCGTCGATGGTGGCCAAGCCCGGTGTGTGGACCTTTTCAAGCGGGGCGTCGCCGCCGGTATCGGGTCCGGATAGCGGCGCCACTTCCGCCCGTTCCACATTGGCCGCGTATTGGCCGTCAGCGGATTGGACGAGATGATCCTCGCCGGCATCGGTGGGCACCATGAATTCGTGCGAAGCATCCCCTCCGATCGCCCCGGAATCGGCCTCCACGGGAATATAGGGCAACCCACACCGCCCGAAGATGGCGCAATAGGCCGCGTACATCCGGTCGTAGGTGTCATCAAGGCCGCCATCGCCGTCTTTGCTGGCGTGGAACGAATAGGCGTCTTTCATGAGGAATTCGCGCGTGCGCAGGACGCCGCTCTTGGGCCTGGCCTCGCCGCGAAATTTCGTCTGAATCTGATACAGCGTAATCGGAAGCTGTTTGTAGCTGTTGATGTAGGCGCGGGCAATCTCGGTGACGATTTCCTCGTGCGTGGGCCCGAGCACCGTTCGCGAGCGCCAATCGTCCCCGCTGCCGCTGCCCAGGCGAATCAGCACGTCGCCCATGGCCTCGACCCGGCCGGTCTGCTCCCACCATTCGATCGGGGACATGGCGGGCATATTCAACTCGATTGCGCCGGCCCGGTTCATCTCCTCCCGGACGATGGCTTCAACCTTGCGGAGCGAGCGGTACCCCAGTGGCAGGTAGCTGTACGCCCCGGCCACAACCTGCCGGATCAGCCCGGCGCGAATCATGAGTTGGTGGGACGGAACGATGGCGTCCGTCGGCGTTTCTTTCGACGTTGGAATGAAGAATTCGGTCCATTTCATAGTGTACCTTGAATAGCGGCGTTTCGCGTTGGTTGCAAGTTTCCGGGCGGCCGGGTAGCGGAACGGCAGCCCCCCCTATTGAAGCAACCAATCAGCGGTGGGCGTAGCCGGGCCCGCGGGATACCAGCCTGCTGAGAAAGTGTGGCACCGGCATTGTGCCGGGCATTCTGCCACCACCGGCCCGTAGGGCAGGCGATGGCACCCGTCTTCACCGGCTGGCAGCCGGCGACACATCGGGCAACCCGTTGTTCAACAGGCCGTTCCCGCCACGTTCTCCGTGGTTCGAACCGCCGGGACGCGAGATTCCCGATTCCGTAATTCCGGAGCCGGCGAGCCGGCGTCCCGATTTGATTTGTCGAAATACTGCGGTTCAGATATAGTGTAGGGTGAGGGCTTTCGATTCGGGTCGCTTCTCCGTGGTTGCCAACCGGGAGGCAACGGCCCAAAGCCTGGCGACTGGAGCCGGTTTGGATGGACATCAAGCTAATCATGTTTCGGGAGGATGGATCGCGGCGGGTGTTTCCGGTAAAGCCGGGGGCCACCACGATCGGTCGCAAGACGGACTGCCACATCCGCATCCCGCTTTCCGAGGTCTCGCGGCGGCACGCGGAAATCGTCCTTGAAGATGGCGGCCCGGTCTTGCGTGATCTTGGTGCGTCCAACGGCACCTTCTTAAACAACCGCCGCGTGACGGAAGAAGACCTGGAAGCGGGGGATCAAATCATGATCGGCCCGATCATTTTCACGGTCCAGATCGATGGCGATCCCTCGGACAGCGAAATCATCGAGATTCGATCCAAGGTGTCCTCGCGCAAACAAGTAGCCGGCGGCGGGGCCAACGTAGGCACGTCCAAACACGTCTACATGTCGGATGAGGAGGTTGATCCGATCGCAGCGCTCGAAGCGCTGGCTTCCAGCGCCGACCAAACGGCCATCAACCCCGAAGATGACGATGAAATCGTGTAGGCCTGGATCGCGCGACTCGTGTCCCGATTCGCTACGTTTCCGAGCAATCTGAATCGACCTTGCTATGTCGACCACGCCCAGCGCTTCCCGCCACAATGCCGAAGACCACGGCGCCGATCCTTCCCTCAAGCCGATCGGGCAACAGCGAGGTAGGGTCGGCCGCTCGGTCGTGAAACTGGCGTTGGCGGGCGTAGCGTTGGTGGCGCTCATTTTGATACTCGGCGATTTTCGGCGCAAGGCCGCTCCGCTTTCTCATGCGGCCGCGTACGCCACCCAACTAGCTACGAGGCTCGGCGAGACGCGGACCCTGCCGCTCAATCTTGAATTCGCCGTCCCGAACGACATCGAGCCGGTCGGGTATACGTTTGACCACCTCTCTCGCGAAGAAGCGCGCGTGCTACGCCGTCGAAAGGAAGAAATCATCGTCGCCTACACGCGCGTCATCCGCAACGTGCTCATGCCCAACGGTCGCGCTACGGTGGTCTTTCACGATGGCACATTCGAACCCGTTTGGATGCCCGTGGAGCAATTCGACGAAACATGGACCGCCCAACAGGAAACCGTAAATCAAGCACCCCCGTAACCCGATCGCCATGGATCGCACGCGCCCCGGAGTGTGGCGACAACATTTGACGTTCGACCTTTGACTCTTGACTTTCGACTTTCGACTTTCATTCCCTTGATCTCGAACCACCGAGACAACGCCATGCCCCACCCCATCACGATCGAAACGTTCCCCAACCCGCACCCTCAGCGTAACTACCTGATCGAACACCACGTCCACGAGTTTACCAGCGTCTGCCCGAAGACCGGACAGCCTGATTTCGCCACCCTGAAGATAGGCTACATCGCCGATCGACAGTGCCTTGAACTCAAGAGCCTCAAGCAATACCTGCAATCTTTTCGCAACGAGGGCATCTACTACGAGGACGTCACCAACGTGATTCTCAACGGGTTGGTCGAAAGTTGCCGGCCGCTCTGGATGTGCGTGGAATCCACCTGGAGCGTGCGCGGCGGCATCCACACGGTGATCCGTGCCGAGCACGGCACCGATGCATCGGGCTCGACCCGACCGCGGAGTGAGCGCTAGCGGCTGGTATTCTTGGCTGATAGCTGACCGGCTGACGGCTACGCCCCCAGCATCCCGAACACGACTTGGTTCGACGCCAGCGACGGCTCCAATGCCCGCATTTCCGCGCCGGTGCACCAGCGAACTTCGGCGACCTCCGCCGGCGCGGGGATGATCGTGCCGCCGACCCAGCGGACGCGCCACACCGCTAGAACATAGCCGAATTCGGGCACCCGCACATGCCCGAGCTTCTCGGTGGCCTCAACGATCAGGCTCAATTCTTCGCCAAGCTCGCGCACGACCGCGACGCGCGAACACTCTCCGGGATCGACGTGCCCACCGGGAAAGCACCAGGCTCCCCCGCGCGGAACCCCGGACGCTCGCCGGATCAGGAGGTACCGACCGTCGCGTTGCAGAATTCCAATCGCCCCGCGACCGATCTTGCCGGATCGGGTCTGCCTACGAACCGTCCGTGCATCGTCCATGCTTAATAACCCTGCGCGCCGGAAGTTGAGCCCGACCGCCGTCGCGTGTAAGATCCACCCGTACCGGGCACCGATCATAGTGGATCGGATCCCCGGCACAAAACATGCAATCCCAAGGAGCGCGAAACACGATGGACTGGGGCCTGGAAAACCGATTATCCAAGATTCTCTCCCCCAAGACGGGCCGATGTGTCATGCTCGCGATCGACCACGGCTATTTTCAGGGACCCACGTCGGGCCTCGAACGGCCAGGGGAAACCGTCGCGCCGCTGCTTGACCACGCCGACGCACTCATGCTGACGCGCGGCGTCTTGAGAAATGCCATCCCGGCGACTTTGGACACGCCCATCGTACTCCGCGTTTCCGGAGGGACGAGCATCCTCAACGATGACCTTTCCGATGAGGACCGAACCGTCTCCATGGAAGATGCACTCCGGCTCAACGTCGCCGCGATGGCCGTTTCCATCTTCGTCGGCTCGCCGAATCAGAAAGCCACGCTTAAGAATCTCTCGTCGCTCTGCGACGACGGCCAGAAATACGGCGTGCCGGTGCTTGCAGTCACCGCAGTCGGTCGGGAGATGGTGCGCGACGCGCGCTATCTGGGCCTGTGCTGCCGTATTGCAGCGGAATTGGGCGCCCAGATCGTCAAGACCTACTACTGCGACGGCTTTGAAAAGGTCGTCGGCGGCTGCCCCGTGCCCGTGGTGATCGCGGGCGGCAAGAAGATCGAGGAGCGCGACGCGTTGCGCTTGGCCTACCACGCCGTTTCGAGCGGCGCTTCGGGGGTGGACATGGGCCGCAACATTTTCCAATCCCAATGGCCGGTTCAGATGATCCAAGCGGTTCGCAGGATCGTTCAAGACAACGCCACCGACGAAGAAGCCTGGGAGCAGTTTCGCGCGGCGATCGGCTAACGCGTCCACCTTGGTCGCCCCGATGATCCCGCTGAACCGCACGGCACAATCGCCATGAAGACGAACCGCTGGAACCGAGCCGACGCCGACGCGGCGATCACGCGTTGGGCCGATGCGCACGGTAAGGAGTTTGCCTCCCGGCTGTACACGGCCCGTCTCCTCGGTGCCGATCCCGATCTGGTCTTGCATGGCGGCGGTAACGTCTCCCTCAAATCCACCTTGGACAACGTCTTCGGCGAGGCCATCGAAGCCCTCTACATCAAGGCTTCGGGCGCGAACCTGGCTTCGCTCGAGCCCGGCGATTTCGCCGTACTGAATCTGGTCGAGCTTCGTCGTTTGCGCAAACTGCGCGAGCTTTCCGACGAAGCCATGCGCGATGAGCTACGCATCCGGCAGCTCCAAGCCGGCGGACCGGCCCCGTCCGTCGAAACGCTCATGCACGCGTTCCTGCCGCACCGATTCGTCGACCACTCCCACGCCGACGCGGTCTTGACACTCACAAACCAGCCCGACGGCGATCAGCGTATACACGATTTGCTCGGCGACGACGCGGCCGTGTTGCCCTACATCCGGCCCGGTTTCGATCTGGCCCTTGCTGTTGCCGAACGCATCCACGCCGCGCCCGACACGCGGGCCATGGTGCTGGCGAAGCACGGCCTGGTCACCTTCGCCGACGACGCGAAAACGTGCTACGAGCAGCATATCGAGCTGGTGCAGCGATGCCAGGCGGAGGTCACCAAACATACGCATGCCCTGGCCGTGGCATCTTCGCACGCTCCCCTTGAATCGTTGAAGCCAACGGCCTCCATGCTGGCCCCCATCCTGCGCGGCCGGATCGCCGCGAAGACGAATAGCGAAGATCAACCGCACGCCCGACCCATCCTGACGTGGCGATGCCATGCTGATATCCTGTCGCTCTTGGATGATGATCGCGCACCGGTCTTGGCAGCCGCCGGACCGCTGACCGGCGATCACGTGATCCAAACGAAGCCCTGGGCCGCATTTGTCGACGGGATCGCCGCATCCCATCCCGAACAGGCGGCCGGGCGAATGGACACGGCAATCGATTCCTTCCGACAGCGTTATGCGGCCTACCTGGAACGCTATGGGGGTCAAAAGTATGACACGGACGGCAACCCGGTCGTGTTTTGGATACGCGGCGTGGGTCTGCTTTGCTGGGGGCGGGATAAGCGTCACGCCGGTGTCATCGCGGACATCGCGGAGCATACGCTGCGCGTCAAGTTCAACGCCGCACGCATCGGTCAATACGAGTCGATCGACGACTCTCATCTGTTCGACTGCGAGTTCCGCGCGCTACAGCGCGCCAAGCGCACACCGCGCGCCGACGGCGCGCTCGTCGGGCAAGTCGTCGTCATCAGCGGCGGAGCCGGCGCGATCGGCGTCGCCATCGCGGGCACGTGCTTGCGAGAAGGCGCGCACGTCGCCCTCGCCGATTTATCCCACGATCGAATCGACACGGCCATCGATCGCCTGATCGCCAGAGCCGATCGGTCGCGCGTCCTTGGAATCGTGATGGATGTTACGGATGACGCCAGCGTTGTGGCCGGCTACGCACGCGTGGTGCGTCACTTCGGCGGCGTGGACGTCATCGTGCCCAATGCCGGCGTGGCTCATGCCGCCGCCATCGACGAAATGAGCACGGCCAACTTCAAGCGGGTGCTGGACATCAACACCGTCGGCTACCTGACCTTCATGCGGGAGGGGATCCGCATCTTGAAAGCGCAGGGGATCGGTGGCCACATCGTCATCAACGCCAGCAAGAATGTATTCGGGCCCGGCAAGGCGTTCGGGGCTTACAGCGCGTCCAAAGCCGCCGGCCATCAGCTTGGCAAGGTCGCCGCAATCGAACTCGCGCCGCACAACATTCGCGTCAACATGATCAACGCCGATGCCGTGTTTGGCGACGAGGAAATCCCGTCGGGGCTGTGGCAGGAAGTAGGTCCGGACCGGGCCAGGAGCCGAAACCTGAACCCCGGCGATCTGCCGGAATTCTACCGCCGGCGCAATCTGCTCAAGACCAGAGTCTACGGCCGGCACGTCGGCGAAGCCGTGGTCTTTTTCGCCGGCAACAAGACGCCGACCACCGGCGCCACGCTACCCGTCGACGGCGGCGTGATCGAAGCCTTCCCCCGCTAAGACGGTGCCGTCACAGGGCAGTCTGCGCTCGGTTACGCTGGTTGCCCTGCGCCCCTTTATGTCCCGGCATGGGTTGCAGGTGTGCGTGATTTCAAGCCGCGCGAAACTCCGCTCAGGCCGTCTTCTGCATCAGCACGACCAGTTGGTCTCCGGCTGGTGACGCCATTCGGCTGAGTTGCCGTTCCAACCTGGAGAATGGCCAGGGCAGTCGGTCGAAGCGTCCCTTGGTCGCAACCCTCAGAATCGTGTCCAGCAACATGAAGGCGCGCATCGCCGGAAAGTAAACGCCATGCCGCTCGATCGTCAATCCGGTGGGGCAATGACCGGCTATGTCCCGCAGTCGGTAGTGCCGGTGCCACGGTCTCCGGCCGGTGGTGACTGAAATATCGCCGATCAATCCGATCGCCTCGGTACGCTCGAAACGGTGCGCGAAGTATGCCGGATCGCGCACGACGTGGAGATGCAGAAACCGATGCAGACGCGGCATCAAAAACTTGAAGTTGCCGACGTCCAGAAACGTGAGCAGTCCTCGATGGGGCGTCGTCAACAGCAGTCGGCCGCCCGGTCTAAGAATTCGGTGGAGTTCGGTGAGCGTCGCGCGCTCATCGGGCACATGTTCGATCACCTCCACGATGGAAATGGTATCAAAGTGTTCATCGGGATAGCCGGTGCGGCCGTCGAGCCCGACCACGGAAAAGGAAGCCGCAGGATTGCGCTTGGAGGCCTCGGCGATTTTGGCATCGTCCACGTCCACGCCGTGAGCCTCGGTGGCCGAGGCACTTACGGCCTCGATCAGCTCGCCCCGACCGCAACCGTAGTCCAAATAACGCCCGAGCGGAAGGGCAAGCCATTGCGCCGCGCGGTCCCGCCAGCGCCATACATCATCGGCATCATTCGGGACAGTCACCCTTGGCTCACCCGTCGGGACCATGCAGTTCCTTACCGGCCGAAGCCGCCCGGCTCGGGCTTCCACGCTTTGCCGTCCGTGATCTATCGGCCAACCGGCAAGCCGGCAAGACGGAGACCCATCGGTTCGGCCAGTCGCGACCCACACGTTGGCCGCCCCAACAGGCCGCGATTTCGGATGCTCCTGCTTGCAACATCAGCTTCCGATAAGTAGTACACTGGCCCAGAAGCGGCTGCAAGCTTGGGAATGCGGGTCGGTCCGCGGGTTGGCAGCCTCGCCAAGAATCAAGGAGCGTGCGGATGGTCACGATTGGTATGAACTACAAGGTGCTTGAGGGCAAGAACGAGGCTTTTGAAAACGCCTTCAACAAAGTCGTCGCGGTCATGGGCGGCATGGACGGGCATGGGGAGTCGCACATGTATTGCGACATCAACGACCCACAGGAATACCTGATCGTCTCTCAGTGGAGCGACAAGGATGCGTTCGATTCGTTTATCGGATCGGACTCGTTCAAGAACGTCGCCAATTGGGGCAAGGAGCAGATCCTTGCGGGCCACCCCAAGCACCAGGTCTACGGCTCCGATGCGGTGAGCGGCGGGTGCCCAATGCATTGACCTGCCCGGTGGGTCGACCCACCGGGCAGCGGGTGACCGTGCGGCAATCTGACGCGCCGCTTGAGTTCGGTTCGCAAGCTAGTGCTGCGTCACACTCTAATCTATGGGTTGTCGCTGCCCGAACCACCGGGATCGGACCCGCGACTCAGAACCCACCGCGCTAGCGGTGGGACCAGTCCGAGGGCTGGCGCCCGCGGCTCTGATTCGTAAGGAACCCGAAAGTCTAGGTGTGTCAATGCACTGGCGTCGCATCACTCTTGAGTGCGCGGGGCCGCGCGGGCTGGCGCCCGCGGCTCGGGGGCG
This sequence comes from Phycisphaerae bacterium, assembly GCA_046753625.1. Lineage (GTDB taxonomy): Bacteria > Planctomycetota > Phycisphaerae > UBA1845 > UBA1845 > JADFOB01. The sequence continues at coordinate 30,376 of JBHHUB010000009.1, read as the reverse complement.
GAATGCACGTTCGGTTAGGGCGCGACTGCCCGCAGAATCAAGCGTGACCATGCACTAGGCTTCGGTGAGCCCCTCGCGGATGGCGAAGCGTGTAAGTTCCACCCGATCGTGGATGTCGAGCTTCTGCATCAGATGATCGCTGTGTTTTTCCACCGTCTTGGCACTGACGTGCATGATGGCCGCGATTTCCTTTTTCGTGAGGCCGCACGCCACGTACCGCAAGGTCTCGATCTCGCGCGGCGTCAGGGTGGAAATGCGCGACGGCGAGGGCCGGGCCAGCCGGGCGCCCTCGTGATCGACGATGAGGCGATCCAAAATAGCTTCCGAAAAATGGCTACCGCCATTGGCGATGGTGCGAATCGCCTGGACCACCGTTTCCGCCGACTCGCTTTTCGTCAAGTACCCATCCGCGTGCGCGTCGAGCGCCTGCTCGATGTAGCGATCGTGGGCATACGAACTGAGAAACAGGATCCGCGTATCGCGACACAGACGCCCGATTTCTTTGGCGGCTTCAAACGGAGACAGCCCGGGCATGTCGATATCCATAACGATCACGTCCGGGCAGAACTTCACGCACAGCGCGACCGCCCCCCCGGCTTCGCCAACCATCCCCACCACCGACAGCCCCGCTTCTGCATTCAAGAGGCGGGCGACCGAATCCCGAAGCAAGGCATGATCATCCACCAGTACGATGGAGACGGTGGCGGCGCTGGGCATAACGGCGGATGCCCCCGCTCCGCTGGAATCCTGCAGTTGTGATGAACTCAGCGCTTCACCGACCTGATCGGGTTGCGGGATCGTTGGATCGGGCATCGATCCTGGCTCCTGAAGAATAGGCCCGCTACCCCGAATGTGCCGGCGCACGGCCGAGCGACCGATTCTTCTTCCCATCTGGATCACATGTGCGTGAAGGCTACTCGAAATCGCAACCGATGTCGACTGATCCGGCGACCGCGAGATTCGCGGGGTCCATGACAATCCCGGCGGGTGCGTCGTGGGTCATACCGTGCAGCGTGGTGGCGGAGTTTTTCGGGGGCTTGTAACCGGCAGACCGCTTCAGCGGTCTCTCCCGAAGGGCCGTTAGCCCGGACGTTCTACGCCCGGGAAGCGACCAACCCCTTCTCCTCTTAGCACCAGCCCGTTTCAATGGGCTTACCCAATATCAGATAAGCCCGTTGAAACGGGCTGGCGCAGACAGAGAAGGATGATCTGTGACCGGCCCTAAGAGGACCGGCCTTGTGGCCCGCTTCGCGGGACGCCCCTTAAACGGGGCACGGGCGATTCTTGGACGCCGCCGATTCTGTCTTGCACCCAGATTCGCGGGCTCTTGTAGCAATTACAGCCAGACGCGAATTCGCGTTGCAGGTAGCTTGCGCCAACCGCGGCGGCGGGGGATTCAGTCCTGCAACCGGGCGCCGCTGCCCGCGCCTGTTGAATCGCCTCTACGCCTGACTGCCGCTCTCTTGCGGCTGCCGACTTAGGATACCGCGGACCAACGTAGAGAAATCGGAAACGGCAAACGGTTTCATCACGACGGATGTGTCGCCATCGCTGGGGTCCACCATGTCCGCATCCTCACCGCGAACCATCAAGACGACCGGGGTCCGACGGCCCTGGCGACGCAGCTCCTTGAGAAACTCAAACCCGCTTTTCCGCGGAAGTTCGCTATCGACCACAAACAGGCGGATCCGCCCGCCATGCAGCTCAGCACAGTCGGACAGCGCAATCCCATCGCTGACCGGCACCACGCTGAATGCTAGCGACTTCAGCGCCGCGTCCATGATCCCACGCACGTGAGGATTGTTGTCCGCAAGCACCACCAACTCCCCCAACCCCGGAGCTTCCCCGGGCGCTGCGGCGCTCGCATCGGGCACGAGTTCGTCGGCGAGTAGCGGAAACGCTACGACAAACGAAGTGCCACAACCCGGCTCTGACCACACCGCTATGCGCCCATCGTGATCTTTAACGATTCCGTGAATGATCGCCAATCCAAGACCGGTACCTCGGCCTTTGGGTTTGGTCGTAAAGAAGGGCTCGAAAATACGCTCACGAACCTCCAGCGTCATTCCGACGCCCGTATCGCGAACCATCAGCCTCGCCATCGGAACCCTCGCATGCGGATCATCACCGCCGGCGGTCTCGCGCGTCACGGCAACGGACAGAGTGCCACCATCCGGCATGGCGTCTCGCGCGTTGATGGCCAAGTTCATGATAACCTGTTGAAGCTGTGAATCGTTCGCGTTGATCCAAATCGGATCTTGATCATCGGACTCCAGCGATACCCTGATGCCTTGGGGCATGATTCGGTCCAACAAGCCAACCACCTGTTGGGCATGATCGCGCAAATCGACCGGCTTCTTGCGCGTCGGCGCTCCACAACTGAAGGTCAGTAGCGATTGGGTGACCGCTTCCCCCTGGTCTACCGCGCGTTGAATCCCGGCCAAGAGCTCGCTTGCCTTGTGATTCTCGCCCACGGCTGAATTGGCGAGGGCCACGTATCCGTTGATCGTTGCCAAGAGGTTGTTGAAATCATGTGCGACACCGCCGGCGAGCAACCCGATCGCTTCCATCTTACGGGATTGGCGCAATTGCGATTCAAGCTCGACTTCATGCGTGATGTCGCGTTTGACGACCACAAAGTTAATGATTTCGCCGGATGCGTTGAACACCGGGGAAATCGTCTCCTCCTCCTCGAATAGCGTTCCGTCTTTCTTCTTGTTGATAAACCGGCCGAACCAGGATCGCCCCTGCGAGATTTCCGACCAGAGCCCCTTGTAGAACGACGGATCCTGTTTGCCGCTCTTTAAGATTCGCTGATTCTTTCCAATGAATTCCTCACGCGAGTACCCGGTAAGGCGCTCGAACGCCGGGTTGACGTATTGAACGGTCCCCTCGGTATCGGTGATGACGATCGATTCGGCCGCCTGCTCGACGGCAGCCGCCAGCCGAGCGCGCTCCCGCGCCGCCCGCCGGCGCTCGGAAACATCACGAATGATGCCCGCCGCATGCCACCGCCCCCCCAGCCGGAGACGGATGACCGACACCTCAACCGGAAACTCCGGCCCCTCCCGGCGCAACACCGTCATCTCACTAAGCTTGCCGATCACCGCACTCCGGCCGGTTTCCAAAAAGTGCGGGAACGCCTTCGCGAAGCCCCCGCGAAATCGCTGGGGAACGATGAGATCGGCAAACGACGCCCCCACCGCCTCGTCACTGCTATAGCCGAACATCTGCTCCGCAGCGGGATTCCAAAAGGAAATGACGGCGTGCTCGTCCATCAAGAGGATGGCATCAGACGCGGCGGAACTGATGCCGCGGAAGCGCTCCTCGCTCTGTCGCAACGCCTCTTGTGCCTGCTTGCGATCCGATACGTCGCGCACGTACGCCCAGATGTACTCCTCGGTCGCGGTGTGAACGTAGTTGGTGGTGACCTCCATCGGAGCGATCCGGCCATCCTTGGTCCGGTGGTGGGATTCGAATGACATAGACCCGGCGTCTTTCATGTCCTGCCAGCGGGTAGGCCAGCTTTCCCAGGTGAAATCGGGATCCACGTCGGGAACGTGCAGCGATGTAAGCTCCTCGTAGGTGTACCCCAGCGCCTTGCATGCGGCCTCATTGGCGTAGGAGATGCTGGCATCCGCCATCACCCAATAGATGGGATCCGATGCGTGGTCGATGGCGTACTGCGTCCGTCGAAGCGAGTGTTCCACCTTAAGGCGTTCGGCGATTGCCTTTTCGAGCGACGCGGCCGACGTACGAACAGTCGCGAGTGTAGTGGCTTGCCGGCGCTCGAACCCGTTGAACGCCAACCCGGCGATCAATACCAACACGGCGACGGCCATCGTTAGCATGGTCTGAGTCGACCCAAATGTTCTCAAGTCGCCGTCGACCTCTTGATAGACCCCGTGTTCGACTTGATGCGATAGCTTTTGCACTTCCTGAAACACCGCATCGAAGCGCTGGTCGGCCGACGATCCCACGCCGGACCGTTCCGGGGCCGCAATGCGCTCCTTCGCCATCTGTCGCAGTTGCGCGATTTTCTCTCGGATTTCGACCACGGTCTTCCGGCGATGAGGTTCTTGAACGGCATTTACCCGCCAGTAGCCATCCGCCCCGCCCGCGAGCATCGACCGGGCATGGGCATCGGCACGATCCAAGCGTTCCCAAAGCAAGTCGAGGTTCTGATCGCGATCGCCGCTGAGGATTTCCTCGAGCCATAGATGAGCCGTAGCCAGATCCAATCGCAATTCCATGGACGCGTCCGCTCGAGGTAAGTGCGTCCCCACCACATTCTCGAACTTGTATGAACTGAACGCGACCGTGGCGATCATGACCGACCCCACGACGGCAAACAAGAGGTATACGCGCCACGGAACACACGCCAGCGCATGGCGCCAGCCAGAGTTCCCTGGGGAATCGACAGTGCCGCTTGGGGAAGTATCGGTGTCCGTACTCACGGTCTCACACCTCGCCCCTTGATTACAGCGCGGGGCGGCATCACTTCTCCGCGATCGATATGGTTAGACAGGACTCGACTCGACCGCGCAATGCTCAGATAAGCTCAACGCCTCGGACCCTACGAAAAACGTAACAATGCGTTCCCGTTAATGGTGACAGCGCTAAGATGAATGGTCCAAAATATGAACGCCATAGCCCAAAGCATACCGGATCATGTCGATCAAGTAAAGCCCAAATCCGCCGCGCAACAAGTATGCGCCAAACAACATCGCCTCAACAAAGATTACAAACGCGTCGTGCACCCACCACCAGCGCGCCGCACGTCAACGGGGCTGAGTCGCCGTTCCACACTCCGGGCAGACACCCGACTCATTGCCCGTTAGATCGTAGCGGCACACGCGACAATGCCCGTGAGGATGCCGGCGATCGACGTACCCAATCCACGCCGCAAGGACCGACAACACAAACACGATCGGCCAAAGTGCGACTTGAACCGCTTGCCCCAACCAATGTCGGTTGACGACGACCATCGGCCACCAGCGAAACAGACCTCCCGCGTCCTCTTGCTTGACCACCACATTGACGGGTCGGCTGAACGATGAGGCAGGCAAGTCCACGCGGACGGCGTACACTACGCCGTGGGTTACAACCAAGGAAAGAGTTGAATCGAGCGGGCTGATTGCGATTGGTGCGTACGCGCTGGCCACCCACACCACGAACACAAATACCGCGCAGACCGTCGCCGCCAACTTCCCCCCAGCGAACGATTCGCCCGCGGCGGCGCACGGCCGACTAACCCCCGTCGCCGCCGACGGGTTTAGGGCGATCCACGTAGATCTTGATCGCCACCTGCCGCTTCTCGCGTCCCTTCTTGTCAACCCGCACTTCTCCGTGAACGCGTTCCCCCTCGCGCAGATCCTTGAGCTTGGCCACCGCGCCGTTGATGAGGATTTCGGTCTCCTCCGTGACCAACCCCTCGCCCACGACCTCTGCCTTTCGTTTCTCACTGTAATACGAAACGGTGATCTTACCCTTGCGGTCGCTGGTTAGATCAATCTTTTCGATGCGCGCCTGATCCAGCGTGATGATTTCGAAATCGGGCTCGTCTTCACGACAGCCCGGCGTTGCCATCGCGACCAGCATCACCAGCCCCGACAGCCACACCGTACGAAGCAGACGCAACGACCGCCTGCCCCCCCATAACCGACCACCGCCGGCAACGACCGAGGGGCACGTGCGACCCAATCCCCGTGGTTGGATCGACTCCGCATGAATGGGTTGGATTTCGTTCATGGCCAGACACCTCTCTTCTGGATCAATTCCCGGCATACCGCCGAGGTTACACGGCATCGCGCGCGGCAGCGCATGGTTGTCGCCGGCCAGACCGTTCCGCGACGAATCCTAGTGAGCCGGCGAGCACCGCAGGGCGCTCGGATCGCCTCCCCAGCACCTTACTTGCACCCACCGGTTTTGCAACATACATCGGGTCCGCGACCCATGCAGTCGGATGCGTTGGCGGCTAGGAGCCGCCGGCCTGCGAAGCATCCGCGGCAGGAGGTCCTCGGGCTTGCATCGGGTGCCCTGAACGGCGCGAGACGCCGAAGGGGTCACGCGCTTCAAGCATCCGGGATTCTACCCCAACGCGACGACGGTCCCTTCGAAGCCCGCGACCTCCAGCACCTCGTTCAACGCGGCGTCCTGCGGGTCGGTCGTGCGCACACAACGAACGCGACCGCGCAAGGTATGCAGCCAATCCAACGCGCGCAATTCGTCGCCCAGCGTGGCCAGATCCACGCACGCACCGACCGACCATGAATTCGCCGAATCGATCAGCTCCCGGGCCTCGACCGGCGAAAGCAGAAAGCCCCCCCACGCCACTTCCAGCGCCACCGATACACCGGCCGCCTCCGCTTCAAAACGCGATTGAGACAGCAAGTGGAACACGTGATTGAACGAGGACTGATAGCGATCGAACGGATCGGCCGCCCCCTGCCCGTAGAGATCGGGGAAGCGCAAGTTCAAGCATCGGCCGCCACGGCGCTGCACGATGCTCAGCAGCTCGCCCAAGCAGCGTCCCGCCTCCTCGAGCCCGGTCAGCGCCAGCGTCGCCGTCATCGCTTCAATCTTGGCCGCCGACGCCTCGCATTCGATCAGCCTGGCTTCAATATCCCGCAGCCGCGCCGGCCAATCCCCACCCATCGCTTGCGCTAATACCAGGTCGACCGGTGTCGCTCCACGCAGCAGGGATCCGAGCGTGTCGCCTGCCGGCGTGGTCGCCTCATTAAGAACAACTTGCCGGGCTAACGTGGTGTGCATCATGACAACGCTCCGCGATGGCATGCGGAGCCAGCATGGATCAGGCCGCACCGGACGTCCTTCCCGCACGGCGGCACGCCGACCCCCTACCTGCCCCGGAAAATGGATAGGCAACTCATAATCAAGTCCAGCAAAGGGCCTTCAGTCCGAATCCCGGCACCCGAGTACCCTGAAAATCCGTCCCGGAGCACCTCGCTTGTTCTTTGGGCGACGCGGTTGTCGCGTGCTTCGGAGGCCAACCGCTGCGCTTTCTTTTCCGCATCATAAATGCGCCCGCCGGCTCTGGCCCATTTGAGGATATGCCCCAGCTCTCCCCCATCAAGCCAGAGGCCATGTCTCCGGCATGCATCGATCACCACACCGCTTGCGGCTCCGTAGTTGCGGCGATTCATCAGATCGCCGCAGACCGGGCAGCAAACGTATCGAACTTGCCGGGCTTCCTGTGGGCAGGCATCCTCTGCAATCGTGCGAAGGCGGTGCCCATCGACGTCGAACACATCCGAACTGGAATCGCTCAGAACTCGTTCCAACTCTCCGGGATTGAAGAACAGACCGAGGCATCGCGCGCAACGCTCAATGCGCACCCCGCCACCGACGCCCAAGCGGATCGAACGCAGCGGTACGCGACACCGCGGGCAATCCTGATCCGCTGCGGTTCCGGCCCCGGCGCTGACCTCAATGGTGCGCAGATCCACATCATTCAGCGTTTGGCAATAGCGGCAAACCATCGAGTTGGCCGGCAGCGGTGCGCCGCAGTTGACACATTCCATGGGTGATCATCCGGTGGCCCACGTCGCCCAACACCCGTCCCCACGGCACATCTTCCATCCCAGTATACCGCAGCAGCCGGCCGGATACCACCAGCGCCCCTTCTCCCCGACCACCGAATCCGTGATGGGCCGGCGCCCCTCGCGCTTTGCCTGTTGCCGCTCCTGGAGGTCTTGGTGCCTGGGTGATTCAACCCTGATGGCCAACGGGCGACCGTCCCCCTCGGTTGCGAGGTCCGCAGGCTGCGCCTGGCGCCGGCGGGTTTGAATCTACGTTGGCCCGGCACGCATCACCCACTATACTCGGGCTTGGCCATGGCCGCCTGCGCAAACGACCTTTTGTTGAAAGAGAAGAATGAGCCCCAACAGCCGTATTCGAGTTCTACCGCCGCTTCTGGTCAACAAGATCGCTGCCGGAGAGGTGGTCGAGCGCCCGGCGAGCGTCGTTAAGGAATTGCTGGACAACGCGATCGACGCCGGAGCCAACCGCATCGCCGTCACCATCGAGGACGGCGGCAAGCAACTCATCCGCATCACCGACGACGGCTGCGGCATGTCACCGAACGACCTGGAGCTCTGCGTCAGCCCCCACGCCACAAGCAAAGTTATCGAGGAGCGCGACCTCTACGCCATCGCCTCCCTGGGCTTTCGTGGTGAAGCCCTGGCCAGCATCTCCTCGGTATCCAAGCTGCGCGTGGTTTCGCGACCCAGCGGGCAGGACGCGGCCCACGAAATCACGGTCAGCGGCGCGGACCGACACAAACCACAGGCAGCCGGCGGCCCCGTAGGCACTACCGTCGAGGTCCGCGACTTGTTCTTCAACGTACCCGCGCGGCGCAAGTTCCTTCGATCCAAGGGAACGGAAGTCGGCCACATCAACGAGCAGATATCCCGGGCGGCGCTGGCCTTCCCGCACATTACGTTCGAACTGACCAACAACGGCCGCAAAACGCTGATCCTGCCCGCGTGCGAACGGCGCGTCGAGCGCATCAGAAAGTTCTACGGTCCGGAGCTGGCAGAGTCGCTCCTGGTCGCCGAGCGGACCGAACGGGGTATAACCATGGAAGCTTATCTGGCTCCGCCGGCCCGTTCCCGCGCCACGGCCCAATGGCAATACACCTTCGTCAACGCCCGCTACATCCGCGACCGCTTCGTCCAGCACGCCATCAAGGAAGCCTTTCGCGGGCTCATCGAGCACAGCCGCCACGCCATCGTTTTTCTCTTCATCACGCTCGACCCGAAAATGGTCGACATCAACGTTCACCCGACCAAGATCGAAGTCCGCTGGGCCGAGCCCAACCTGATCCACTCCCAATCGCTGGCCCTGATGCGCGAGACCTTGCAGCAGGCCGATCTTGCGCCGGCGCTGCGCACCGATCGGGCCGCGCGCGACCCCCTTAGCCCCGACGCGCAATCCCGCATGCGCGAAGAACTCGCCACCATGCTCAAGGCGACTTCGCCCATTCAACCCAACCGCGGTGAAGGCGGCGGCGCGCAGGGCACGTGGCACGACTCGCCCTCACTGCCCGGGCGATCCGCTCCTTCCATGGACCCGATGGAAACATGGCGCGCCCTTTATGGCGAACCTACCCGCTCGCGGGACGAAACCACACCACCTTCGACCGCGCCGACCTCCGCCCCGATGGATCGGTTGGCAGCCGAGCCGCACCTTGCGTCCCAGCCACCCCGCGCGGTTCAGATGCACAACCTCTACTTGGTGGCCGAAACGGAAGACGGAATTGTGATCATCGATCAGCACGCCCTGCACGAGCGCGTCATGTACGAGCAGCTCAAGGATAAGCTCACGCGCGGACCGCTCGAATCCCAACGGCTGCTCCTGCCCGAGATGATTCCCGTTACCTCGCGCGAGATGGATCTGCTGACCGAAAAGAAAGCCTTGCTGGATCGGCTCGGCATCGAAGTGGCGCCGTTCGCCAAAGACTCCATGGCCGTCCACGCCTTCCCCGCGTTGCTCAAGGACGCCAACATCGGCGGATTCCTGCGCGACCTGATCGACTACCTGACCGACGCGCCGGATGCCACGCCGGAAGTGATGATCCACAAAGTCCTCGACATGATGGCGTGCAAAGCCGCGGTCAAGGCGGGCGACACGCTGACCCAGCAGGAAATCGAAACGCTCATCAGCAAGCGGGACCTTGTCGAAAAATCGAGCAACTGCCCCCATGGCCGACCGACCACACTCCGCCTGACCAAAGCCGACCTCAACCGCCAATTCAAACGGACGTAGCGCCCCGAAACGCCTGATGGGATGAGCCGTCCCCCCTTGGCACCGCGGCCCTCCGGTGGGCCGGCCTCCCCCGTAGCGGAGGGCGGCTGGGCCGCACATGACTGAGCCACCCCCTCAAGACAAGCCGACCCGGCGTATGGGACCGTCCACCAGCGACGCCCCAGCCCGCCGTTTCACCATGGGCCGGACGGGCACCATCGGCGCGTCTATCTCCAGGCGCCCGGCACCTGGGCCGATAGATCATCGTCTTTGGGATGGGGCGCGGATATGGATGAATTCACACTGTTCGGATGTGCGGCCACCGCTGGGGGGGCGGGCATCCTCTATTTGAAGTTGGTATCCTGCGCGATCGAGGGCGTCGGCCACACCCTCGAGCAACTAGATCAGGTGGAACGGGCCGCGCTCCGCCGCCGCCAGACGGAACGGGAGCACGCCAACCCCACGACCGCCACCTTGGCCGTGCCCCCCAGAACCCAGGCGGACAACGCCCAATCGCTTGACGATTCCGCTACAAGAAATACGATTGCTCCGTAGGATAAAAGGAATCAGGTGCGCCGCTGCGCGGGTCGAGCCGTTTCGGGCACGGGCGTGCCGGCACGCATGGCGAGTCCGATCCAATTCGCTGAAATGAGTACACAATGCAAACACCACCTCTGAGGTTCTCTCAACTACGATGGTTGCACAACGCGGCATGCGTTGCGGTTCTGATCGGCTGCTCCCTGCTGATCGTACTCGGGCTGGTCGGGTATGGAGATCGAGCCAATATCTGGATGATCGCCGGTGGTGGACTGGGCTTGTTCCTGGCGATAGTGCAGATCACCGTGATGCCCTTGCTGTTGAAGATGGAATCCACGGTGGCGCGCCAGCACGGGGAAATCCGCGACCTAAACGAAACGCTTGCCAAGCAATCCGAGCTTCTCGCCGCCATCGTGGAGAACACGCGGATTTCCGACGCCGCCAAGTCGCTCGCCCATCGTGACCAGGAAATAGAAGCCTTCCGCAACGCCATTCGCGACGACATCCGGCAACAAAAGTGGGAACCGGCGCTCAGGCTTGTAGAGGAAATGGAGGTGCGTTTCGGCTACAAGCAGGAATCCGATTCCATTCGCGAAGAGCTCGACGAAGCACGAAACTCGGCCATCCAGGCCAAGCTCTCCGAGGCCATCGGCGTGATCGACGCCCATTTTCAATCCCACGACTGGGCGCGGGCCCAATTGGAAATCGAGCGGCTCGTCAACGCGCTTCCCGACGACACCAAAGTCGTCAGCCTCTTCGATCGCATGAAGTCACTCAAAGAACAGCACAAACGCGAGCTTACGCAAGAGTGGGATGAAGCCGTCCGGCGCAGCGACGTCGATCGTGCCATCGACACGCTCAAAGAGCTGGACCAATACCTCTCGCCGGCAGAGGCGGAAGTTCTCCAAGCCTCTGCCCGCGACGTATTCAAGGAGAAGCTGCTGCAGCTCGGCGTCCAATTCCGATTCGCCGTCAAGGAGAAACGCTGGAACGACGCGCTCAACTCGGGCCTCGAGCTGGTCCGCGACTTCCCCAACGCCCGCATGGCAACCGAGGTTCGCGAAGCGCTCGACACGCTTCGCGAGCGGGCGCGAGATGGCGAGCAAACCGCCCCGGCCTGATCGGAACAGCGTTGCCACCGCGCAACGACCGATAACTCCTGATTTGATCCTCCAGTCACCCCCTTGCGAGTCCGATACACCAGTGGCGATGGCCCCGGTGCTCGGGTGCGGGATCGTCGAGAAGGACGCAAGGGTTATCGGTGATGCCGCCCGAGTCAGATCAAGGCCACAACTCCGCCGAAACGCACAATACACCACGCGTGGTCCATGCGCTGGCGAGCCTGCAGTTCAAGGCCACGATCCTGGTTGTGGCGTTGACGTTGTGCGTGACGGCCGTCGTTTCAGGTTACCTCCTGCAATCCAGCATTCGGCTCTCCAGGGCGCAGCAGGCACAAGAATTGGTCAACACAGCCGGCCTGCTGGCGCGAGCTGTCGCGATGAGCGTCGCCAGCGAAGATCGAAACGCCGTTAAGACTCTACTCAACGATGTCGTCCAATCCGATCCGCTCATCTTCGCCATCGTCTCCGACTTCCGCGGGCGGGAGCTGGCGTTGGCCTCACGACCCGAGCACATCGAAACCCTTAAGGACGCCCGCGCGCAACGGCCCGACGACTCGGAGCCGCTGGGCGTACCAAAGGTCGAACTTGCCTCCGGGGGAACGGAAGACCACCTTGAAATCCTGTTCCCCATCGCGTTGAACTACCTCGGTCGCGCCCCCGCCACGCAGCCGGCCAATGCGCCCAACCTGGTGGGATACCTCCGCGCGGGCATGGCAACCAACCGTTGGAACCAGGCCATGGCCAGCAAGCTTGATCTGGTTATCGGGGTGGGCACGATCGCAACCTGCATGGCTATCTTCCTCGGATTCCTACTGATTCGGCGCATCGTCTCCCCACTCGATGGCCTGGCGACCACCATGCTCGAGTTCTCTCGCGGCAATCTCGATGCGCGGAGCAACGTACGGCGAAACGACGAAATCGGGCAGCTTTCCAAAGCCTTTAACCTCATGGCGGATGAGCACCAGCAGACGTTGGAACGACTGGTCCACCTGAACGCAGAGTTGGAAGATCGTGTCGTGCAGCGTACCCGGCAGCTCGAAGAGCTCGCCTCACGCGATCCGCTCACGGGGATCTACAATCGGCGTCATTTCACCGAAATGCTCAGCAGGCATTTTGCACAGGCCATTCGCTACGACCACGACCTGGCCTACCTGATGATCGATCTGGACGATTTCAAGCAGATCAACGACCAAATGGGGCATCACTCCGGCGACGTGGTGCTCAAAGGCGTGGCCAACGCCATCTCGCAGCAACTCCGGGATGCGGACGTGTGCGCTCGCTATGGAGGCGACGAGTTCGTGGTGCTGCTACCGCAAACCAATGTTGAGCGAGCTTCAGCCCTGGGCGAACGCATCCTCGGTGCCATCAATGACCAGTTCGCCACCGAGCCGGACAGCCTGAGCCTCACCGCCAGCATTGGCGTCGCCAGCGTCAAATCCAGCCACGCGACCAACGCCGAGGACTTGATGCGCTGTGCCGATCGCGCGATGTACCAGGCCAAGCGGAAAGGGAAAGGCCGCCTCGTCCACGGGGCACCGCTGCTTCCGACCCCACAAAGCTGATCCTACCCCCGCGCGGCCCAAGAAAACCCCGGATATTTGGCGCCAAATCGCGAATTCAGAATAGGATCGGGAATTGTAATCGCCACCCGGGCGTCGGCGCGATATGGTCTAGTGCCATGTTTCCCAAGTAACGTCAAGGACTGCATCCAAGGCCAAGCAGCCGGCTGCAAACCGCGTCGTTGCTCGGGATCGCCGGCCTCATGGGGGGCTCTGCGCAGCCCAAGGCGGCTCGACTTCAAGATCGGTGAGGATCGCTATGTTTGCCACGCTGGGACAGTATATCGGCGCGAAAGTCATCACGGCCGTCCTCGTCGTGTCCGGCGCCGGTGCCGTGATCTATTTCTGGAATCACCCCGAGTCGCTAGAGCATATCTGGAAGACCATCAAATACGCCGTGGTCTGGATCGGATTCGTGCTCGTGCTCCCCTGGGCGACGTTTTTCGTCACGCCGTGGATTGTCCGGAAAGAATCCAACGCGGCTGCGGGGCTCATGCTGGCGGGCTACCTGCTGCTCGACGCCCTGTTCGCCATCTATCTGATGGGCGGGCTCTACGGGCACAACGGACTGGCCTGGGCGGTGGTCCTGCTTGGTTTCCTATCCGCGGCGGTTTATAATTTCAAGGCCTGTGAATTTCAGGCGGAACAGGCGACGGGCGGGCTCTAGCCACCACCGGCGCCCTTTGGGTTTTCGTCCATGGTTACGCTCCGTGAAGGCGACCGAATCAACAACTACCTGCTCGAAGCCCGGCTCGGCGTCGGCAGCTTCGGCGAGGTCTGGCGCGCGCGCCACCACGTATTCGGCGACCGCGTGGCCATCAAAATCCCAACCGACGAACAATACGTCCGCAATCTGAGGCGCGAAGGCGTTGCGATCCACGGGCTCCGGCATGACAACATCGTCCGCGCCCTCGACCTCGACCCCTACGGCGATCCTCCCTACTTCATCATGGAGCTGGTAGAAGGGCCTTCCCTGCGCGACGTCATCAAGCAATACGGGCGCAACTTCCCGATCGACGCGGCCGTCGCCATCCTGCGCGGCGTGCTCTCGGCGCTGTCCGCCGCACACGACGCCCGGCTGATCCACCGGGACATCAAGCCCGCCAACATCCTGCTCGCCCATCCGCTCGAGGAAATCGCGACCATTTCGCACAAGGACGTGAAAGTCACGGATTTCGGTCTGGGCAAGGTCGGGGGCGTCACCGCCGGCTCCCTCATGCAAAGCGGAAGCCTTACGACCGCCGAAGGCCGGGGCATCGCCGGCACCATCGCCTACATGTCGCCCGAGCAAAAGAGCGGTCAGGACATCGACGGACGAAGCGACTTGTACGCCTGCGGCATCGTCCTGTTCGAAATGCTTACGGGCGAACGACCTCAAGGCAACGACCGACCCGGCGCCCTTCGGCCGGATGCGCCGAAGTACCTGGACGATGTGTTTGGGCGAAGCTACACCCGCTTGGAACGCCGATTTGAATCCGCCGAGCAGATGCTGGCCGCCTTGGTTCCCGCAGCCAAGCCGACCGCGGCGGCCAAGGCGCGGGATTCCGTTTGGGTACTGGCCGACGGTGGCACGCGCTGCCCTGGATGCTCGCTTCGCGTGCATAAGGACGATCAGTTTTGCATCAGGTGCGGTCGGCAATTGGTCCCGACCGTGCCGCGCTGCCCCAACCCCGACTGTCAGGCCTATGTCCACACGCGAGATCGATTCTGCGTGATGTGCGGCGCCAGCCTGGAAACCCTGGATCCGCCGGTGGAGGATCGCGCATGAACGTGGACATTTTGGCGTTCCTGCTGCTGGCCGTGCTTGGCGTCGCTGCGGCCCTGCTTGGGGGAGCCTATTTGGTGTTCCGGATCGCTGCCGGTATCGTCGGAACCGCTAGCCGGCTCGCCGGACCGCACCATGCGATCAAGCCCCCGCGGCGCCGGGGCTCGCGGCGTGCGACGCTGGTCTGTCCGGAACCGGGCTGCCGCCACGTGGAGCATCGAAAAGCCTCTTTCTGCAGCCAATGTGGCGCAAGCTGGAGCGAGAAGGAGCCCGAGGATAACCCGGTCGCCGCCGGTTGAGGACTGTTATGAGTGCCGATGCGCGAGAAGCTCTGAAGATCGAAACCGAGTTCCTAAGCGGCGTGGGCGCCAACTTTGAAGCCGCCAAGGGCAAGCAACTGCGCGGATCGAGCTGGGAACGGGTCGAGTCCGACGAGGAAGACGCCTTGCGGGCCATGATGGCCTCGCATCGCAACTACGACAAGGCGCTTCTGAGATCGCTGCCGAAAAACCGCCGCGTCGAACTGCACGGCTTCGCGCGCAGACTGATATTCTGGAAGAAGAAAACAGGCGTGGCGGTCGCTACCGTCCTCTGCCCGCTCGACCACTTTGCTTCCGGCCATAGTGATAACGCACCGCCCATCGGACTCGGTGAACTGCTGGACCATGTTCGCAAGGTCGCTACCGACAAGAAGGTCCACTATCTGATCGGCGTATGCAGCCCGACCGGCTTTACGAACGAGGCCAGAGACGCCAAACTGAACATGCCCAATGCGCAGATCGTCTTGACCGAACCAGACGGCCACGGCGGATACACGACCACGGCCTGCGACGACGAGCTCGATGCGTCGATCATCCGATTGTTCGACGCCGAGGACGTGAAGCAGAAGATCGAGCGTGTCCGCGAAGCCATAGAGCGTCGCAGCGCGGAATTGATCACCGGCGGGCTGACGGTCTCCGCCGTCGCCCAGAATCTCGGCCTGAAGGAAGACCTCGTCGCCCGGGCGTTCGAGCAGGCCAGCCAAAGCGATACCGAACTGAGGCTCTCGCGGAAGAGCGGCGAAATGCTGCTTTTTCGCGGCGCCCCGGTCTCGCATCAGGAGAAATCCTCGATGAACGTCATCGACAAGATCAAGCAGTTGTTTTCCGGCGAAGGTAGCGAGGCGGAGAAGATCAATCTCCTCGCCGAGCGCCGCGCCACGCTCGCCCAGCGGCGCGACCGCATCTACGAAGATATCGGCAAACTTGAAATCAAGGAAGCCGAGCTGCTCGCCCAAGGCAAGGCCGCCAAGTCCAGCGTGCCCAAGCGGCGCCTGGCGGCCCAACTGGCGCAGATGCGCAAGGACATCGCCCGGCAAAACACCACGGCGGCCATGCTCAACAAGCAGATGGATATCATCTCCACCGACATCCACAACCTGACGCTGATCCAGCAAGGCCAAGCCGCCCAACTTCCCGATACGGAGGAACTGACCAGCCACGCCGTGGAAGCGGAGGAAATGCTGGAGACGCTCAAGGCGGATTCCGATCTGGTCGGCAGCCTGGAAACGGGCATCGAGGAATCGCTCGCCAGCGATGAGGAGCTGGCCATCCTGAAAGAATTCGAGGAAGCGGAAGCCGAGGCAGCGCCGCCGCAACAGGCCTCCGACACGCCCGCGCCGGCCACGGCGATCCCGTCGACGCCGACGGCCGGCGAGCGTGCGGATTCATCCGCGGCGGCGAGCCACGAGCCCCAACACCAAGCGGACAAGGAGCCCGAAAACGAGGCCGGCTAGTGCTGCGTCACACTGTAATCTATGGGTTGTCGCTGCCCGAGCCACCGGAATCGGGCGCGCCAATCAGAGCCCACCGCGCTAGCGGTGGGACCGGTCCGCGGGCTGGCGCCCGCGGCTCTGATGCGTAACGAACCGGAAAGTTCAGGTCTGTCAAAGCACTAGTTGCCGGGCAGATGTAGACCGGCCGCCACGGCTTGGTTCGATAAAACTGGCTGAGCCATGCACCAGCCGCGGGCGGCTGGGCTAGAGGTTGGTACGACGTTGGCAGCACTTGCGAATCGAGGCGGTTGATGTTCTTTGGATCGGGTAAAACGCAAGGGTTTCTCGAGTGGTTGACCAACCGCAAAAAACCCCTTTCACAGATGACTCGGTCCGAGCTGCGCCGCCAGGAGCTACTGCTCGAAAAGGACCGAACCCAGTTGCTCAAGCGGGTGGAAAAACTTTCGGCGGACAAGCAACGGCTGTTTGAAAAAGGTGCCAAGGAAAGAACGCCGGAGGTGCGGCAGATTCTCGCGCAGGAGTTCGAACTCAAGACCGCCGAGCAACTCATGCTCGGCCGGCAGCTCAACATCCGCAGCAAGGAGATGCTCACCGTGTCGCGACTGCGCATGCTCCGCGAATGCGCGGACCGCGCCGGCGATCGCAGTCGCCTCGGGTTGATCGGCGAAACCGACATCCTCAAGCTCACGAAGCTGATCGAGTCGGATTCGATCAAGGCCGAGGTCTACCAGGAACGCCTCGATGAGGTTCTGGCGCTCGGTGCAGCGGTCGACCAGGGCGCGGCGTCTCTCGGCGACGCAGGCAAGACCGTGCTGAATATATGGGATAAAATGGATGCCGGCACGATCACCGATCGCGACGAAGCCTACGAGGAGGCGGACCGGACCGTGCGCCAGCGGCATGCCGAGCCGGAAGCATGAGCGGCACCAGGAACCGAGTTGATCCGCCAGGAAACGCCAACAGGAGTGAACACCCCATGAACGGCTACCACAAGACCTTGAGACGTGACATGCACAACCGGCAGATTGCCGGCGTCTGCGCCGGCATTGCGGAGTTCCTCGGCATCGATCCGACCGCCGTGCGCATCGCGTACGTACTGCTGTCCATCCTATCCGTGACATTCCCCGGCATCGTGGTTTACATCGTGCTGTGGCTACTGATCCCCGAGCGGGAGTATTACTAGCATGGGCCTGTTTAAGTCCGACGAAGAGCGACGCATCGAGCGCGACATCAAGATTCGCCAGGGCATCCGGCGCGTCGAGAAATCCATTCGCGAGCAGAGCAAGTTCCAGGACGAGTTCATCAAGAACGCCCAGCACGCCAAGAAGATCGGCGATACCGCTCAATACGCGTTCATTCGGAATTCGCTCAAGAAGACGGCTGCCATCCGAAAAATGCTCGAGCGCCAGTTGCTTTCGATCAAAAACGCATTGCTCATCAAACGCCAAGCGGAAGCCTCCGCCGACTTCGCCAAGAGCATGGGTATGATGGCCACCGAAATCGGCAAGCTCTTCGGCGCAACGGATTTGGTCAAAACCCAGGCGGACTGGGAAAAGGCCATGATCCAATCCCAAACCATGGAGGAACGGATGGACATGTTCCTCGATTCGGTCGAAGACATCGCCGCCGCCGACATGGAATCCGGCGCGGCCGGGCAGGCCGTGACCGATGACGAAATCGATTCGCTCATCGAGGCGGAAGCCAACGCCGAGCATCAAAAGGAACTGGACAAGCTGGCCGGCCTGCGGGCGGAACTGGACTCACTGAAACAGCAAAGCGAGAAGACCTCCAAGTGAACAGCAAGAAGAGAATCACTGCGTGGCAAGCCATGGGGCTGCTGCTGATCTTGGGCGCGGGCGCGATGACGGTCGTCAAGCTGCGCGAGCCCGCGGTTTGGCGCGAGCGACTCATCGACGCCTGCGCCACCGCCAATCGCGTCATCGTGGACCTGCCCGAACCCCCACCCGACCCTGAAAGCGACAGACGCCGAGTGCGAACTCAGTACGTCGACGTACACGGCAGCGAAAAAGTTCAGGCATTGCTCAGCAGTATTGAGCTCAGGCCCAACTGGCTGAATCAATACCTGATGGCCAAAAGCGCCATCGTTTTCCGGATTTGCCACGACGAGGATGTGCTTGCCTCCGTCAGCTACCATCGCGGTTCGCATCTGCGCTGGCGCGACGATCGTTGGCCCGGCGACGGGTTTCTGACCGAACCCGGCATGGCCGCGATCGAAACGTGGCTGACGGAGCAGGGGATCACCCTGACCGATCCGTAGGTTCACCTACGCGGGGTTGCCGGCGTGATGCGCCCTGCGCGCAAGGTTTCGGAAGGAATCAAGACGAATTCCCGTAGATCGCGAAAACCCTCGCTGCAACCATGACCGCCACCTACAGCACATTCGAACGCCTCAAGAGCAAGGGCGTATCCGCCTACCAGAAAGGTGAATACCTCGCGGCCAAATCTTATTTGACCGACGCGGCCGAGTGCATGATCCAGCTCGCCGAGGAGGCCGGCTCCGACGAAACACGCCGCCAACGCGAAGAACTGGCTGCCCAGATCATTGATCTAGCCAAGGACTGCGATCACCTACATCATTCGCCGACCGCTCGCAAAGGGGGAAACGCGCGGCAACGTGAGCAAGAAGACGACTCCGGCCGCGATGCCTCCGATTGGATCGTCAAGGACAAGCCCACCATCGGCTTCGACGACATCGCCGGGCTGGAGGACGTGAAGGAGGAAATCCGCCTCAAGATGATTTACCCCTTCGCCCATGCCGACTTAGCTAGGCGCTACGGCATCAGCACGGGCGGCGGCGTGTTGCTCTACGGCCCGCCCGGCACGGGCAAGACCATGATCGCCAAGGCCATCGCCCACGAGATCGACGCGACGTTTTTCGTCGTCAGCCCGGCTCAGATGCTTTCCAAATGGGTCGGAGAGGCCGAACAGAACATCCAAAAGCTGTTCGATACCGCCCGGGCCGAGCCGGTTTCGGTTATTTTTCTCGATGAGTGCGAGGCGCTCGTCCCCAGACGAAGAAGCGGCGGGAGCACGGTCATGCAGCGGGTCGTGCCGCAGATTCTGCAAGCACTGGAGGGGTTCGATCGCCAGTCCGATCGGGCGCTGTTGTTCGTGGGTGCGACGAACAAACCTTGGATGCTTGACGAGGCCATGCTCCGCCCGGGCCGCCTCGATTCCCTGGTTTATGTCGGGCTCCCGGATGCTCCGGCTCGCTACCGGCTGCTGGAGATTCACTTCGGCGACCGACCGCTGTCCGAGGACGTGGATTTCGGCGTCCTGTGCGATCGTCTGGATGGCTTCAGTGGCGCGGATATCAAGAACATCATCGCCCAGGCCGCTCAGCGGCCGTTCATGGAAGCCATCGCCGGCGGCGAAGCCCGCGCGATCGCCATGAAGGATTTGCTCGGCGTCATCGCCGAGACTGCGCCGTCGGTGCACCCGGCCGACCTCGTCCGATTCGAGAAATTCACGCGGGAGGGCAAATGAAGGGACGGTTAAGCTGATCGCCGCGGTCGCAAGGTGAGTGACGCGGCGGCCAATATGGGTGACGCGGCCGCAACTTCGGGCCAACCGCCCCCCAGCTAGCGGCGAATATCCGCTCGCGCGAAGCGCGTATATTGGACCGCGCACGGCACGAATATCAGCGTGCCCACGCGGAATTACTCATAGAGCCCATCGCACCCGAGCCACGGGCTTCAGCCCGCGCGGCGCCTTGCACGGGACAGGCTCGCGAAGGTGCATGACAAGATCGGCGTTGGTGGCAGGCTGAAGGACTGCTCTAACGTAGCCGGGGGCCGGCGCAGCGCCGCCCCCGGATCGCGCCGCCGCCGAACCGGGCGCCCCTGACAGGGTCGGCTTCTCCGTGAGATGGGTGCAACGTGGCGCTCAGACGCCCCCTACAGGGTGCGATTGGAATGGGCTGCGGGTGAACGTGGGGCCGCCTGAGGCGCACCCACGGCTACTGAAGCGCAGCCTTGCAGGCTGCAGGAGACGACGGCGGCCAAGAAATGCGTGGAGCGAAATGACAACGGAAAAGCTGGATCTGGATCAGTTTCTCGCGCGTCCCGCAAGCGTGGCCGCACGCATCGCGGGAAGCGAGCTGTTCGCTGGTCGCGTGCGTACGTTTGATCTGCCGGCATCCTGGGCCGCCTTGATCACGAAAACCGACGGCCCAAGCGAGGTTGCCGCCGCGGGTTCGATCATCGACGGCGAATCGGTCGAAGAACTCCTAATCGTCCGCGTTACGCCGGTTGATGTTAGCCTGCGCGAGCGGGACATCCCGACGCAAGACGGGTTTCTCGCTGACGCCGATGGGACACTTCGCCTGACACTCCCACCCGAGCGATCCGACCTGGCCGCGTTCGGCAAACACGTGATGGGCAGCTACCGGCGCGCCACCACCGACAATCTTGCGCGGCACCTCCAGCCCGCGATCCACCTGGCACTGACCGAATGGTTCGCGAATCAAGCGATCGCGACGCTGATGGCCCCGGAATCGGCCGCCAAGCTGGTCGCCGTGCTGACCGAGGCGGTGGGCGGCCCTTGTTTCGTTGCCGGGTTGAACCTGACCGATCCCCCGACGATCACCGTGCGGTGCCGGGCCTACACGCGCGTGCTCCAAACCCAACAGCGGATTGCGATCGAACAGCGGGAGCATGAA
Source organism: Phycisphaerae bacterium (assembly GCA_046753625.1). Lineage (GTDB taxonomy): Bacteria > Planctomycetota > Phycisphaerae > UBA1845 > UBA1845 > JADFOB01. The sequence goes on along the minus strand of JBHHUB010000009.1, from coordinate 9,171 downwards.
GCGGCACAACCGCTGGAAGCGGCGTTGAGCGAGGCGCGCCGCCGGCACCTCGACGACCTGGCCGCCCTGCTGAATCGCGCCAAAGAATTGGCATCATCCGCACCGGGCGCAGACCTCGGCGACCTACTCAAGACATTCTCCCAAAGCCAGCGCGGCGCATTGTACCAGGCCCTATTCGCCACCGAATCGGGTCGGCGAGCGACGCGATGGATCGTCGTGGCCGCCGGAGCCGAGCTTCTGTTTTTCGACCCGGCCGACGCCGTCAAGCCGGCGCGCCGGATCCCCATCGAAGGGGCGGCGGGCAAAGTTCGGTCGATCCAGGTTGCTCGCAGCGGAGGCGGAAAAAGTGCCGGAAATGCGGCACCCACATCCGAAGCCGCTCTGTGGCTTGGCGCCGCCACGGGTGTCTACGAACTGCCCGTGGAAGCTTCCGCGCCAACCCGTGTGTTCGTGATGAAGAACCATCCAACGGTCCGGGGCGGCTTCAACGCGGTGTGCACCGCGGGCGATGGCCTGTATGCCTCCCATTCCGAACTGGGGCTGCTGCGCTGGTGTATCGCGGATGCCGAGGAAGCCGCTCGGCTCTTTGCCCCGCTGACCCGGCACGCCAAGACCGTCCGCGGCGTGTGCGCATGGGATGGCCGACTTTACTGTGCGATCGACGACAGGATTGTCGCGTGGCGCGAGCAAGCGGTCCCCCCGGACGCACCGGAAGAGGAATTCCGGCTGGATCGGGGTACGGTTTCGACGCTGGAACCCACCGATTTGGGCCTGTTTGCGGGTACGAGCGACGGCCGCGTGCTCCTGTGGCGCGACGGCGATGCGGCATCGCCGGAGGTTATTCACAGCGGCAGCAACCGGGCGGTGGAAGCCTTGTGGCTGCTGGCAACCCATTCGGTGCGCCGCCTGATCTTCACGGACACCACCCCTCGCATCCACGCCCAAGTGCTCGGGGATCACTACACCTACCACTTTGAAGCAGGAGGCCAAACGCTGCGCCGCGTTGAAGTCGCGCCCGATTGGATCGTGGCTACCCATGACCTACGGGATCGGCTGTTCTGTTGGCCTGCGGACGCCGGCGACAGGCCGCCCACCGTCATCCCCGTCTCCCAGCTTTGCCAGTCCAGCATTCAGGACGTATGTCTGGTGTAGCGGGTCATCTCGCCGACACCCGCATGTCCGCGCCGCGGAGCGACCGATGAACCGCCACGGATCGAGCCCGCGATAGACGGAAGAAATCCGTAGATCCAGACACGACGTTCCAATACCTACGCGCTGGTCAAAATGTTGAGGATGTCGCCGTCACGCACGATGTACGAGCGGCCCTCCGCCCGCACCTTGCCCGCCGCCTTCGCCCCCTTGTGATCCGTATGCGCGACCAGATCATCATACCCGACCGTCTCGGCGCGGATGAAGCCTCGTGCGATGTCGGTATGGATTTTGGCCGCCGCTTCAACGGCCGTGCTGTTCTTCTTGACCGGCCAGGCTCGAACCTCGTCGGGCCCCATCGTAAGAAACGAAATCAACCCGCAGGCCGTGTAGCAGGTCTGAATCAACCGATCCCGTGCCGGCGTCTTGAGGCCCAAGTCGGCCAGGAATTCCTCGCGATCCGACTCATCGAGCATGGCAATCTCGGCCTCAATCGACGCGCAGAGGCCGATACTGGCTTCCACGTGGGCCACGTCTATTCCCGTGGCGGTACCGGCCTGATCGTCGCCCACATTGCCAACGCACACGATGGGCTTCTGCGTCAAGAAGCCAAAGCTCGCAACGCCCTTGCGATCCTCATCCGAGGTAATCACCGTGGAAAGCGGCGATTCACTTTCCAGGGCATCGCGACACTTCATGAGCAAGGCCAGCTCGCGCTTTTCCGCATCGTGGGTTTTGGTGGGCTTCTTGAGTGACTTCTCGAGCCGCTCGACGCGCGTGGTCACGGTCTCCAAATCGGCGAAAATGAACTCTTCCCAGGTCGTCGTAAAATCCCGCTTGGGATCGAGGCCGTCACCGTAGCACGGCACGGAATCGTTCTCAAAGTCACGCACCACAACCACGAGCAACTCCGCCTGACGCACGGTGGGCACGAGCTTCTTCCACTCATCGCGACCCTTGGCATCACCCGGCGAACAGCCGGGGACGTCGACGAATTCGATCGTCGCCTCGACGGTTTTCTTCGGGTTGCAGATACTCGCCAGGTAGGCCAAGCGGGCGTCGGGAACTTTGACCACCGCCTGGCGAATCTCCGGCGCTGCGTAGGGGTCCGCGACCATCCCCGTCACGGCGGAAAACAGCGTCGATTTTCCCGACTGGGGCAATCCGACGATCACGACCTTCATGGAACCAACTCACCGGGCGCGGCGATCGCCGCCATCTCAGTTCATAACTTCAAGAGTTGCGCGCCGCGCCAGCCCGTGGCGTGCCGTCTACGAATCCTTGGGCGACTCCTTCGGCGACTCCTCAGACACCCTCGCTTCAATCAGCCCGTCTTCCAGACGGACGATCTCAAAATCACCCGTAGCTTTGCCATGATCAAAATGAAACGTCTCGCCCACTTTTGATCCAAGCACTTGCTGGGCCAGCGGCGCAGAATAGTTGTACCAACCTTTTTCCGGATCGGAATCCCACGATCCTACAATCGTCATTTCGAACACGCCGTCGCCGCCGACTTCACGAAAAACCACCTTCGTCCCGATGCCGACGTGATCGGTGGCAACATCGTCGCCCCCTAGAATCTTGGCTTTCGCCATCTCGGCGTTCATCTGCGCCAAGCGAGCGCGCAACAAGTCACGCTCTTCCAGTGCAAACTTGTATTCCGAGTTCTCGCTCAGGTCGCCTCGTTCGGCAGCCGCCCCGATCGCCTGGGCGTTTTCCTTCATTTTGACGTTGACGTGGTGGTCGATTTCCTTCTGCTTCTTAAAGTAACCCTCACGGGTCACGTACAGCACGTCCTCTCGCTCCCACGGAACCACTTCCGGCTTGGCGGATAGCTCGGGGAACTTCGCCCGAAGCAGCCGGAGCACGTCCTCGCGAACGGCCCGCCCGAGCGCATCGACGCGCCGCAGTTGATTCTGCAGGGCACTGGCCATGCTCAGCTCGATTTCTTCGAGACAGGCCTTGAAGCGCTCGTGCTTGCGTGCGGCCAGCATGGCCCGCGTTCGCGCGGCAATCGCTTTCGCGGTTTCCCGGTCGATGGCGTCGCTGCGCCCCACTTCGGCCAAGGTGCGCAGCATGCGCGACAGAATCGTGATCAGCGGTTTGGCGGAAACCGCTTGTTCGACGGCTGGCCCGTTCCACACCCACAGAACCACTTCATAACATCGAATGGGATCCGCAAAAGCCTGATTGACAATGGCCTCGAAAGACTCACGGCCGCAGCCGGCGTCGCAAAGACGTTTCGCCTCCCGATCGCAAGCACTCAGGGGAAATGCGGGGAACCAGCGGATGATGTCCTCACGCCACGAATCGGGCCGAACCTCCGTTACGGTCTGGCACGCCAGGCTATGCAGTTGCTCGATCCGAATGGCACTGAGAAGATGTTCGATGCCCGAGTCAGCGCCGAATACACGGCGAGCCTGCTCCGCCGATCCCTCAATTCCGGCCAGTTCCCCCACATACCGCGCCAACACCGCAAACAGCCCCGCTTGATCGCTACCCAACCCGATGCACCGCTCGGCATCTGCCTTGATCTTCGAATAACAGCGGGTGATCACCTCGCTCGACGGCGTCCCGTCGCGTTTCTTGCATTCGCGCACGTAGGCTTCGACCGCATTAAACTGCGCAACCGGATCGAACATCCTATCGAATGCGTGAAGATGAACCGCCTCCGGCGTGCGGGGCGCTTCGCGCACCGTAATGGTATAGGGAGCCTTACGTTCCAGCTCGACGTTCGGGTATTTCTTGAGCCCGGCCCGGGCACGCGACCACCACTTCTTCCAGTCGTCCGGCGCGATGACGCTCGGTACCAGCGCCAACTCCACCTCGTCGCGGGTCAACTCACCGCCCCGCGCCGCCACGACCTCCAAAACCACGGAGCCCGGCTTCTTGTCCAACGCTCTCTGCAATTCCTCGGGGAAGAAGAACCGTCGGACCGTGAAGTCCTCAGCCGTCACCTGTTCGTACAGGTCGGCCAGGCGGACCGCCCCGTGATGCTGAGAACCATTCGACGTGGTGATGTCAAACTCCCAGACCGACTTGTCGATGGCATCGACACGTGCCGCCCGTACCTCATCGCGGGCACGAAGAAAGCTGCCCACCTCCAACGCCAGACAAACATCCAGCGTCCTCAAGGCCCGGCGCACCGGTCGTCCAACTTCCAGACCGGCTTCTTGAATCAAGGCGTCCAGCCCCTCGGCATCGGAATAGACAACCCGATACAGGTCTGAAACTTGCTTGCGCAGCACCGCGTGATCACCGACCGCCAGAAGAAACGCTCCGGCAAGCGGAAGCACCTCGCCAGGTTCGAATTTCGCCGAAAGCCCTTCCAATGCGGCCCACGCCAAAGCGCCCGCCTGCTCCTCTTTGTCCGCCTTGCGCAAAGCCCCAAGCACCCGGTCATACGCCGCGAGCCCGCATGGTGAATCACCCACCGATTCTATGATCTGCATCCATTCTTCTTCGACAGTCCGCACGTTGCCCGTCGCTACGAGTTTTACAAGAGAATCAGGCTGCATGGCCAAGGCGAATTTCCTCCACGTTCAAGGACGCTCGATCGAGCCGCACAGTATGGCATAGGATTCCGAGTGTGTCGAGTCCGGAAAATGCGCAAGTCACAGTTCGCTACGCCCCTACCGCCGGGCTTCGGATGCGACCCCATCAGCAGGATTCCCCTCTCCCGTGCCGCTATCGGTGGACCCGTTCGCACGAGCGCCAGCCAGGATTCCGCCCGCCACCACGGCCCTGGACCCTTGAATTCGGCCGCTAACCGTCCGGTAAACGTGGATCATCCGCTCCGCCGTGTGCCTCCAGGTGAATCGCTTGGCCCGGATCAGCCCCTTGGCGACAAGTCCCCCACGCCAAGCCGCGTCCCCGCTGAGGCGATCGATGGCCCCTACAACGGCTTGGGCGTCGTCGGGATGGACGATCACGGCCGCGTCCCCGGCCACCTCAGGCAACGCCGCCCGATTTGAAACGATCACCGGACATCCATGGCCCATCGCCTCGATCACGGGAAGACCGAAGCCTTCGTCCAACGACAGAAACACCATCGCCCGCGCGTGGGCGTACTCACGAGCCAACGCCCGGTCGTCCGGGTGTCCCAGAAACCGAACCCGAGATCGATCCGGCAACGATCCGTAAACATCAGCGGCCTCGGCCTCCAACCACTCCGGGCGACCGGTCAGATGCAGCTCCAGGTTTTTGTGGCCGCTCGCCCACACCTCGGCCATCACGCGGAACAATCCCACCACATTTTTGCGCCGTTGATGCCCCCCCACGTAGAGCACGTAGGGCGCCCCCTGAGGGCTCGGTGGCATCGACACATCCGCGGGGGGCACGACGGCGCCGTTGTACACGGTCGTAACGCGCGCGGCATCGGCGCCAAGGCAGTCGACGATCTGCCCGCGTGAGAACTCGCTGACGGCGGTGATGGCGGTAGCGCGTGCCGCGGAAAGCCGCATGGCCGCCCGATACGCCAGCCGATCGCGAATCCGCGCAACATGCTCGTTCGCGTTGAGCCAGGGGATCAAATCATGCACCGTCAGCACGACGGGAACCGGGCAAAACGCGGGGACACCGCTGTTCCAGGTCGCGTGGAAGAGGTCGACTTTCGCCCGTTTGATGATCCCGCGGAGATGACGCTCCTCCCAGACGAGGCGGCGCAGTGCGGACCGATCACGGCGCCGAAACGGGGATCGGACAACTTCCACGCCCGAATCCAAGGAGGTTTGCTCGGCTGCCTCTTCCCCGCACAATGCCACGACCTCTACACCACCGCAGCATTGAAGGCCATCGATCAAAGACGTGACGAACCGACCGACTCCACTGAACCGCCCGATCAGCATCCGGGCATCGATCATCACACGAAGTTGGTCCGCCATGAATCACGTCCACATCATTACCAACCGCGCGGAGCCCGCGCCGACGGCGTCCGCGTGTCGCCGGCCTGCGCACGCATCAATGGTGCCGATCAAGTGACACGAACCGCCCCCTGTGTCGCACGATTCCTCGAACTCCGAGCGGCCCATTCTATCCTGCGGGCCTCGGCCTCGCGCCATCCGACACCCTTGGGGCCAGGTCGCATCGGCTCAGGCTTCGGCGCTGCCACGCGGCGATCCGACCCGATGCCCACGCCGGCGCGTGCCCAACACCAATGCGCGAGTGCCGCGACCAACTCGCGAACCGCGCGCCCGCTCCAACGCAGGCGCAACGCTTCAGCAAACCGCCGCAGCGCCAGATCATGATCGCCCCCACGCAGGGCGTCGAACCCCACTTGCCGTGCCGTACGCACCAAGTGCCGCTTCAACGTCGCACGCTCGCTGGAGGAAAGGTCGGGAAAGGTCGCCGCCATCTCGCGAACGATGGCATAGTCACCCGCGGCGTTGGCACGTTTGTCGCTGCGCGAAAGGCTGCCCCGCACGTGGTAGTGACAAGAAAGTGGCTCATCAACGAACCCCGCCCGACACCGCCGAACCACTTCGAGGTAGAACAACCACTCTTCCTCGTAGCGCTTGTCCTCCCGAAACCGCACGTCGCGGCCAAGCACCTCCCGCCGCACGAGCCCCACAATCGTCGCGATGAAGTACTCGTGCAACAACGCAGCAAATAAATCATCGCCGCAAACAAAAAGGCCCGGCGCGACTTCGAACGTGTGGACGCTGCGCGCGTTGCGGCAGTTCGCACAAAACGCACTGGGGATGCATTGCCCCTCAAGGTTGATCGCCGAGAAATCGCTGTAGACCAGACCCAACTCGGGACGCAGCGCAAACAAGGCCAACTGCCGCTCCAGCTTGGTGGGCCCAAACACATCGTCGGAATCCAGAAACGCTACGAATCGCCCGCGCGCCCGGTCGATCCCGGCGTTGCGCGCGGCGCTGGCGCCCCCGTGCGGTCTTCGGACATACTGCAACCGCCCACCAAAACGTGTTGCCAGGTGACGTACGACTTCGGGCGTGTCGTCGATGGAGCCGTCGTCTATGACGAGCACTTCCCAATCCGAAACAGTTTGGCGCAACACCGAATGCAACGCGCGCGGCAGAAGGCTGCTTCGGTTGTAGGTGGGAATCACGATGGTTACGTTCGGCCGCTTCACCCTCGTGCTCCAACCCGCGCGACCGACCGGTCCACTCGGTCGATGTCGCGCAACGGCGGCCTCGCGTGCGGTGCTACCGCGTCCAGAAGGTCCGCCAGTCGGCCCGTCAGATGCTCGCGGTTGAAGGCTGCCAGGCGCAACGGCGGACAACCTGCCAACACACCACCGCGCCGCCACTGATTGAAGTAGTCGACCAGGGCATGACAAATCCGGCCACTGTCCCAAGGGACCGACACACCGGCGGCACACGCGTGAACCAGTTCCGCACATTGCCCTCCGGCCGGGCCTATGTGAAGGATCGGCCTGCCGGAAGCCAGATATTCATACGGCTTGGCGGGAATGGTCGTGTCCGAATTGGCGCCGGCGGGCACCACGACCAGCAACACCGTGGCGGATCGCATTTCCGCAATCGCCCGCGCATGGGGAACGTAGTCTAGGAATTCGCAGGGGATGCCCGTGCTCGCCAGGCGCTGGCGCGTCGAGGAGCCCACATGCCCGACCACCCGGAACACGAACCGCCGCCGGGCATCGCCCAGGTACGCCGCCAGATTCGTAAACCCCACGAGGAAGGCTTCCGAAACCCGCCGACGCTCCAATCGGCCCACATAGCCGAGGACGAACCGCTTGCCGTCGCCGCTCGGCCATGCCGCGGTGTTCGCGAAGTCCGCCGGGTCGAATCCGTTGCGGATGGTCACAAATTTTCGGCGCTGGTCGGATACGCGATCCGCGAGCATCGCCGTTTGTGCCGGTGTCACGCCAATGACGCGATCAGCTTCCTGCAGGATCCGCTGCTCAAGACGCCAGTGGGCACGCCGGCGGCGCGCTTGTGGCTCAGTGTATCGATAGTCGTCCGTCCACAAATCACGAAAATCCGCGATCCAGGGAAGTCCGGTCCGCTTGACGAGATGCATGGCCAGCCAGTGGTTCGATGCGGGGCTGAAACTGCTGAACACCGCCGCAATGCCCCATCGCGCCGACAGGCGCGTCAGCGGTCCCAAACCGGAACGCGCCCACGCGCCGTAAGGATCCGGAGAGGAGCGCGATTCGATCCATCGCTGCAGCCGCCACGTGACCCCATGAGACAGGCGGGCCCCGTTGTCGTATTTCGCACGCCGTTTGAACGCCGCCTGAACCGCGTGCGCCACTCCCCCGACCCGGCGCCGATGCACGACCACGCATTCGGGAAGATCGTCCAGCAACGACTCATCGGTCGGAAACTCGCTCATACGATCGACGGCCCAGACATACGGCTGCCAGCCGAATTGTGGGAGAAACTTCGCGAATTTGGCTACCCGCTGAACCCCGGGACCGCCCGTCGGCGGAAATGCCGCCGCAATCATAACGACGCGCCGCCGCGATGGTGCGTCCCCGTTTTCCGTGATGAGGGTCATCGATGATCCGATCGCATCCGCCTGCGGCCGTCCGTACCGCGCGCGGGCGTACACCACCCGCAACGCTTTGAAAGGCCCCTATTTATCGGCACTTCCCCCGGCAATGTTTTGTGGGAAACACAATCCGAATACCCCCCCCAGCAAACCGCCTGATCCGGACAACCACGCCGACCGTTCCGTGCAGTCCGGGTTCAGCGCCGAGGCTCTCGGCGCGGGCCGGCGGATTAGACCATGACGGCTCGGGCGTCCATGGCCATTCGGTAGGCCTCGATCTGCCGCGTCAGACAGGCCTGCTGCTCGTAATGTTCCGCGACGAAGCGGCGTCCGGCGCGTCCCATCCGTTTTCGCATTTCGTCCGACTCCAGCAGTCTGATGATCGCCTGAGCCAGCGCGAACGGAGCCCCCACGGGTATCAGCAACCCGGTGGCCCCATCCACAACGGAATCGCGAAAACCGCCGACATCACTGGCCACAACGGGCAATTCCATGGCTGCGGCTTCCAGCGCGGCCATACCAAAGGCCTCGCAAACCGACGGC
>JBHHUB010000008.1:0-42091 GCA_046753625.1 Phycisphaerae bacterium | reverse complement strand
GCCGGCGTGGGCGCCGAGTCCGTGCCGACGGAGACGCCACGCCGGCCCCGCACCCTCGGACGCGGCACGATGATGAACGTGCTCAACCCGCCCGATCCCTGCGCACCGAGCTACGACGTCTTCCTCGGACCGACCAATCCACCCACGGCGCTGGTATGCAGTGGATTGAGCGAGCCGACATGCGATCCCGGATTGCTGCCGAGCGACACGATGCAATACTGGCAGGTGGTTACGCAAGTGTCCGATGGCATAGCGCCCGGGCCGGTCTGGTCCTTTACGACTGAATCATGCGGCCTGCCGACAGCGCCGCAGAATCCCATACCATCGGATGCGGCCGTCGGCGTGCCGTTGCTGGTCGACCTGACCTGGAACACCGCTGCCACCGCGGCCGAAGGCGGCGGACTTTGTGGCACTACCTATGATGTGCTCTTCGGACTGAGCGACCCGCCGACAACGCTGCTGTGCGATTCCATAGCCACAACCAGTTGCCCTACCGGGATTCTCGAGCCCGAGCAAACGTACTTCTGGCAGGTGATCGCGTCGACGCCGGCCGGCCCCGTCTCCGGACCGGTCTGGTCGTATTCGACCGAGGCATGCGCTATACCGCAGGCCGCCTTCGCCCCCCTACCCATCGACGGAGGCGCGAACACGCCGGTGGACACGATCCTCACGTGGAACAACGAACCGGTGGCGATCCACTTCGACGAAGTGCCCGATGGTACGGCTCTCGACGGCCTGGTCATAGCCGACATTTTGTTCGGAAATCCGGAAGGCGGCGCGTCGGTCGGCGGTCAGAACCTCAATTCGGCCGAGCTGCAGTTTCCCGCCCTCCAAGGCCTGCTGGGCGACACGGTTACGCTGGACTTCGCCATCCCCGTGTTCGCCATCTCATACGGCGTCGGCCAATCGACCGCGGTACCTCTTGCCAATGCCACGACAATGACGTTGTTTGATGCCCAATCAAACCTGCTGGGAACCTTTTCGGCGGATTTGTTCGACCAGGGGTTCGGATTCATCGAAGGACACATTCAGGGCACCAGCGCCGTACCGATCGCTCGGGCGGTCATCGTTCAGAACAACCCGGCCGCGGACTTCTTTGCCATCGACAACCTGACGTACAACCCGGCCCCCACTTCGGCCGCCATCGCAGGCAGACCGCCGCGCGCGGCGGGGATTTCCCCTACGGCGCTTCGCACTCAGGTTTCCTCCGGTCAGACGCCCGACACGATTCGACATCGCTGGTTGGACCTTTTCGGCGCGGCGGATCTGAATCGGCTGAGTCGCGGGAAGCGCGGTTCGTCGGCCCCGGCCAAGGGCGACTCGATCGCCGGCGGCATCGGCTGCCCGGCATCGTATGATGTATTCTTCGGCACGGACAATCCGCCAACGGCGCTGATTTGCGAAGGCACGACGAATAGAGCATGTGCCCCCGGGCCGCTGTCGTTCAATATGACATACTACTGGCAGGTCGTTACGCACGCGCCGGGGCAAACGACCGCCGGCCCCGTCTGGTCGTTTGATACGCCGTGCACGTTTGACAACAGCGATCCGCCGAACTGCGCCATCGATGCCCGACAGCCGATAGACCTTACCGATCCCACCACCGATTTCGGATGGCGTATCGTGATGATGTCCTTCGCCTGTTCGACGACCGAAATGACCGTTGATGATTTCTCGGTGTCCGTTGAATCCGGCGTACCGCCTTTGCTTCTGTTTGTTCAGCCCAACGGCAACGATGTGACACTCGAACTGATCCAGCCGATTCCGGTGGGTCAGTGGACCTGCTTCACGCACAATCCGACACAAGCGACCATGTGCCTAGCCAGGTTGCCGGGCGATGTCGACGCCGACGGCACGAGCACACCCGCGGACATCTTGGCGCTGATCGACGCACTCAACGGCATCCACCCGCGGCCGATTCACTCGACCGACGCCGACCGGAGCGGGGTTGCCGGCCCGGAGGACATCCTGCGCGTAATCGATCTGCTCAACGGCGCCGCCGCGTTCGATCCATGGTTGGACGTTGCCATCAACCCGTGCCCGACCGCACCGTAACCGAGGGGATTTCAGCGGACGTTCTTCAGAGCACCCGGCGCAAGCCTGGTGACGTCCGGCCGACGTGGGTTCGCAGGCTAGCGCCCGCGGCTCTGAGTCTGAGTCGACGTACCCGTCCCGGAAGGGTCACGGACCCATGCCGGCGGAAGGGCGATGGGCCGCCCGAGGTGGTCGGCCGGCATGGACACGGGCTTGGGCGCGTGCTTGGCGCACCCGGTGCCGGTAACCAAGACCTCGAAGCGATCCAGTTGCCGCTCCCACGCATGTGCGGCGTCCACGTACCGGCGTGCCGCACGACCGACCCGCCACCGCCGGAGTGCATCGCCCAAGAGCCCGGACACGCGCGATGCCATCGCCGCCGGGTCGTCCTCGATGAAGAACTCCTGACCGGAGACGCCGTCGATCCCCTCGGCGGCCTCGGTCGTTAGCACCACGGGCAACGCGGCGGCCATGGCCTCCAAGACCTTGTTTTGGAGCCCCCGTGCGATGCGCATGGGGGCCACACTCACATCGAATCTCGCCAGCTCCTGCTGTACGCTTTCGACTTCGCCCACGACCGAAACGCCGGGCAAATCCGCGAGCCTTTGCACAGACCGCACCGGGCGACGCCCCACAATTCGAAACGTCGCCGATGGCCACCGCCGACGAACGGCCGGCCAGCATTCGCAGCAGAACCACTCCACCGCGTCGACGTTCGGGCGGTAATCCATCATCCCGACAAAACCAACCGTCGGACCGGGTCGGTGGCCACGGTCGCGCCTCAGCGGCGGCAGGTGGACGCCGTTGCCGACGACGTGGATCTTGCTCGAGTCGGCGCCGGGCGGCAGATGGCCGGCTTCCGCAGGGGTAATCAATAGGGTCGCATCGAACGCGTCGATCCACGCCACTTCCCTGCGGGCCAGGCGCCGGCCTTCGGTTCGGTACGCCCACGCGATCGGTGGCCGCGTTGCCGCGGCGTAGTCTTGCCACTTGAGGCTGTCCACGTCGCACAGATCGAGTACGCGCCGCCCGGCGGGCACGGCCAGGGCATACGGAGCCATACCGGATGAAAACGCCACGGCAACGTCGAACGCCACTCGCCCGGTAAGCGACCGCAATGCCGCGTCCATCTCCGCGTTTCGGTAGAAGCGTTCCGTGATCGTTCCACCGCACAGCAAGCCGCCGAGCCCGATCACGCTGGCGACCAGGGCGTGGACATCAATCGCGATCACGTCTTGACAATAGTCGCGCAGCCCATCCACGTACTGCCGGTCCGACGGCGTGTCCACGAAACACGCGCACCAGACGCGATGGGATCGCGCCAGGCGCTCCAACTGCCGAAACGCCCGGAGCTTGTCGCCTTTGTTCGGTGGATACGGAATGCGGTGCGCGAGGTAGAGGATGTTCATGGTTTATCCGGGAAAATGCCGCGAAAGTCTGGCGCCGAGTGGGCGTGTAACGCACAGGGGCAACCGGGGCCAGATCCGCCGCGCGATCGACCATCTGGCGTCGGTAGGCGACAGCGCCGGCGACCGCTGCCCTGGCGCGGTGTAAAACTGATAGCCGAGCGGATGCGGCTCAAAGCCCTGAAATCGTTTGAAGTCGTAGCTGCCCTGATTGTCCTTGCGAGACCTGCCGAAATCGAAGTAGCGGTATCCTTTCGCGACCGCGCGCTCCATCGTGCACAGGTAAAGGAAATTCGCGGCGCCGTAATGCTTGGCCTCATCGGAAAGGCCGACGAAGTAGGGCAGCACCGTGTCGCGATAGAGAAACGTAACCAAGCCGGCAATCGGTTCCCCCTCGTGGCGCACCAATGCCACCCAATGCGCGCCGGGGGTTGCGTCCACAAGCTGCTTGAAAAACGCATACGGATAATTCGGCGAGGCCAGGCGGCGCATGCTCCGCGTGTAGAGCTTCCATACCTGCGGCAAGAACTGATCGGAATAGCTGATGCTCAATCCGAACTTGCGCCGGGCGTTCCGCGCCGCCGCCCGCGCCTTGCGCGGCAGGGACACCAGCACGTCCTCCACCCGATCGGGCAGCGCGCGCTTGAAGCCGACGTGCCGACCAACCACCGGCAGCTCATCGATCACCGCCCGCTCGCTTCGAAAGTCGATCCCGCGACACGCACGGCACAGTGCCGCCTGCCGGGCTGACTCGAAAAGCGCCTGTGTCGTCGGCGCGTCATCGGCCAGAATACCCCCACCCACGGCATAAGGTACGCTGATCAGAACGCGCCCCACAAAGCGGCTGTCGACAAAAAACATGGGCAACACGCCGATCAAACGCGTGCCGCGGTACGCGGACAAATAGACCGGCTGGTGCCCGAAGACCGACTCGACCGCTTCGCGCCAAGCCTGCGTATGAAAGATCGTGCCGTCAGGATGATCGTGTACGTAGGCGTCCCACTCGTGCCCGTGCGGTCTTCGCGGTTGCCCGCCGCCGTCGCGCGGCCGTACGGCCAAGGACGAGGTGGCATCGAACAACAAGCCGCTGCTTTTGGGCGCCGTGGCATTAGGCATGGACTGACGACTCCTTAACGCGCAACACCGGTCAACCGCCGCCCGCTTGAGAGACGACGTACCGAAACTTTCCCGACCGGGCCGGCGCAATTCGCTCCACCAGGTTGACGCGCACATCGACCGTCGGCCCGAGCACCGGACGCAATCGACGGACCACCTCTTCGCTTGTCGCGCGACCGTGGACTGAATCCACCACCAGGTCCACCGTTACGGCATAATCCTGTTTCTGAGTGACCATGAATTGACGCACCCCGCGCATCGCGCGTAGCGGATAGATAACCGACAGGGCATGTTTGATCGTCCCGTCGGGAAGGTAGATGAAGTCCGTGGTGCGCCCCTGGATGCCATCCATCAGCGCGAGGCCGCGCCCGCACACGCACCGACCCGGCGCAAGCCGACCGCGATCGCCGGTTGCGTATCGAATAAACGGCATCCCATAGGCGTCGAGATGGGTCACAACGATTTCGCCGCATGCGCCCGCAACCACGGGTCGCGCTGCCTCGAGGATTTCCACAATGACGTTTTCGCTCGTGATGTGCATCCCCCCATGGGGACACTCATGTGCGATGAATCCGGCTTCGCGGCTGCCGTAGCCATCCGCCACCGGTGCCCCGAAGTAGTCGCCGATCACTTTGCGGTGATGTGGATAGCAAAGCTCGCCGGTCACAAAGACCGCCTTCGGTGAGACACCGCCCAGCGATATGGACTCCGCCTTGCCAAACTTCGCCAGAAGGGCCAGGCTGCTGGGATAGCCGAAGATGCTGGTCGGTCGCATGCGCGTCAGCAACCGCAAGTACACGCGCATGCGCTCGGGCGACATGTCGAACGCATTGAGCAACACATGGTTGAAGAGGCGGTCGCGGAAGCGCTTGACCCATCCGCTGCCGGCGCCCTCGATCGGTGAGCCCCAAAGATAGGCCTCTGTTTGCCCAAACTCGATGCCAAACCAGCGATGAACTCGGATGCGGGCGGCCTGATCGTACGCCTGCCGCCGACGGTCGGTGTAGAACTGAAGCGGCTGCCCCGTGGATCCGCCCGTGTTCGATGCGTGCAATCCCCCGGGACAACCGTTCCAGCAGATGCGCGTGCCTGCTTCACGAATCTTCGCCTTGTCCGTCAAAGGCAAGGCCGAGAGCAACGCGAACGGGTCATCAACCAGTGGATCCGCACCGACGCCGCGGATCAGCTCCGCGTAATAAGGGACGTGGCGGCTGGCATGAACCAGCAGTGCCCGAAGTTTTCGACCCTGGAGGGCGCGCAGCGCTTGCGGCGCATCCCACTGGGACCGCTCCAGCAGGCCAACGAAGGCGCGGGTTCGGCGCCCCACGATGAGCTCGTGCAGGGGGAAAATCACATTTCGCGCGGCCCAGGAGATCATCGATCCCTCCGTGAGTCATTCAAGCCCGGGCCGGCCGTGAGCAGCGCGCGGCCGGGGTACACTCGGCACCTGTTTATCGGTGGTTGAGAGCGACGAGATTGGGATGTTGCGCTAGGAACCCCGGGAGGGAGGGATGAAGCAGCCGCCGGTCTCCGCCCGTCAAGAGCCGAGATGCCTGAACGACGCTAAGATACGTCAGGGGACGAGGTTACCGTTTGATGGGGGCATGAGGCGCCTGTTGTCCCGGCACTCGTTGGCCGCTCCGCAAATCGAGGCCACCCTACCGCGCGGCGTTCGATCCAGTTCGCCGGAGTGGTCCTGTTCTTCGTGTCGCGATGGCCGCGACGCGCCTGCGCCTTGACCAAATCGAGGGGCTTTCGGAACCACCGCAGCAAATGTGAAATCGCCCTACTGACCGATACCGGACAGCTACTTATGAGATGGCGCTCTCATAGGCACCGGCATCCATGAGCTCTTCAAGTCCGGCCAGCGACGTGGCCTTTATTTTGACAATCCATCCGGTTTCGAACGGATCGTCATTGATGAGTTCGGGGCGATCCTCGAGATCGGTGTTGACCTCAACGATTTCCCCGCCGACGGCGGTGAACAGCTCGGAGGTCGCCTTGACCGATTCCACTTCGCCGATCGAGCCGCCGCTGTCGACCAGGGTGCCGATGGCGGGCAGCTCTACATAGGTGATGTCCGTCAGTTCGTCGGCGGCATGTTGCGTAATCCCCACGGTAACGATGTCATCCTCGGCCAGGAACCACTCGTGCGTTGCGCTGTACCGCCGATCACTCGGATTGCTCATCGAATGCCTCACTCCAATCCGTCTGCGCCGTGGAAGCCCACCCGGCCCCCCGGACCTTTGATACTTCTAACGAGCTCGCTTGTAAAACGGCAACTTGACCACGCGGCACGCCGCGCGCGTCTTGCCCAAATCAACCTCCAGCGGTGTACCCTCGCTCTGGGCATCCGCCTCAATCATGGCCATCGCAATGCTCTTGCCGAGCGTCGGGCTGAGCGTCCCGCTGGTGACCTCCCCAACCGCGCGCGGCCCGGCGAACACCTTGAAATGCTGTCGGGCGATGCGCTTGCCCTCCAATTCCAATCCGACCAGCGTCTTGGACGGTCCGGCCTCCTTCCGCTTGCGCATCGCCTCGGCTCCGATGAAATCCTTGCCCAGATCGACGCACCACCCCTGCCCGGCCGACACTGAATCCACATCCTCCGATAGCTCATGACCATACAGGGGCATGCCGGCTTCGATCCGTAAGGTGTCGCGAGCGCCCAGACCGGCCGGTTTGATCTTGGGGTGTGGCTGATCCGGCGTACCAAACAGGAACGCCGAGAACATTTTGATCATGCCGGAAGGGGCGATGATTTCGAGCCCGTCCTCACCGGTATACCCGCTACGGTAGACGGCGATCCGGTTGCCCATCGCCTCTTTCGTGGTGAACCGATAGCGCTTCAGCGAGGAGAAATCCGTGTGGGCCAACTCGCCGGCCAGCGTGACGGCTTCGGGGCCTTGCACGGCCACCATGGCGGTATCCAACGTCCGATCTTGCAGCTCTACATCAGACCCGGATGCATGCTTTTCGAGCCAGTAGACGATTTTCTGACGGTTGGCCCCGTTGCAGACGACGCCCCAATGCTCCTCGAAGCGAGACACGATCAGATCGTCGAGGATCCCGCCGTCCTCCTTACACATGTGGGTGTAGTAGGAACGACCTATTTCGGCGTCGGCAAGGTTTCGCGTGCATAGACGATTCAAGAACGGCTCGGCATCCTTGCCCGCCACGATGAGCCGGCCCATGTGGGACACGTCGAAAACACTGCAAACCTTGCGCGTGTGCAGGTGCTCCTGGGTGATGCCCACAAAGCTGATGGGCAGGGACCAACCGGCAAAATCGACCATTTTCCCGCCGAATTGCAGGTGTGTCTCGTAGAGCGGTGTGTGCAGCAATCCCTTCGTCATACGGCGGCTCCAGCCGGATTTCGCGGCATGTTTCACCTTCTCACACGGCGCGGGCCACGATAAAACCCGGCGGTTGGCATGTCAATGTCGCTAGCGGGGCGGGTTTGCGTGGGATCTGTCTCGGGAGCCGGCCGGCGGCGGGTCGAAATGCGCCGCGTGACTTGCTACACTGCCATTGACGTCGGACCTTGGGCGATGGGGTTGGAGCGAGGTGGAGTTCTTCTTGTGGTAGCCAAAATCATGGGGGTGGCCTTTCTTTTGATGACGCCGCTGAGCGTCGGCCTGTGGTGGACCAGCCACCACCACCCACAGCATCGCCGCTACGACATCTCCTCGCACAAAAGCCTGCGTGTGCTTTTGGACAACGGCGTTTGTCATCTACGCCTGCTCGACATGACGCAAAGCTCGTCGCTGAAGAGCCGCTTCTATTCCACGTTGCACAATTCGGCCATGCTGCCGCCCGGCTCACTGCTTCTCTCGTCTTACCGCCAGGGGGAGAATCGCGTCACACTGCTGACCTTCCCCTTGTGGGTCTCGACATTTGGGCTGATCGTCATGGGCACAGCGCCGCTGGTCAGCGGCCCGATAATACGCTGGCGCCGCAAGCGATACGGCTGGTGTTTGGAATGCGGGTACAACCTCACCGGAAACAAGACAGGTCGCTGCCCTGAATGCGGCATGCGGTTCCGGCGGCACAAGACCGGGGCGGCCAGAACTACGAAACGATAAACGCCCAGCCGCCGCCGGCTTCGGGGATCGGTGCTCAGCAATCGGCGCGAATCCCTCGATCCTCAATCCTCCACGTTATTCCTTGCTCCGGGAAGAACGGTTGAGGAAAGACGCGTACTTAAAGCAAGAGCGGCCATGACCAATCCGTAACCGGGCATCTGCTACCTCCTCTTTAGACGGTTTTTCTGCGCGAAGATCAATGGAAAACGCCCGATCGGGGCGACCCGATAGGGCGGTGGGTCGCCCCATCACAGAGGGAACTGGTCACCAACCGCCCCGACCTTGCCCACCGGTAGGTTGTTTTTTTTGAAAAACGCTCGGCGCGCGCGGCCGGCGTGATGTAAGAGGCGGCCTGATTCGAGAACGCCAAAGCCGTTGTCGACCTCAGCGCGCAAAGAAGGGAGCCCGAACTCGCCGAAACTCGGGCTCCCCATGGCTGCACACCCGAAGGGTGGAGACCCACAGCCTAATGAGGTATCGACGGGCCGGAAGCACCGCTTTAAATCGGGATCGGTAGTTGAAGAAGGCCCGACAACGCGGGGCGAGAATCCACACTCGGGGGCGAGTGTGCTACACATGTAGTCCAGCCGCCCTCGGCTGGGATGCCGCGATCAGCCGGATGCGGCCCCCGACCTGGAAGAATCGCATTTGATTAGCGCCGGTGATTCGCGACAATCTCGGTGGATGGTTTCCGAGCATTAGCGGTGCGTAGGAGTGATAGATGGCTTTTGACAAGGTTGATCCGAAGGTTGATTTTCCCGCCCTGGAGCGTGGGGTACTGAACGATTGGGAACAATCCGATGCGTTCGGGACGCTGCGCGAAATGAACCGGGGAAAACCGACGTGGTCGTTTCTCGACGGCCCGATTACCGCCAACAACCCTATGGGCGTGCATCATGCTTGGGGCCGCACCTACAAGGATGCCTTCTGCCGCTACTTCGCTGCGACGGGCCACGATCTGCGCTATCAAAACGGCTTCGATTGCCAGGGGCTCTGGGTCGAAATCGAGGTCGAGCGAGAGCTGAACATCTCCACGAAGCAGGACATCGAGCGACTCGGCCTGGAGACCTTCACGGAGGCCTGCAAATCGCGCGTCCGCAAGTACGCCGACATCCAGACGCAGCAATCCAAACGTCTGGGCTATTGGATGGATTGGGACCATTCCTACTACACGTTGGCCGATGAGAACAACTACACCATCTGGTCGTTCCTCAAGAAATGCCACGAGCATGGTTACCTGTACAAAGGCACCGACGTGATGCCCTGGTCGGGCCGCGCGGGGTGCGCCTATTCCCACATGGAAATCGCCGAGGGCCGCAAGCTGGTCGCGCACACGGCCGTATTCGTTCGATTCCCCATCCGCGGACGTGACAACGAATTCCTCCTCGTGTGGACCACCACGCCGTGGACGCTCACCTGCAACACCGGCTGCGCCGTCAACGGGTCGCTGGCATACGTCAAGCTCCGGTCGAAGCGCGACGGTGCCGCGTATTACTTCGCCAAGGACAACCTCAACTACAAGCGGCTCGACAAGGAGTTCAAGGAAGGTTTCGGGTCGAGCCCCTGGCCGAAGGATGTGCCTAAGCTCAAGACGCTGCATCAACTGTTCAACGAACTGGGCGGCTATGAAATCGAGGCCACCATCGCCGGGAGTGAGATGGTCGGCTGGACCTATGACGGCCCCTTCGACGAGCTGGAGGCACAGCAACGCCGCGGTGGGTTTGCCCATCCCATGGATGTCTTGGATTCGGACCAAAAGGATTGGCCTTCCGGCCGGGAGGGGCACAAGGTGTTCGACCCGGGCAAGACGGCCAAGGGCGATGCCTACGTCGTGGCGGGCGAGGGTACGGGCATTGTCCACTCGGCGCCGGGTTGCGGCGACGTCGACCATGCGTGGGGCGCGCAGCACAAACTGGTGGCCATCGCCCCGCTGAACGAGTTGAGCCAATTCGTCGACGGCTTCGGCAAGCTGACGGGCCATCGGGCGACGGACCCGGAGACGGTCGAGCTAATCCTCGCCGACCTGCGCGAAAAGGGGTTTCTCTTCGCGACCGAGCGGTATCCGCACATCTACCCCCATTGTTGGCGCACCGGAGACGAGCTGGTCTTCCGGTTGGTCAGCGAGTGGTACATCTCGATGGACTGGCGCGACGAAATCAAACGCGTAGCCGAGCAGGTCAACTGGCTGCCCGCAAGCATGTACGGCCGCGAGCGCGAGCTGGATTGGCTCACCACGATGAAGGACTGGATGATTTCGAAGAAGCGCTATTGGGGGTTGGCGCTGCCGATTTGGGAATGCGCGCAATGCGGGCATTTCGAGGTCATCGGCAGCAAAGAGGAATTGCGCGAGAAGGCCGTTTCGGGCTGGGACGCCTTCGATGGCCAATCACCACATCGGCCCTATGTGGATGCGGTCAAGATCGCCTGCGCGAAGTGCGGGCACCGCAGCGTCGGGCGGATCCCCGACGTGGGCAATCCGTGGCTGGATGCGGGGATCGTGGCCTATTCGACCACGCACTACAACAGCGACCGCACCCATTGGGAAAAGTGGATCCCCGCGGACCTCATTACGGAATGTTTTCCGGGGCAGTTTCGCAATTGGTTCTACGCCATCCTGGCAATGAGCACGATGATGGAACTGGGCAAGGACCGGCCGCGCATCCCGTTCAAGAACGTGCTCGGCCATGCCCTGGTGATGAACGAAGAGCGCCAGGCGATGCACAAGTCGGATGGAACGGCCATCTGGTTTGAAGAGGCAGCGGAACAGATCGGCGTGGACGTGATGCGCTGGATGTATTGCAGTCAACCGGCGACGACGGACTTGCCCTTCGGTACGCGGCATCCGGACGAACATGTATCCATCGACTGCGGCAACGGCAAGACGATCGATCGGACCGTAGATGGCGAGCCGCTTTGCCGGGTCACCTCGCACCCCGCGGACGAAACGCGGCGGCGCGTGCTGCTGACGTTTTGGAACGCGTACTCGTTTTTCTGCAACTACGCCCGGTTGGACGACTTCGACCCGAAGGCACCGGCCGTCCCAATCGCCGAGCGCCAGGACATCGATCGCTGGATTCTTTCCGACCTGCAACTGTTGATTCGAGATGCGCGATCTCATTTCGAAGCGTACGACTTGCCACCGGTGACGCAAAGAATCGAACGATTCCTGGACCACCTGAGCACCTGGTACATCCGGCGTAATCGGCGGCGTTTTTGGCGCGGCGCGTCCGAGGGGGACCAGGACAAGCTGGCCGCGTATCAGACACTCTACGAAACGCTGACCACGCTGGCCAAAATCATGGCACCGATCACGCCATTCGTAACGGAGCACATGTACTTGAATCTGGTGGCGGGGCAGATCGAAAACGCGCCGCGCAGCATTCATCACTGCCCCTACCCCGAGACCGATGCATCGCGCATCGACGCGGCGCTGTCGGAAGACATGGCCGCACTGTTGCAGATCATCACGCTGGCGCGATCGGCGCGAAAAGAATCCAAACTCAAAGTGCGGCAACCGCTTGCGGAACTGCGCGTCGTACCGGGGTCGGACGCGGACCGCCGGGCCGTGGCGCGCTTTCAAGACCATTTGCTTGAAGAACTCAACATCAAGAAGGTCACAGCGATTGAGGAGGCCGACGGGCTCGTCCAGGTCGGCGTCCAAGCCAACATGAAAACGATGGGGCCCAAGTACGGCAAGCAGGCTGCGGCCGTTCGCCGGGCCGTTGAGGCGATGGACGGGACGACCGCCGCGCTTGCCCTGGCTTCAGGTCAGTCGGTTTCGGTTGAGGTGGACGGACAGCAAATCACGCTGGATCGCAATGACATCACGGTCGTTAAGACGTTCGACGAAAACTGGGCCGGGACGGACAACGGGCGAACCACCGTATTGATCGACAAGCGGCTTACGGAGGATCTACGCCGGGAAGGCATCGCCCGTGATCTGGTTCGCAACATCCAAAAGCTGCGCAAGGACGCCAATCTGGACATCGCCGACCGCATCGAGCTCGCCATCCTTTCCGAGGGCGACCTGATCTGCAAGACGGTGGCCCAATTCGGCGATTACGTCCGCCATGAGACGCTTGCAGTGGCCCTTGCCCAGAAAGCACTCTCGGACTCAGCCGCTACGGCGAGCGCGAAACTAGAGGGCGTGGAAGTGACGATTCAACTGCGCCAGGCCGATGAGCGAGCGGGCGATTGACGCGCCCTCAGCGATCAGGGTTGGCCGACCGCGCCGGACACCTTGCGCACGGAACGCGCACCGCGGCCGCACCTTGCGATTGGGCGCATGAAACGAGCCCGCGCGGCCATCTGCGCGGGCTCATGGTGCTGTCGTTGGGGGATGCCGCGGCTACCCTACGGATCCCCAAGGTCTGCGCTACGTGGTCGTCAGGCCGTTGGCGTTGACGTCGTCGTTATTCAGGCTCAGGAAGAACGCTGAAATCAATGCAGAGCTCAACGATGTTGTGGTCGTTTCCAGCCCATTGAGCAGCGTCGTGCGAACGTTGGGATCACAACTGCTTAACTGAAACGCCGAGCCGCCGACCGCGAGGACGGATAAAAATCGAATCATTCGCCGCCGAAAGGAATTCCTTGCCATTTGTTGGGCTCCTGTTGCGGGTTCCCCGGTGTGGCAAACCCGTAATGAACAATCCACACAGCGCCGCCGGGTGGTTCCTCTTCTCCGTTATGTACGCCACCGTGCCAAGTCGGTCGGGCTGGCGTGCACACCAATTCGACCGTGCACCTGCCCGAATCCATACTCCTGGTTCCGATATTGTACCCATCGGTCAAGAGTCGGGCGCGGTTTAATAGTTCCAATATTGTTCGCTTCCGAGACGAAGCGGTCAATGGGATCGGTGCGCGCGGGCATGTGCAAAGCCGTAAGGTTGGGTCGAAGAAGGCGATCCACCGGCCGACCTGGACCGATCTGGTGCAGTTGCGAGCGCGGGTGCCGATGATGCGCGAGGATCAGGGTCTTTCGCCAGCATGTTCCGAAACGCGTCCAGATGGAAATTGGACCCGGGGCAGGCTGTGCCGCCTGTCACATTGCGGTGGGTGGTCACACGAGCCGGCGAGATGCCGCAGGTCCTAGTGAGAAACCGCGTGAGCTTGCGCAGTGAGGCCATTTGCTTGGGCGTCGGTCTGGACTTGGTGAAATCCCCGACGAGGCAGATTCCGATGCCGTGCTCGTTGTAGTAGTTGTTCGGGGTCTTGCAGTGGGCTCCGGTTTTCTGCTGGCGCCACCGAGCGCCCACCTCAACTTGGCCATCGAGGGTGTCCGTTCCGTTTCCGATGACGAAGTGATAGCCAAGACCATCCCAACCCCGCTTTTCCTTGTGGTAGGCATCGAAGGACTTGGCCCCCCCGTTGGCGGTGGCACTGTGATGGATCACGATCGTGCTCCACTTTCGAGACAGCCGCCGGGGCATCCACTCGCGCGGGTAGGATTTGGTGCGATCGACATGAACATCACGTCTCGTCCAGCGCGGCGGGCTGAGGTCTTCGCGGATGGGCCGTGGGCTGTGCCGAGCTATCGGCGCTGGCGTCCTGTGCCTGGTGGATGAGCGGTGTGTGGCCACACACCCCGGCAGAATCAGCCAGAGCGCCGCAAACGCTACTAGGAGCTTGCGCATTGAGTCGTACCTCCGCAGGACCGGAATCAGCAAGTGGCAAGGCCTCCACCGCCCTCCATAGATTGTATTTATCGGTCATTGGGTGGGTTGGCGTCAAGCGAATAACCACTCCAATGAAACCTGGGTGTCAAGTCGACCGCCCGACTGCCGGATTCCGGCGGAAGTTACTCAACCGGTCGCCCCACCTTCCCGATGCGCTCCAAAGTGATTGATGAGCTATCGGACCATACGAGACCGATCAGTCTCTGTGGAGGAGTATGTATGAAGTCACAACCGTCAGGTAAACGGCCGCTGCGACGCGGATCAAACCACGCATCCTCACCCCCACCGCAAACCGACGCCCCCTTGGCTCCCGATCAAGCAGCGAAAGTGGGCCGCGTGCGCGAGGCACTGGATCGTGGGGAGTACGCCATGGATCGGGCGGTCGATATCACCGTGGATCGGGTCATGGCGGATCTCTACGGCGAGTAGAGGTAGGAATGGCAAACGGTGCGACCGTGATGCCGCCCGGAACCGAGGATCCCACCCTCGCGCCAGGTGAGGGCTTATCGAGCGATTCTGCTGGTCTCGGCGTCCGCGCGGGCTGAAGCCCGCGGCTCGGAGGAAGCTGGTTCGAACGGCTCGGATGGGTTCTTTCGGAGGGGCTCGGTTCGAGGGCCGGAGTGTGGCTGATTCAGTAAACCTTATCCAGTGACCTCCGTCGGTCGCCTGCATCGAGGAAAATAGTTCGCCTTCGTGCCCGAATAGCTTGGAAGACCACGGGCTTGCCTTCGCCCCGCCGGCCGTTCGTGGTACCGTTCTGCGGGCGAAGCCCGGCGACACGGTGGCGATTGGCCGACATGTTCCAATCCGTGGCATAGGGCGTGGATGGGGCCGACGGTGGTACTGAGGAAACGAAAACCGACGATTCCGGCATATTGCCCAGGATGCGGTGGTGAGCTGGATCTACTGGTCAACGGACAGTGCCCGTCGTGCCGCGAGGATGTGCCGCTTGTCCAACCGAGGCGCCGGCTGCCCCGATTTCTCTCGCTGCCGGAAATGCGCTATCAAAACCGCTATGTCTGGCTCGTGTTCGTTTCCGCGATGGATGTTATCCTGACGATGCTCGTGCTGCTCGTTTGGCAAGGCAGCGAAGTCAATCCGATCGCAGACTCCATCATCTACCATCGCGGTTTTGGCTGGGCGATCGCGTTCAAATTCGCCATGATGCTCACGGTCGTTCTCGTTTGTGAGGTCGCCGGGCGAATCAGCGACCGGACCGGCCGCAAACTGGCAACGGCTGCGGTGGTCATCAACGCGCTGCCGGTGGCTTACACGCTTGTGCTGCTGCTTTTCTCCGGCCCCCCGCCGGCCGCATGACCCGATCCCACTTCCTACCGCTCGCTGCCGTCGTGACGCGCCGGCCATTGGCGAACCGCGAATCCGTCCAGTAAGCTACCTGCTGAATTGGAATCTGTGAGTCGATCGCGTGAAAGGATCGGCGGCGGGCAAGCACCGCAGCCCCCGGCGCACGCCCGGAGTGACGTCGGCGTCCGGGCGATCGGTGGTTCGGCGCCCGCGGCTTCCTAGCCCTCCCTGGTCCATTGCTGCCGTAACGCAGGGTCCGCGATCCGGCGCCCGCGGCTCTGATTCAGGTTGACGCAGGCGGTTGGGTGCTCACAGCAGTACGCCGCTGTGCTACCGAGGGCGCGAGAAAGTTAGAGGATGAAATTGACGCATATCGCTGTGGTCGGTGCCGGAACGATGGGCGCGGGTATCGCGCAGCTTGCCGCGAGCAAGGGCGCTTTGGTTCGTGTGATTGACGTGGATGGGGCGGCAGTCGCGCGCGGGCTTGACGGCATCGAAAAACGGCTGGCCCGCTCCGTTGAAAAAAACCGCATCACGTCGGAAGAGCGCAAAGCTGTCTTGGCACGGATCCAAACCGGCACGGACATCGCTGGTCTGGCTGAGATCGAACTTGCGATCGAAGCCGTGGTGGAACGACTCGACATCAAACATGCCGTGCTCGAGGAGCTCGAGGCGGCCACCTCGGCTGAGGCGATTCTAGCCACCAACACTTCGTCGCTTTCGGTCGGCAGGATTGCGGAAGTCGTATCGGATCCGTCGCGGGTGGTGGGCATGCACTTTTTCAACCCGGCCGTGATTATGCCGCTCGTGGAGATTATCGCGGGAGAAAAAAGCAGCACCGCGGCGGTCAACAAGGCCTACAACGCCGCGGCCGATTGGGGCAAAACGCCGGTTCGGGCCAAAGACACGCCCGGCTTCATCGTCAACCGCGTCGCGCGGGGGTTCTATCTTGAGGCGTTGCGCCTGTTGGATGAGGGCGTAGCCGGCGTAGCGGAAATCGACGGCGTCGTGAAGACGCACGGCAAGTTTCGCATGGGTCCGTTTGAATTGATGGATTTGGTCGGCCTGGATGTCAACTGGTCGGTGAGCAACTCGGTTTGGCAGCAGATGGGCCGGCCGGCCCGCCTGACACCGCATAAGATTCAAGGCTCGCTGGTAAAGCGGGGCAAACTTGGGCGCAAAAGCGGCGAGGGATTCTACCGGTACGATGCCACCGGCCCGGTTGCTGCGGTCGAGGTGAACCGGAAAAGCTTTGAGGTGAACCCCAAACTTGCGGACGCCATGCTCGCGTTTACGGGTCGGGCGGGCGCGGTGGCGGCCAACAGCACGGAGCAGTTGATCTTCAGCCGGATTCTGGCCGCGATCATCAACGAAGCCGGGTTTGCGTATGAGCAGGAGGTAGCAAGCAGCGCGGACATCGACATTGCGATGGAAAAGGGAACGAACTATCCCAAGGGGCCGCTCGCATGGGCGGACGAAATCGGCCATCATACCGTGCGCGGCGTGCTTGCGGCGCTGAACGAGTCCATTGACGATGGGCGCTATGAGCCGGCGGGGTTGTTTGTGAGGTAGTGTTGGGATTGTACGGCCCCCGTGGAATCACAGCGGAGGGCCGCTGTGCTACAGCGTAGCTCAGCCGCCCCCGGCTGAGTGCTCACTAGAGACGCTAGGGTCAAAGGAATCTAGGATTATGCGAAGAGCAGTAGTCGTGGATGCGGTTCGCACGCCGGTGGGTCGATATGGCGGTTCCCTGTCGGCCGTGCGCCCGGATGATCTGGCAGCGCTGGTGATTAAGAAACTGATGGCTCGAACCGGCGTGGACCCGGCCCGCGTGGACGATGTCTATTTCGGGGACGCCAACCAAGCCGGTGAGAGCAATCGCAACGTCGCGCGCATGGCAGTGCTGCTGGCGGGACTGCCGGAAACGGTGCCGGGCTCGACGGTGAATCGTCTGTGCGCGTCCGGCCTGGATTGCATCAACATCGCCGCGCGCATGATCGAGGCCGACCACGGCGATGTCATGATCGCCGGCGGTGTCGAGAGCATGTCCCGGGCGCCGATCGTTACGGCCAAGGCCACGGCCGCGTTCAGCCGCAAGGTCGAAACGTACGACACGACCATCGGCTGGCGGTTTACCAATCCCAAACTGGCGGAGCAGCATCACCCGTTTTCGATGGGCGAAACGGCGGAAAACGTCGCCAAGAAACACAAACTGACGCGCGAGGCACAGGACGCGTTCGCCTTGGCCTCGCAGATGAAGTGCAAGGCCGCGGTTGAGGCGGGGCGATTTTCGGATGAACTCGTCCCGGTGGCGGTACCGCAGCGCAAGGGTGATCCGGTGATCGTGGATCGCGACGAGCATCCGCGACCGGACACCACGATGGAAAAGCTCGCCAAGCTCAGGCCGGCTTTTGCAACCGACGGCACGGTTACGGCCGGGAATGCTTCCGGCATCAACGACGGCGCGGCCGCCCTGCTGCTGGTTGAAGAGAAACTGGCGGAACGCTTTGGCCTGACGCCGCTGGCGGTCGTGGGCAAATCCGCGACGGCCGGGGTCGATCCCGCACACATGGGCCTCGGTCCGATTCCGGCGACGAATAAGGCTTTGACGCGGGCCGGGCTGACGGTGGCCGATATCGACCTGTTCGAGCTCAACGAGGCGTTTGCCGCTCAGTCGATTGCCTGCATGCGTGAATTGGAGATCGACGCCGAAAGAGTCAATCCCAACGGAGGCGCGATTGCCCTGGGTCATCCGCTCGGGTGCAGCGGCGCGCGCATCGCGACAACATTGCTGCACGAGATGAAACGGCGGAGCGTCAAGCGAGGCATCGCCACGATGTGCGTCGGCGTGGGGCAAGGCGTAGCGACAGTGTTTGAGCGATGACCGCGCGGGCGGAGCGTGACGCCCCCGCGCGGAGTGTTTATCACCAAGACACGAAGTCACCAAGGCGGAAGAAGAAGGGAAAGGGGAAGGATCGATTCGCCGCGAAACGCGAGGGCGCCGGTGGGTGGCCCACCTCCTTTTGGAGGTGGGGGAGCCGATGATGGTGACCGACTGACGCCTGCGCTTGCCGCAGAGGCAAGCTTTCGTGGCCCGGCGTTCGGGACGGATGGCGTTCGAATCCTGGTGACTAGCGAGATCATCGACTCCCCCATGTCCAAAGGACATGGGCCACCCGGCGAAGCGTGCATTCACCCCGACAGGGGTGATGGGTTGTAGCCACGGGTAGGGGCGAAGGCGCGCCGAATCAAACAAATGGCGTGTGACGCCTACGGGTCGCTTCCTGACGAGCGCGGTTCTGACGTGCGGCGCATCATCCTGGACTTTTGTTTAGGTGTCCATGGACCATCCAACCCGATCGTATGGAAGTCTTATTGCCCTCGGGGCGAATGCGGTCTTGTATGGCTTGCTGTCAGTGGTCGGGATCGGTTGGGGCTTGCCGAGCCGGAGCATCGATCCGTATCTTTTTGCGGGAGGCGAAGTCTGGTCCGGGGAGAAGATTTATCGACTGGCCGGGGCGAGTGAACGATTCTCGGCAAATCGCGGCGCGGACGTCGATGTTGACCCACTTGCTGAACCGCTTGGAGAGGAGCGGGGCGATCCGCTTGAAGAGGAACATAACGCGGCCATACCGCTGACGGCCACGGATGAGGACGTCGCCAAGATTCTTCTTCGCTATCGCCTCTACACCTACCAACCCGACGAGATGATTACGATGATGGCGCTCTCCGGGATGCGCCCCTCGAAGCTGCAATTGGATCCGCGGTTGTATCAGTACGGCGGGTCGTTCATCTATCCCGTCGGCGGGCTGATCAAGCTATGCGGCATGCTCGGGCTGATCGAGGTTCGCGGCGACGTGGTGTACTACCTCGATCACCCGGACGAGTTCGGCAAGTTCTACATCGTCGCGCGGGCGTACTCGGCGCTCTGGGGTTTGCTTGGCATGGGGGTCGTGTTTCTGATCGCGCGAAGATCGGGCGGAGCGACCGCCGGCGTTATCGCAGCGCTGTTGTTCTCGCTGATGCCGGTGGTCGTGTGCATGGCCCACGAGGGCAAACCGCACCTGCCCGGCGCGGTGCTCATGCTGCTCGCGGTCTACTTCGCAATGCGTCACCTGGATTTCCGAGCCGCGGGCTCTTCCTCCCGAGACGCCGATTCTTCCTCCCGAGCCGCGGGCTTCAGCCCGCGCGGCCGCCCGGCGAAGGAAGGACGCGCGTTCTGGTGCATGTGCCTCGCCTGCGGGGCTTCCCTGGGCATGGTGCTTTCTTCCCTGCCGATTTTCATTTTGATTCCAATGA
Source organism: Phycisphaerae bacterium (assembly GCA_046753625.1). Lineage (GTDB taxonomy): Bacteria > Planctomycetota > Phycisphaerae > UBA1845 > UBA1845 > JADFOB01. The sequence continues at coordinate 22,171 of JBHHUB010000008.1, read as the reverse complement.
CGGCGTGGATGGAAACGCAAAGACGCGTTGAGATTGCCGCCGGACAGGATCCCGCACGACCAAGGCTCCCGTTTGGGCAATTCTTTTCGAGAACCGCGATTGGCGTTTTGCTCGCGACCGCGGTGTATCTTGTCACCAACCCCTACGTGTTGATCAATGCCTTCGTGAATCGCGATGTGCTTCGGAGCAACTTCGGCAATTCGCTGGCGATGTACGACGTGGCGCGCGTTGGGGAAGGGCTGCTACGGGTGCTGGCGCTGACCGTTGAAGGGGCGACCCTACCGATTCTTGTGATCGGCGCGATTGGAATCGCATACGCAATTGCTCGGCGAACGCCCACGCTGACTCCATTGATCGCGCCCGCGCTGGTGCTCTTCGTTCAATTCGTTTTGATCGGTGCGGGCAAGCCGGCGGAATACGGGCGGTTCGGCATCTTCACGAATTCCGCTTTGGCCATCGCCACGGCTACGTTTCTGGTAAGCGATCGCAAAGGGTTGCGCGGGCGATTGGGACAAGGCGCGGCCGTGCTTGCGGTGCTCTGGGTGGCGTTTTGCGGATGGGCGTATATGGCGAATTTCCGGGCTGATTGCACGGATTCCTGCTCGCGGATTCGGGCGAGGTTCGGGCAGCCGCCGGGCTCGGACGTGCAGGACGGTGGTGACCCGTGGGTCGACGCGCGACGGACGGTTTATGTTCCCAAGGAGCCGGCGCCGTATTGCTGTCCGCCGCTGCCGTTTGCGCAGGTCGCGTTGTTTCGGCTTGCTGAGGGCGACCGGTGTGCTGGATTCGGGGGGCCGCGCGGGCTGAAGCCCGCGGCTCGGGGGGAAGCATCCGCGGCGCGGGTGGGCGCGGTGGGCAAACGGCGCGAAGTGGCCAAGCACGTGTGCATTGCGCCGGTTGATTGGCCCTGTCCGGCCGGTCTGTCTGCGACGCGCCGAGACACGGGTCGCGCTACGCGGCGTGGGGTATTGCGATTACCGATTCTCCGCCATCTGGCACACTGGATCGGTCAGGCGGGCGAACTGATTACGCCGATCAGTTGGGCCAACAAACCCTTCGAGATCCGCAGTGGTGGTCCGGTAGGATCGCGGTGATACAATGGGCGTGCAGGTGATGACGATCAGGCGTGAGCGTGTACGTAGGAGCTACCGATGGCCAACCAGCTTTGTCACTTCGAATTGATGACCACCGATCCGGAAAAGGCGCAGACCTTTTACGGCAGCGTGTTCGACTGGCAGTTTGATACGGAATCCATGCCGGGCTACACGCTCGTGGACACCGGCGGCGAGCCGACCGGAGCCATATTTCCGAAACCGGAGGCCGCGCCCGGACCGTGCGTCAATGTCTATTTCCAGGTCGCCGATATGGATGCCACACTCGTGAAGGTCAAAGAACACGGCGGTATCGTGCTGGTCGAGAAGACGGCGATCCCCGGCGTGGGCTTTTTTGCCATGCTCAAAGACCCGGAGGGGCTCGTGCTGGGAATCATGCAGCCGGAAGGGTAAAGGATTAAGATTAAAGATTGAAGGTTTAAGATTGAAGATTCGGGGAGGCGTCCGCGATGCCGATCGCGGAGGCCATGGCGTGTTTGTCCGTGTGGGTGATCGATAGCAGTACGCGCTGGATTCCGAGTTGGGTGGCGCGGCGCTGGGTTTCGCCGGTCAGGGTGACGCGCGGTTCCCCCAGTGCGTTGGGGAGTATTTCCATGTCGGTCCAGGCGATGCCCCCCCGCCATCCGGTGCCGATCATCTTCAAAATCGCTTCCTTGGCCGCCCAGCGTCCCGAGATAAAAGGCAATGGGTTTTTGAATTGCGCTGCCCGGTCGCGTTCGGCGTGCGTCAGTACCCGCTGCAAGAAACGCGCGCGGTGGTGATCGAGAACCGCCGCAATGCGTGCGCATTGAACAAGATCAATTCCGTGGCCGAGTACCGACATGAGCCATAGCCTACCCGACCGGTTGGGAAAGGGCCAAGCCCCGCCGGGCGGCCGCGCGGGCTTCAAGCCCGCGGCTCAGATCGTCGGCTCAGATAGTCGTGCAATGCTTGAAACGCCGCGCCGGCGCGCTCCGTTGGACGATCGGGCGTTGCTCGGCTATACAAGTGTTATGCACATGGGCACGGATGCTAACTTGGAGATGTTGCTGCGCGATCTGAGCGAACCTCAGCGGACTGCGGTGACGCATGTTGATGGGCCGATCTTGATACTGGCCGGCCCCGGCAGCGGCAAAACACGCGTTGTCACCCGCCGGGCGGCCCATCTCGCACTGACCACCACATCGGCCCGGAACATCCTGGCCGTGACGTTCACCAACAAAGCCGCTCGGGAAATGCGGGAACGCATCGAGTCGCTCTCGGTCGCGGGCGGCATGACCGTGGCCACGTTTCATGCCCTAGGCGCCCGGCTGCTCCGTGAGTATCCCGAACCTGCAGGCGTGATGCGGGACTTCACCATTTTCGACACCGACGATCGGCGCAAGCTTCTGAAGAAAGCGATCGTTGCGTGCGGGCTTTCCACGACGAATTGGCAGCCGGCGATGGTCGAGCGGGAGATCAGCCTGGCCAAGTCGGCCATGCAAACGGTTGCGGTGTACTCCGAGGCAGCGGAGGATTGGCGCCAGCGCACCATCGCACGGATCTACGAGACGTATGAGCAGATGGCGCGAAAGATGAACGCGCTGGATTTTGATGATCTGCTCATGCGCGTGGCGACCATGCTGGAGCGGGATGAATCGCTTCGAGATCATCTCGAGGCGCGGTTTCCGTACGTGTTGGTCGACGAGTATCAGGACACCAACGCGGCGCAATACCGCATCGCCCACCTGCTCACGCACGACCGCAAGAACCTGTGTTGCACCGGCGACCCGGATCAGTCGATCTACGCGTGGCGCGGCGCCGACATTGAAAACATCATGAGTTTCGAGCGGGATTATCCGGGTGCGGCCGTGGTTCGCTTGGAGCAGAACTATCGCTCGACCGGGAGCATTCTCGCGGCCGCGGGCGCGTTGATCCGCGGCAACACGCAACGCAAAGAAAAAGAGCTTTGGACCGACAACCCCGATGGGGCGAGAGTTCGCGTGATCGAGCACGAAACCGCGGATGATGAGGCGGGGCGCACCGTGGCGGAAATCTCCGAGCTGATCCGCTCCGGGACGAGCCCCAAGGACATCGCGGTCTTCTACCGCCTCAACTCCATGAGCCGGACGATCGAGGAGGCGCTAATCCGAGCGGGCATCGCCTATCAGATCGCGCGCGGGGTGGAGTTCTACAAGCGGAAGGAGATTCGCGACGCGTTGGCGTACCTTCGCGTGATCGTGAATCATGCGGACGAAATCGCCCTGCTGCGGATCATCAACACCCCAACGCGAGGCATCGGCGATACGACGGTCAAACGCCTCGTGCACACGGCGCAGGAACGCAGGATACGCTTGTATGACCTGCTGACCGACGGTGCGTCCAACATGGATGTCGGGCGTTCAGAAGCGAAAGTGCGCGTGTTCGGCCAGCTGCTCGGTGACCTGGCCGCGGTGGTAGCATGGCCGGCGGCGAAAGCGGCCGAGCATGTGATCAGCCATTCCGGATTGCGGGCGTTTTATGCACCGCAAGCGGCAATCGACGACGGTCCCGATCGCAACCTGGACGAGTTAGTCAGCGCGGCCGCAGATTTTGACGTGGACCATCCCGGCGCTACGGTTTCGGACTGGCTGGAGCAAACGGCCCTGGTCAGCGATGTCGACGGGCTATCCGGGGTGCAGGGCGTGGTGACCTTGATGACGTTGCACGCGGCCAAGGGGTTGGAGTTTCCCATCGTCTACATGGTCGGGCTTGAAGAGGGGGTCCTGCCGATGCGGCGTCACGACGACGATGACGGCGACGAGGAGGAGGAGCGGCGGCTCTGTTTCGTCGGCATGACGCGGGCGAAGGAGCGGTTGACGCTTACGCGGGCGCGGTACCGCAAGGTGTACGGCGTCCCTCAGCGAACGACGCGGAGTCGGTTTCTGGACGAACTGCCCAAGAGCAAGCTAGAATGGTCGAGCGATAGCGATGTCGGCGGCGGCGGGCACAAGCCCGGAAGGCGCAAGCCAGCGGCGCCCACCGGTCAGCTCCCCGCAGATATTGATCAATGGCGCGTTGGCAGCCTGGTTCGCCACCCCGACTGCGGCCTGGGCCGAATCACGGCGATGCATCGAGGGCCTCGCCGGACGCACGTCGACGTAGCCTTTCAGGAGGGCGGGCAGCGTTCCTGGGTTTTGGAATTCGCACAGTTGGAGCGCGTCGGTTTTGATGAAATCGATTGAACCATCGCGAGGATCGAGCTGATGAGACACGCGGTCATAATGGCGGGCGGCGCGGGCGTGCGGCTTTGGCCGCTGAGTCGAAGAAAACGGCCCAAACAACTCCTCAAGCTGTTCCAAGGGGGCAGCCTGTTGCGACAATCCTACGAGCGGGTGGCGGAGTTGCTCCCGCCGGAGCAAATCAGCATCATCACGAACCGCGCACACCTTTCGGTTATTGCGGACGAACTTTCGGAGCTGCCTTCGGAAAACCTGTTCGGAGAGCCTGAGGGGCGCGACACGGTCAACGCCGTGGGCATGTCCGCCGCCATCTTAGCCGAGCGAGATCCGGATGCGGTCGTCGGCGTCTTCACGGCCGACCACTTGATCACCCCGGTGGAGGAGTTCACGCGTGCGGTGGATCAGGCCTACACCGCGGCCGAGCAGCATCCTGATGCCTTGGTGACCATGGGGATTAGACCCACACGGCCCGATACGAACTACGGCTACGTTCGGCGCGGCGCGCAAATCTCCGACGGTGTTTTCGATGTCGAAAAGTTCACCGAGAAGCCCAGCGTGGCGGCCGCGATGAAGTACGTTTCCACGGGGAAATACTATTGGAACAGCGGCATGTTCGCCTGGCGGGCCGCGACCATCTTGAAGCAACTCAAGCAGCACCTACCGCCGTCGTACGAGGCGGTCGAAAAAATCGCCCAGGCTTGGGGAACGGATCAGCGTGAGGAGGTGCTCAATCGAGAGTATCCTCCGCTCATGAAGATCAGCGTCGATTTCGCCATCATGGAAAAGGCGGAGCGCGTGCTGGTAGTGGAAATGGGCTGCCACTGGGTCGACGTGGGCTCGTGGCCGGCGTTGGAATCGGTGGTGGAAGCTGATGCGGACGGGAATGTTTCCGCCTGCAAGCGCGTGATGCATCTCGGCTCACGCGGCAACGTCGTGGTTTCGGAAGAGGATCATCTGATCGCCACGATCGGCGTCGACGATCTCGTCATCGTCCATTCCCCCGACGCCACCATCATCTGCACCAAGCGAGACGCCCAATGCATCCGAGAGCTCGTCAACAACATCGGCGAGCAGTTCGGCGAGGAGTATCTCTAGTGCTGCGTCACACGGTAATCTATGGGTTGTCGCTGCGCGAGCCGCCGGAATCGGGCGTGCGAATCAGAGCCCACCGCGCCAGCGGTGGGACCGGTCCGAGGGCTGGCGCCCGCGGCTCTGACTCGTAACGAACCCGAAAGTTTAGCTGTGTCAAAGCGCCAGAGCTTCTGCAGCGTTGATTTGATGGCGCGGCGCGCATGGCACTGCGGCCGGCCGCACTATGTGGGCGACCGCCCAGGCGAGCGCGGCTGGACCACTAATGACTTCACCAACTCTATAACGCGAGCGAAATGGGCCTATTCCTGGGAGTCGATTACGGCACAAAGCGCATCGGCCTGGCGATCGGAGATTCCATCACACGGCTCGCGACGCCTCTTCCGATGTTGTCGGCCACCGGAAGCCCGGCCGGGGATGCCGCGATCATCGTCAAATCGCTGGCCGAATACGATGTGTCGGCCATCGTTGTCGGGCTACCGCTGAACATGGACGATACGGAAGGCCCGCAAGCCAAGATCACGCGGACGGTCGGCCAACACATCGAGCGCCTTTGCTCGTTGCCACTTACTTTTTTCGATGAGCGGCTCTCGTCCAAGGCGGCGGACGAAACGCTTGGGACGACGGGGCTGTCCGCCCGGAAGCGCAAGCGGCGCCGCGACAGCGTGGCCGCACAAATTATGCTGCAATCGTTTCTGGACAATCTCACCGAGTGATTCTTCGATACATCCTATCAGAACACCGGGCACAAGCTCGATGACATCCGATTGTGAACGCCCACAGCGTTTCCGCAGGCCGGCGCCAGCGGCGCTGGATGGTCGATGCTATCCTGCCGGAAGTGTCAGCAAGCCCGAGCCCGGTTGTGGCGGAACGCGATCGTACCGGCCGCGAGCACCAGCAACGCCATGGCGGCAAGACCCCAATCGGATACGGCCGGGATCGGTCCGGGCGGCCCGGCGACGGCTGACTCCGAATAGACGTTGTCGCCGTTGTTGCCGGTCGCATTGTTGATGGCATTCCCGACGGCGTAAAAGACAACGGGGCCTACGTCGCCGGCCGGTGCCTGCCACTGCACGGGGAAGTCCGCGCTGTTTCCGTTCGCGGTCCAGGCCGCGAGGGAGTCGGCGACGCCGGTTGCCGTGTGCGTTATGTAATCGGGATTGCCACTTGCGAACGCGGTAGCAAGGGGATCGGCCAACAGCAGCGTGCCCAGATGTCCGCCGAGATCGTCCTGAGCACTGACTTCGAACCCCGCAGCGACCTTGGTCGGATCGCTGATGCGAATGGTGAGGTCGTAGACCTGGCCGAAGTTGTATTGCGCCGGCACGCCGAGAATCGTTACGCTTCCCGGTCCGGCGTTGACGGTGCCGGAATGGCAAAGGGTACACGTCCCCGAGTCCGCAGGTCCGCCGGTCAATCCATCCGGTGCCCCGCTGGTAAATGCCCGCAAAGGCTGACCACAACAGCAGACAACAAGGGCTGCGACGAACATCACGCTGAAACGATTGCGCATACTTCTTTCCTCCTCTGACTTTAGGGATGCCGATCAGGGTCCGCCGTGCCGACCGATAAGCAGCCTGGAGCACGGCCCCCCGATGCTGCCGCCATGATAGACGATCTTTGGGCGAGAAATCAAGGCGCTCGGATATTACCAGGGGAGTCGCGCGTGCCTGCCCCAATCAGCGGATACGATGGCGCGCTGAAGGCGGGCGCAAGAGCGTAACCGGAGCTCCGCCACGAGCGGCCCCATAGGTGCGCTGACGGCGCCGAGGAGCCTGCTGAGAAACTATGGTACCGACATCTTGCCGGTGTGCTTCTACCAGCTCCGGCCCACTTGGACATGCGATGCCGCCCGTCTTCGCCGGCCGGAAGGCGCCACACCCGAAAATCAGTCTCTCAACGGGTTCCGGGGCCACATGAACGTACGGCGGAACCCGCCGCAAGGGTCACGGACCCCCGCCACAACGGGAGCGCGCGTCATTCTTGACCGGGTTGGGGCGCGGGATATGATCGGACCATGAGCATCCGCCTGACATGCCTCGTATTGGTCGCAGCCGCCGTCGTAAGTAGCGGGTGCATGGCGCCGAGGCGTTCGCAGTACGATACCTCCTTGGCGTTATCCGCGCCGAAGCAATCCCCCGAGGCGAACCACTATTGGAGTACCGCGCAACGGGTTCTCCGCAGAAATCGACTGGCCTTGGATCGTGTGGATCGGCGGGCGGGGAAAATCACAACGCTGCCCGTCATCTCACAGAACATCTTCGAATTCTGGCGACATGACGTGGACACCCGTGAAGACTTGTGGGAAGCGACGATCAATCCGATTCGCCGGTGGGCGGAGGTTCGGATTGCTCAAGATGCGGACGGGAACTGGCAGCGGCTGACGATGATCGTCCACAAAGAACGTTTGTCCTCACCGGATCGGCAGTTCAACAGCACCGCCGCCGCCTATCGGCTCTTCAGCGCTACGCTTCCGACAACAAGCGGACAGACACGCACCCCGTCAGGCGACGAGCGTTGGCTGGATATGGGCGTGGATGAGGCGATGGCGGCATATCTACTGGAACAGATTGTGGCTACGACCGACGCGCCCGGCGCGTAGCCGGTTCCGTCCACATTCTTGGACGCAACGCCATGTTGGATAAGTTGACCGTTCTTGTTGCCACCGCAGGCTCGTTTGCGCCGGGAATCATCGCGACGTCTGCCGTGGGTGCGGCACCATCTGCGCCGGACAGCTCCATCTGTTCCCTTGTCGCTCCCGCCGCGGTCAGGCTGCTTGCGCCTGTCGATGGCGGGTTTTGCGAAAGGCATCTAGAGCAAATCATCGCGGCCTGCGACGAATCCGTGGCCGGTTACCGCTGCGCGCCGGCCGCCGACGGCGCCTCCTGTCCCTATTTCGACGTGGGCCGGCTCGATAACCGTGAAGTTTCGGCCATGCTCCTTAAGCCCGCCCAACTGGAGCGCTGGCTGCGGCGCCAGGATCGCCTGGGCCTGGGCAACTTGCCGCTCCGACTTCTAGCCGCGCAGGCCCAGCTCACCGATGCGCTAACCGCGCGTGACGCGACGGAAACGGTAGCACAAGCAGCGGACGTCATTGCATTGGCCACGCAGGCTTCGTCGCCGTTTTGCACCACAGCCCCGGACTCCGCCCTATTGGCCGAAACGCTGCGCGTCAGCGAAGGCGACGCCGGCGTGCCGGCATTCGCTGGTTCAACCGTGCGCGACCGAATGGAATCGGAGCTCGTCCGGCGCAACTTGGAGCGCGTTCGATTTGAAGTTCGCCCCTATCGCGGACGCATGCACGCGTCTACGGACGTAGGCACGGATACTCTGCAAGCGCTGCTGCTGGCCCACGCCGCCCTGGAGGATCTGCTACAGACCGAGCGCGACATCCTTCGCGAGCTGCAAATCAGCACACCGGGGCAGTTGACTCAAGAGCAGGATCGCTACTTCGACAAGCTCACCACGCGTTGCCTGGCGACCGTAGAGGCTCGCCTGGAATCCGGTGCCGTGCTCGCCGCACGGCTGATGGCGCACGCTTGGGCGTCAGCGGGCCGCAGCGACGGTGGCGTCGGATCGAATTCGCGCGGATCGATAACAGACGAGAAGAAACGCGACGATCAGCGGAATAATGAGGCGGCATCGGCCGGAGACTTGGTGGGAAGCGTCCACTCCTCAGTGGTTCATCGGCCGAACTGTCCCCACGTGAAGCGAATCCACCAGAAAAATCGGGTTCATTTCAAGTCACTCGATCGGGCCGTCCAAGCCGGGCGTAAACCATGTCGTGTCTGCAAGCCCGATTAGCCGAGCCACGTCGCGTATACCGTCGCTTGAATTCTTACGCCACAACATGACGGATCAGGCGATCCAAAGAAAAACGGAAGGCGCCGGGAGAATCCGGACAGCCTTCCGTTTTTCGGTTTCGTACCCGAATGGGCCTGCGTTTGGTCATAGCCGACCGCCGTGGCGAGAGCCGACGACAAGACCAAATGAACCACGCCTACTCGGGTGCGTTTCGGTCGCTACCTTTTCTTCCGCTTGGCCTTCTTCTTGGCCTTCTTCTTGGCCTTCTTCTTGGTAGCCTTTTTCTTGGCCTTCTTCTTCGTGGCCCTCTTCTTTGCGGCCTTCTTCTTCGTGGCCCTCTTCTTTGCGGCCTTCTTCTTCGTGGCCTTCTTCTTTGCGCCCTTCTTCTTGGCCTTCTTCTTGGTGACCTTTCGTTTCTTTGCCAAAGGAATCACCTCCTTTCTTTCTGAAAAGAATCGTACACCATGGCTTAGCCATGTCAAAACTTTTTTCGTCACATGGGCATCGGGAACATTACAAGATTTTGCCCTGGAAGATATCGATTTCACAACGCCGCGCCCCTCCGCGGTGCTCTTTCTTGCACCGACGCGCGAGCCCGCCGAGCGTTTCGACCAGGCGCCGCCCCCACACTTGGCTCCACGTATCGCCGTCGTTCCACCCTCGACGCTCTTGATCGTTGCCAGATGAATGACATCATTCAAGCCGCACTACCAAACCCGGCATCCGTCGCCGTGTCGTCGCGATCGAGAAACACCTGACGCCCAACAAGAGGCCGGTTTTTGCTGAAAAACAAAGGTTTTGCGCTTATTTTCTCGGTTTGTGCCACGGCGATGCCGTCCCACTCTTGGTGGACGGACCTGCGGGCTTGCCGGCTCGAATCGGCGGCGTTCATTGCCCGCCGCGAAGGGTCGCCGCCATGACATCTTCCGCGTCACACCGACGGCAGCGCGGCTGAACCGGAGCCACACGTCGCCGCAACGGGACGCCGCACTCCAGCCGCCAGGCGCGCGCCGCGCCGGCGAAACGAAGCAACGACAAAGGTGTGAAAAAAATTCAAAAAATTTTCCATTTTTTTTCTTGCGTGGTCTTGATCGCGGCACAGATCGGAGGACGTTTCAAGCGATCGGCCAGCGCGCCGCGCATCGGCTGGACATCAAGAACATCGAGTTCCGAACCGATTCAGGCACCGACTAAGGCTTGGCACCTGAGGCATGGCGCACCACGCGAGATGTGTTTCAGGCGCCACCGAGTATGGACTATCGCGGCCGGCGTCGGGCTGATCGAGGCGCCGCCACGGGCGTGCGGCCGCGCCGGCTCCATGCTCATCTCCGCATCGCCGCAGCGGCTCGCAGCGGGATTGCAATCGGGCCAAAGCATCGGTCAGGCCGGGCCGCGATCACGATACGGGGGCGGCGGTTTGGCGCCGATCGCACGCGCGTTCGACCGACGGGCATGGGATGCCGCAGCGTAGAAGGACGTGCGCCGAAGAAGCGCTGAAAGCAAACGTGCGCTAGGGCAATCGTAAGGGGTGTGGGCGTAATGTCCACGGTCGCGGATGGCTACTTAGCGCGCTCGATGTATTCGCCGGTCCGCGTATCCACGCGAATCACTTCGCCGTTCGAGATGAACGGGGGCACTTTCACCTTGACGCCGGTCTCGAGAATGGCGTCCTTGTTCTGGTTCGTGGCCGTCGCCCCCTTCACCACGGGCGTGGTTTCGGACACGGTCAGCTCGACCACCATCGGGGGCTCAAACGAGATAACACGCCCCTCGTACAATTGACACGAGACTTTTTCGTTGGGCTTAAGCCACTGGGCGATGTCCCCCACGATCTCGGACGAAATGGGAATCTGATCGTAGGTTTCCAAGTCCATCACGATGAAATCGTCACCGTCGCGGTACAAGAACTCGTAGTCTTTGGATTCCACGAAGGGCACCTCGACGCGCTCGTCTACGGTAAAACGCACCTCGAGGATCGTCCCGGTCTTCAGGCTCTTGAGCTTCGCCTGCATGTAGCTGCGTTTGTTCCCCTTAACGACATGCTGGACGTCGTGCACGACCGCTAAGTCGCCCTTGTGGACGATCGTTCTGCCTTTGCGAAGGTCGATGGCTTTGATCATGGCAATGCGGGCTCCCTACGGCTTGGCCGTGCGGTCAGGTTCGGTCACACCGCCATGGTCCCAAAAGGAACCGTCATCGTCAAGAAAGCAGGTGCCGCGCAGCCCATCCGCGATCCGGTGTCTTGTTGGGGCCGCGTTAGGCGCTACAATGAGGCCGTTATGGGAAAGCCGCGCCGAACGGCCGTTCAAAAATACCACGATCGAGTTGCGTCCCGATACGACCAGAGCTACACCGACGGATATTGGCAGTGGCACGATGCGCTCACCTGGGATTACATCAAACCCTTCCTGCCCGCTAACGCCAACGCCGAGGTCGTCGATCTCGGTTGCGGCACGGGGAAATGGGGCGCCAAGCTCGCCAGGAGCGGCTTTGCCGTGACCTTCGTTGACATTTCCGCCAAGATGGTCGATCAGGCCAGGGCGGCCATGGCGGCGGCCAGTGACGAACGATTCCTCCAAGCGGACCTCTGCGATCTGACCAAGCTGCCCGACGATCATTTCGCCTTGGCGGTGGCGCTAGGGGACCCCGTCGGCTGCGCCAAGTCGCCGCTGGCGGCGCTCAAGGAGATTCGGCGCATCCTCGCGCACGACGGGCGGTTGATCGCCACCTTCGACAATCGCCTGGCCGCCCTCGATTTCCTGCTCGAAACGGGTACCGCCAGAGACATGGTCCGGTTTCTGCGCGACGGCAAGACGCACTGGCTAACCCGCGACGTCGACGAGCAATTCCCCATTTTTACTTATTCGCCTAGCGATCTTGCCAAGCTCCTCCCGCTGGCCGGTTTTATCGTGGAGGACATGGTCGGCAAAACGGTTTTGCCGATGCGCAAGTACCGGCACGCGCTCGAGACCTCGCAGGACCGGCGAACCTGGGCGCGGATCGAGAAACGCCTGTGTCGCGACTCGGCCGCGATGGGCCGGGCTTCGCACCTTCAGGTCGTCTGTAGGGCGAACAAACGATGACGCCGATCATCCATAGATCGTCACGGCGACGGCCGGCGGAGCGGCTGTCGCGAAACATCGGTGGCGGTCTGCCGCGCACGCCGGATGGCAGGGTCTTCTCTCGGACGGTTGGCCCGCCCGCGAACTACGGACATGGGCGACGGTTGCGAGCCGCGGCGGGCGGCCGAGTTTCCGGACGTTGGGCCGATCGGCGGCGGGTGACTCGGTTGCGGTTCGCCGGGAACGGAAGATTGTGGGCAACTCTTGACTTGCAACACGCCGGGCAATGGGGCATAATGAATTTATGACACCCCTTCAGGATGCAACCTGATGGGAATTCGGATCTACGGGGACGAGAATGAGTAGTTTGCTCGAATCGCTACAGCAGCTTCAGGAAATCGAAACACAACTCGCGGCCATCCGGAAGCAGCGAGAAGTCAGGCAAAAGCGGGTCGAGGCGCTGCAGCGTCAAGTTCTGGCGGCCGAGCGCCGAGCCGGACAACATCACCAGATGATCCGCGAAAAGCAGGTCCGGCAAGATGCGCTTTCGCTCGAAGTCACGACGCGCGAGGAGGCGATCGCCCACCAGCGCGAGGCCCTGAGCAAGGCCAAGACAAACAAATCCTACGCCGAAATCCTCACCGCCATCAATACGACGAAAGCGGACACGTCCAAGCTCGAAAGCAGCGTGCTGCAATTGATGGAAGAGATCCAGGCGTTGGAACAGGATGGCAAGGCCTTCGACGTGGAGCAAAGGGCACTGGCCGAGAAGGTCGAAGCGGCGGAAGCGAAGCTGCGCGAGTTCGACGAGGAGCATTCAGGCGATCGCAAGCGACTGGAGGGGCTTCGGGAACAACACGCGGCCAACGTACCGCCGTCGGCGCTCAATTCGTTCAACCGCGTGGCCGCCCATCACGACGGCGAAGCACTGGCTTCGGTGATTCGCCTGCATCCCAAGCGTCATGAATACGCGTGCGCCGGCTGCAACATGACGCTCACGCTTGAGATCGTCAACGCCTTGCACAAGCCCGACGAAATGCAGTACTGCAATAGTTGCGGTCGGGTGCTCTATCTCGAGGGCGCAGTGGTATAAATCACTGCAAGCTCACCCTGGGGGCTGCATGTTTGCCCACGGGCTCAAACCTTGCCTCGGTTGCGGGCTCCTCGCCCCAGCGGGGCAACGCCGTGCCTGCCCAGAGTAGAGCGAAGCGCCGACAGCCGCGTAGCGCCGCCCTGGGTTCCTACGACCATAAGATTCAGACCTGACAGGGCGACACAAGGCATATGTTCGTAGCGAGTCTTGTTTCGTCCCTTCAGGGCACCATGGTTGGACGATCCCGTCTACCCAGGGCGGCGCTGCGCTTTGCCCTGGGCTGACATGTTAGGCCCCTTCGGGGCAAATTGCGCAGTGCCGCCTTTGCGATGAGAACATCACGGAATCAACACGCACGCCACGATAACGACGGCGTCAAGAATGGTTGCTGTGGGCGCTTACCTTTTGGAACTATCCGGTTCCCCCTGCGGCGAGAAGCTGCCGCTACCGCTTCAAGAATCCGTCCGCTATTTGGACCAACTCCTTAACGTGCGATACGCTGGATGCGAAAAGCGCCTTTTCCGCATTGTCGAATTCGACTTCGATGACCCTCTCGACGCCTCCGGCGCCCAGCATGCAGGGCACCCCCACGAAGTAACCGCCCACGCCGTATTCCTGATCGCAGTAGGCCGCGCAGGGCAGAATGCGCCGCTTGTCCTTGACGATGGCCTCGACCATCTGGATCGTTCCGGCGGCCGGGGCGTAGTAGGCGCTGGTACCCATGAGCTTGACGATCTCGCCGCCGCCCAGTTTGGCCCGCTGGATGATCCCGTCGAGCTTCTCGTCGGCGATCAATTGCGTTACGGGAATGCCCGCCACGGACGTATAGCGCTTCAGCGGAACCATGTCGTCGCCGTGGCCGCCCATGAGCAGCGCGCTGATGTCCTCGACGCTGCAGTTGAGCTCCATGGCGATAAAGGTGCGGTAGCGGGCGATGTCCAGGCAGCCGGCCTGCCCGACGACGCGCTTGGGCGGTAAGCCGCTCTTCTTCCAGGCCGTGTAGACCATGGCATCGAGCGGATTGGACACGATGATCAGCACGGCGTCCGGTGCGACTTCGGCGATCTTTTCCGAAACCGAGCCAACGATACTGACGTTGGTCTTGATCAAATCATCGCGGCTCATACCCGGCTTGCGCGGGATGCCGGCGGTGATGACCACGACGTCGCTGCCGGCGGCGTGTTGGTAATCGCTGGTGCCGGTGATGTTGCAATCGAAGCGATCGATCGGGCCGCACTGAGCCAGGTCCAGCGCCTTGCCGGCGGTCTTATCGGCGAAGTCGGGAATGTCGACCAGGACGATGTCGCCAAGTTCCTTGGTAGCGGCCCAGAAGGCGCAGCTTGCGCCGACGTTTCCGGCCCCGATGATGGTAATCTTCGCGCGTTTCATGGTGATTCCTTTGAAAAAGCAGCCCTTAAGCCCACAGCCCGCTTGCCAGAAGCGATTCAATCACGACGGCATGATAGCCATTGGGTGGGGAATCGCCAAGGAGGATTGGAAGGTTGAAGATGGGAAGAAAATCAGAGTTCGAAGGTCGGCGGAACGGGGTGCGCGGCGGGGATCATGATTCTTCCGGCGGGTTGCGTACGCCAATCGAATCCGCCGGCGTCAGCCAGCGGACCCTCGGGGCACGGATGCCACCGGCCGTGCGCCACGGTGCTTAGATTCAAAGCCGCTGGCGCCGACCTGCAGGCCATTCGCGCCGATCATCGCCTCCCCCACGTCCCAAGGACATAGGGCACCCTACCGGGCGAATGAGGCTACTGCGAATCGGGCTCGATGGTGACGGTGAGCGACAGGGAAGCGAACTGCTCGACGTAGAGCTCGGCCCGCTCCCGGTGCGTGACCAGCAACAGCGCGAGACCGGTCTCGTGGGCCTCGAGCGTCCGCAGCACCGCCTCCCTCAGTCCCAAAGTGGTCAGCTTCAACACCGCGTTGATGACATGTTCGAAATCGTTGACGTCATCGTTGTTCAGGAGCACCTTGTAGGGTGGAAGCTGCTTGGGCTTGCGCCGCGAGGGAGCCGCCTTCTTGGCGGGCGACAACACCGTACTCGCACCGGCGTCACCATCGGCGCCAGTCGGGGCATCTACCGGTTGAGATTCTGCCTGCTGATCTCCCATAAAGGGAGTATACCGCGCAGGATCGCGATTTTCAAGGCGAATACTCGCTCCAGGCACTGCTCCATCGTCCATCGCGATCCAACCATGTGCGTGATGATCGTGCCGCCGACGCGCGCCGTTCACTACACGGCGATGGCCACTCGGCCGTTCTCAGCCCTTCATCGCGGATTCGATCGCGTACATGGCTGCGACGGGGTGGCTTGGTCGAATCAGCATACCGGCAACCGACCTGCGTCACCGCGCCGCACGCCGGGCGACGACGATATAATTGACGTCGTGCAGGTCGAGCATGGGGTTGTAGAAATTCACGTCACGTACGCCTACGTCAGCGAATGCGCCGCTCAGGGCGTTGATGAGTGATTCGTCCGGGCGATCGGCCGACCACAATGCAAACACGCCGCCCGGCTCAATATGGTCAACCAATCGTTTGAAACCCGCCTCGGTGTAGAACGTGGCGTGCGCGGCATGCAGCAGACTCTGTGGAGAATGATCGATGTCCAGCAGTATCGCATGAAACCGCGTGGTGGCGATGTGAGCCAACGCCTGGGAATCCGGCATATCTGGGTTTGGCCCGCTCGAGGCATCGCTGGACAGACCGGGCGATCCCACGGCGGCGAAGAAGTCTCCGTGAACCAGGTGGCAGCGCCCATCCTTCGTCAGCGTCCGTCCCAACGGAACCCGTTCGTCCAGATGCCACCTGATGACCCGCTCGAGGAACTCGATCACCGTAACGCTGGCAATCCGATCGACCTCGAGCGCGGCCTTGGCCGTGTAACCCAGCCCGAGCCCTCCGATCAATACGTCGCAACGTGGGCCTGCCGGCAGCGGCATGGCAAGTCGGACCAGCGCTTTTTCCGCCTCGTTTACGATGCTGGACATGAGAAGGGCACCGTCCAGCTTGACCTCAAACACCTCGGCCCGATTCAGCGAGAGCACCTCGCGCCGACGCAGAATCAGCTCACCCAGCGGCGTCATCGCGTAGTCCAACTCTTCGAAGCCGGCGATGGTCATGGGCGGGTTCGGCTCCGGACGCTACTCGGGTTCACGCCACCGCGCATCACGTAGCGAAGCGGTTGGCGGGCGTTGTCTCGCCGGGGTATCCGTTTAACGGTCGGGCACGATCGGAGTGTCGGTCCATCGCAATGCCGGTCAAATGGCCTCAAGCCGCCGCTCCGCCTCTCGCCGGCCGAGTTTTCGAACAGCCACGAGCGCCGCCAGTTGCGCCTTGCGAGGCTTGGCCCGCCCATGTTCCCAATTGTAGATGGTCATGGCGTGGACGCCCACGAGTGCACCATAATCCGCGGCGGATAAACCCAGGTTCTGACGATGAGCCTTGAGCCAGCGGCGCGAGAATCGGGCTCGGTCGGCAAGCTGGGGCGCCGGCCTCACTGCGGCTCGCTTGTTTTCCTGCCTGCGCAGGAACCGGACTTCTTTTTCCAAGGCGGCGATCTTGCGCTTGAGTTCCGCGATGTCCCGGCGATGCTGCGCGGACGCCTTTCGCGTCGCACCGGTTTCGGATCGAACCTCCTTGCGTGCGATCCGCGCCGTCTCGTCTCTAAATACCTTCGCAAGGTTTGCCATGTCACCGTGCCTTTCCAAAAAAGTTAGGGGTGCCCAACACCCCCACTATACACCTGAGACGGCGTCTCCGCCAGAAGGCACCTTTAAGCCCCACCAACGGAGGGGCTTGACGGCATAGGGGTTGCGCAGTCAAAACGCCCCGTGCCATCCTTTCGGATGGTATGGGGCGTTTTGGTGGTCCGCAAAGACGCGACCTGTTTATCCATCGCAGCGCGGCGGTTCAATCGCGTGATGCGCTGTAGCCGCCATCAGGCCGCAAAACCAGTGGCGCATCGGCATTGGGCCAGTGATGCTGCCAGCACCGGCCCACGGGGCCATGCGATACCGCCCGTATGCGCCGACGAGCAGCCGGCGCCACACCCAGAACCCAGTTATTCAATATGCTGTCAGGATGAGGGCGCACCGGCCTTCTTCGGGCTCTTGCCCTTCTCGCTACCGGCGTCGACCGGCTTGGGAATGGCGGTGACACGGAACTGCCGCGTGGGCACATAGTACTTCTTGAACACGCCCTGGACCTGGGCGGCGCTGAAACGCTGGTACGCCTCTTTGACGTCCTTGGCTTCGCGGTAATCTCGGCCGTGCAGGTCGTGGTTCCGCAACACGCTCAACCAGAAACTCGGCTCGCGCATGTCGGTGTCGAGGCGCTCGGCGATTTGCTTCTTGGCGTTGGCCAATTCCTCGTCTGTGGGGCCGTCTTCGGCAAACGATTTGAAGATCACATGCACCTCATCGGCCACCTGATCCACGTTCTTCGGATCGCACGGTGCACCGGCGAGGAACAGGCCCGAATCCTCATAGACCCAAGCGGGCTGGCTGCCCGCTCGAATCGAATAGACGATGCTCAGCTCCTCGCGGATGCGCTTGATAACGCGGCTGGTCAGGATGTTGGAAGCGATCGCCAGCGCGCGCCGCTCGACGGTTTTTCGCCCCTGGCATCCCATAAAGCCGGCGAAGGCCATCGCCTGCGGCGTCATGGTCTCGACTTCGACGTGCTTGGCCAACGGACCGGTGGGGCGTGCCAGCTTGCGCAGCTTGTCTAGATGGGCCGCACTGCGACTGCGTTTGGGCAACGATCCGATGTACTTTTGAATCAGCGGCATGGCATCGGCGAGCTGGATGTCGCCCACCACCGCCACCTCAATCGGCGCGGTCGCACAAAGCCGGTCGAACCAGGCTTGGGCCGTTGCGACGGACTGCGCCTCGACCTTCTCCTTGTTGATCAGGGTCCGCCGTGGATCGCCACCGGAGATAAGCTCCGAGAGGGCTTCGCCTGCCTTGAAGGGCGGCATCGTTTGCATCATCACCAGTTGTTGCAGGATGGATTGTTTCCAATTGTCAAAGGCCGCCTGCTCGATCTTGCCGTCGGTCAGCAGCGCGTGCACTTCCTGCAATCCCTCTTCGAGATCCTCGGGCGAACCGTTGACACTCACCGTAAAGGCGTCGTCACTGCCGAACGCACGGACACTGATGTTCTTGCCCGTCATGATGTCTCGTATGTTCGTGGAGGAAAGCCGTCCCGTGGCGGCTTCGTTGATCGCCAGCGATGCGACCTGGGTAATGCCGGCGTTTTTGGCCGTCTCCTCAATCTGACCGCCGGCCAAGCTGATCGTCACCCGCACCGAGTCTTTCTTGTAATCCATGTAGCGGTGGTGCACGCGGACCCCGTTGTCCAGCCAGGCATCGGTAATGCCCAAGTCCTTGTCCGTGTGTTGCTCCACGACTTTCCCCGGCTTGGGCAAGACCGCCAGCAGCGACGTCGGCGCGTCGTCCTCCTCGATCGGCTTCACTTTCCGTGCCCAGGCCGCCCGTGCGGCGGCGAGCACGTCATCTTTCGTGGGAATGGCGACGTCTTCTTTCTCGGGCATTTCCACGACGTAGGCATAGGTGCCCGGCATGAAATGACTCTTGAACACGCCGGAAACCTCTTCAAGATCAATTGTGGGCAACTGCCTCTCGATCAGGTCCAGTTCCTGCTGGGCCGACATCACCGGTTCGCGATCGTTAACGCTTCGGGTAATCGCCCCGACGACGCTGCGTGCGTTGCGCGTCGGCTCGGTCTTCACCGAACGCCGCGCATCGGCCAGCAGCTCTGACTTGGCCAGCTCGAACTCACGCGCGGTGAACCCGAACGCCCGGGCGCGGCTGACTTCCATCACCATTTCCTCAAGCATGTTCTCCCATTTTTCCGGCTTGCCGCTGGCGGAACCGAAAACCAACAAACCATCGTTGAAGAAGTTCATCGTCGAAGCGCCGGCGCGGAGGTAGCTGGCTTGCCCCTTGTTGATCCGCTCTTCGAAGCGACGCCCCACGATCCAGCTTCCGATATACTCAACCAGTTCCACGCGGGCCTGTGCTTCGGTTATGGTCGGAGGTCGCCCCGGCTTGATGTTGAGCATCTGAATGTCGCAACGCGACATTTCCGGATCCGACTCGACGATCGTGCGTTGCCCGGTGAAGGGCTTGAACCCCGCCCGCTCCTGCTCGCGGGCCGGCACCGTCGGCTTATACTGGCCGAACCACTTCTCGATGGACTTCAGATAGGGCTCGGGATCGGCATCGCCGACCATAACCAGCGTCATGTTCTCCGGCCGATACCAAGTGCGATAATAGTCCACAAACTCGGATTTCGGCGCGGATTCGAGGATTTCATCCTTACCGATCGGAAGCCGCTCGGCAAAACGCGTCCCGGAAAAAAGTTGCGGCCAGACCTTGTTGCGAAGCCGCTCGGCGGCGCCTTTGCCCCGGCGTGACTCTTCAAGCACGACGCCGCGCTCCTTATCGATTTCCTCCTCGAGCAGCAAGTCGCGGAATGCGTAGTCGCTGAGGACCATCAGCGCCTTGTCGACCTGCTCGACCTCGGTATCGGGCGTGAACAACATGTAGACGGTCTGGTCGAAGCTGGTGAACGCATTCAGGTGGCGGCCGAATTGCATCCCGATGCTCTCGAAATAGGGGATCAATTCGCCAGGCGCGAAGTGCTCCGTGCCGTTGAAGCACATGTGCTCCATGAAGTGGGCCAGCCCTCGCTGGGCATCGGTCTCGTTGAGCGAACCCGTTCGGACGTG
Source organism: Phycisphaerae bacterium (assembly GCA_046753625.1). Lineage (GTDB taxonomy): Bacteria > Planctomycetota > Phycisphaerae > UBA1845 > UBA1845 > JADFOB01. Next base: position 2,063 of record JBHHUB010000008.1, on the reverse strand, counting down.
AAGATTAAAGGCCATCTTGCCCGGCGGATTGTCGTGCTTTTGAAACATCCAAGTAACGCCGTTGGAGAGTTTCCCACTCTTGATCCTCGTGTCGCTCGGCAGGGGTTTGGCCATAACCACCCCACCCGAGGTAAGCAGTAATCCCAATGCAGCCCACGCGGCCAATCTTGTCTTGTTTGCCATTGCTCGTCCTTCCAAAGTCTTTCCTGGTACTCGTTTTCGGCGGAATTGTGCTCGCAAAGCCGCTGAGTTACGTTAGCGTGGGGTCGGCAAGTTCACAAGGTCTTCGGCCCCGGTTTGGCCGATCCTGACAGTTCTGTACAGGATCGCGTAGACTATGCGGGGCGTGGACCGATGAGAGGCCGATGGCGGGGGCGTCCCCCGTCCCGACGTACGGCAGGAGCAGGCACCTTTGACGGAAATCCTCTCCGTTACCAGCGGCGTTGATATGCTTGACGCAGCCCAACGGGCGGCCGGCACACTGGACCGGGGCGGCCTGGTCGTCTTCCCCACCGAGACCGTCTACGGATTAGCTGCGCGCGCGGATGTGCCCGACGCCTTGGCTCGCCTTCGGGCGGCAAAATCGCGCGGCCCCGACAAGGCGTTTACGCTGCATATCGGCTCGCCCGAGGAGGCCGGCCGGTACGTCCACGAGCTCCCCGCCGTCGCGGAGCGCCTGATTCGAAAATCCTGGCCCGGCCCGCTATCCTTGATCGTACCGGTCCCGGAGCCGGCGGGGGTGGCCGCGATGGCCCAGACCACGCCGGAGACCGTGGCCGCCGTATTCCGCGAGCAGACGATCGGATTGCGATGCCCCGCCGAGCCGACCGGAAGGCATATGCTGAGCCTCGCCGGTGGCCCCGTTGTGGCCGCCAGCGCCAATCTCGCCGGCGATCCGGCGCCGCGCACGGCGGGAGAGGCATGCCGGAGCCTTCGGGACCATAAGATTGATCTGGTTCTGGATTCGGGAAAATCGCGGTACCAGCGACCGTCTACCATTGTGCAAATACAAGGCGGCGATTATTACTTGGTGCGTGAGGGTGTTATGGACGCCCGAATGGTGGAAAGGTTGGCGGTGTTGCGCATCGTATTCGTTTGTACAGGAAACACGTGCCGAAGCCCCATGGCCGAAGGATTCGCTAAGGCTATGTTGGCAGAGCGAATCGGTTGCGAGCCGGGCGCCCTGCGCAAGCACAACATTGAGGTTTTATCGGCGGGAACCTTCGGCGGATACGGCGGCGCATCGGAGCACAGCATCGCCGCTATGGCCAAGCGAAAAATAGACATCACGGACCACCGATCCAAACCGCTGACCGCCGCCGACGTCAACGACGCGGATTTGGTCGTGGTGATGACGTCCGGACATCGCGACGCGGTGCTCGATTTGGCGCCACAAGCCGCCGATTCCGTAGTCCAGCTCGTGGACCACGAAGACATTTTCGACCCGATCGGCGGGACTCCGGAAGAGTACGAGCGCTGCGCCCAGATTATCGAAAAGGGTGTCCGGACCAGGCTGCAGGAGATAAAGCTATGAACGTCGCCGTCGCCAGTGATCATCGAGGATACAACGCGAAGCGGGAAATCAAGGATTTTCTAACCAAGGCGGGCCACAACGTGGTCGATTTCGGCTGTGACAGCACGGAAAGCTGCGACTACCCCGATATGACGTTGTCGGGGGCGCAGTCGGTAGCCGCCGGCGATACGGAGCGCGGGATTTTTCTTTGCGGCACCGGAATCGGAACCTCCATCGCCGCCAACAAGGTCAACGGAGTTCGCGCCGCCCTGTGCCACGACGAACTGACCGCCGGACTCTCGCGACGCCACAACAATGCCAACGTGCTTTGCCTGCCTGCCGACCTGCTCGGACAGGAGCTACTACGCCGCGTCGTCGACGTCTGGATGAATACGGAGTATGAAGGTGGGCGGCACGAGCGAAGGCTTGGCAAAATCGCGGACTACGAATCAAATCACAAGTAGGGGAACCGACCGTCGCCGTTGATTGATTGCCTGTAACCGTTCACGGCCCTGCGGGTAACAGCGACGGGATCGGTTGATTGTTGAAG
>JBHHUB010000007.1:0-42577 GCA_046753625.1 Phycisphaerae bacterium | reverse complement strand
CGTGCGATCCGGCCACCGGGTGTGTCAATACAAACAATGCGGCCCCCTGCGATGACGCCAACGCGTGCACGACGGGGGATACCTGCTCGCTCGGAATATGTGTGGGAGGTGCGCCGCCGAATTGCAACGACGGCAACGTTTGTACGGATGACTCGTGCGATCCGGCCACCGGGTGTGTCAATACAAACAATGCGGCCCCCTGCGATGATGGGTTGTTTTGTACATCAGCGGATGTGTGTGTTGGCGGTGTATGCACCGGAGGCGGCGCGACGAATTGCAGCGATGCCGATGCCTGTACGGTGGACACGTGCGATGAAGTTGCGGACGTATGTGTCAATACCGCGGCTGGACAAGTCGACGTGACAGTGCAAGCGGAAGCGCTGGGCTTCCCGGTTACGCGGACCGTCGTGTGCGAGCTGAGTGATTGTTTTGGCTTTGTCGACGTGCGTGCCGAGCCCGTCGTGTTTGATGCGACGGGTGCCGGCTTTGTTTCGCTCTTGGGCGTGCCGAGCAACGTTTCCTTTATCAGGGTTTCGGAGGGCCACACGCTCGCGAGAACGCTTCCGGTCAGCTTTGCGGCCGCGTGTACGGTGCCCGTCGATCTCAGCGGCGCGAACCAACTCCTTGCGGGTGATTTTTCCAACGCCTTCGTCCCTCAGGATAATCTGGTGGACATCAACGACTTCTCGATTCTGGCCATCGCGTGGAATCAAACGATCGACCCCAACGCCGATTTCGGAGCTGACGCCACGGGCGACGGCATCCAGGACGTGGCGGACTTTTCAGCGATTTCGGCCAATTTCGCCAAGGTCGGCGATCTGCCGACGAACTGCGTCATCACCGCATCCAGTGCCGGCGATCCCGGTTTCCCGGTCGCAAGCGAGTTCGCGCAGGTTTCCATCGACGCCGCGGCTTTTCCGCAAGGTCAGTATGCCGACCTGAACGGAGACGGCGTGATCGATGGTCAAGACATGCGTCTGTTTGTCGATCGCTACGGCATTCCCAAGACCGCACCGGTGCGCGGTTTGCTTCGCCAGCTCGGCGTGAGCGAGCCCGGGTTGCCTCGCGCTGGGGCGCCTTCGTCAATCGGACGCGGAAGGCGGTAGCGGGCCGTGTGAGACCATCATGGGTGGGCTGATTACCAATAAATGGCTGGCCGCGCTATGCGTCGCGGTCCTGGGATTCGTACTCCCCGCTACGTCGCGCGGTGCGATCAATCTTGAGCTGCGCCCGCGCGGCGTTTCTTTTGTAGTTGGCGATACGATCGATGTCGATCTCTACGCCGTTTCCGATGATCCCAATGCCGATCAAAGTCTTTCGGGGGTGCAGATCATTGTCCAGTGGAACGCTGACGATCTCCAGTTGCTCGGGCATGGAGGTCCGGCTTCGGGGGACTGGATTCTTGCGGGGTTTTTCGACGATTCGCAGATCGACGGCCTGAACGATTCTCTCGATGATGGGGATGCTTATTATCAGGCGGCGGCCGCGATTCCCGGACCGCTGTGGGCCACGCCGGAGGGGTTGCTCATCACGACGCTGAGCTTCCACGCGCTGGCCGCTACGGAAAACGCTCAAATCCATATTCCCGCGCAACTGGGGCAGTTCACCGAATCGGCCGTGTTCGGGCCGGTGCCCGGTGTAACCGTGACGGGCACACTGGGGACGGTCGGTTTCCCGGTAACGAGCCATCCTGTTTGGGGGCTCCTGCGCATTTCGGCGGACCCGAACGTACCGTGTGTTCGGGCCGGGGAGTCGATTACGGTCCTATTGCAGGTGGCGAATCTTCTGGAACCGATCAATGGTGTGCAAGCGTTGTTCCAATACGATACCGCCGCGTTGACCTTGCTCGACGTGCTGACCGGGGACGGCGCGGGTTCGCCCTGGGATGCGGCCGTGCCGCTCCACAGCAATCTCGACGGGGGCGTGGCGATTCTGGTGGTCTTGTTCGGCGATGCCTCCGTGCTGGATGCCGCGGTTGCCCGCGTGCGGTTCGTGGCCCTGGCCGATATCACGCCGGCGTCCGCCATCATGCAGATGACGCCGAACCTCACGCCCCTGAGCAGCACATTGACGGTGGCCTCCACCGGCATGACGATCATCCCCGGACTTGAAGGCCCGGCCGTCATGCCGCCGGTGGGAGACACCGACGTGGATGGGGACATCGACCTTCTGGATTCCGGCGCGCTGGCCGGCTGTGCCGCCGGTCCGGATGTGCCGCCGTTCGGTGACTGTGGCTGCTCGGATTTCGACCAGGATGGCGACGTTGATTTGCGGGACTTTGCCGATCTGCAGATTCGCTTCGGCGGGCCTTCTTGATTCCGCAAGGCGGCGGTCGCTCGGCGCTGCCGCCGAGGCATCACGCCTTCATTCGTTAACGGATCATCACGAAATCACGGAGAAGATCGCACGAAGCGCTTCTTCGACCTGCTCATCCGTGTCGAACAAGTGCGACGATACGCGCAGCCCCATGCCCGGTCGGCAATCCTCGAAAACGGCGCGTGTGGTCAGCGCTTCCACTTTGCTGCCCGCTCCCCGGGAGTTGATCCAGGCGTTATGAGCGTTTCAACAGCTTCGCGTCTGGGGCGGACCATGGTCAACCTTGAGCGGCGCCCGTATGATGCGGCTGCGATGCGCACGCTGCGGGCTTTGGGTGAACCAACGGCGTGCGGGAGGCTTGGAGCGCTGAATGCGCGCACGGGAGAGCGTCGTGAGCAGGGTAAACGCCGTCATCTTGGGAAGTGGTACGTCGCATGGCGTGCCCATGATCGCATGCCAATGTGCCGTGTGCACGTCGGATGATCCGAAGGACAAGCGCACGCGGTCGAGTTTGTTTGTTCGCGTGGGTGGGCAGCGGATTCTGGTCGATACGTCTCCCGAGCTTCGGTTGCAATGCGTGGCCAACGGCATAGACGCCATCGACGCAATCCTCTACACGCACCACCACGCCGACCACGTGCTTGGGATTGACGATCTTCGCCGTTTCAACTGGACGACACACCGGGAGGTGCCGTGCTTCGGCAGACCGCGAACACTCGATGCCTTGCGAAGCATGTTTCGGTACGCGTTCGAGCCGGTGCCGGGCTCGCCGCACAGCCGGCCGTGTCTCGATCTGATCGAGCTTGATGGGACGCCGTTTCGGCTGGGCGACGTATCGGTGACACCCATTTCGTTGCTGCATGGACGATTGGAGGTGCTCGGGTTTCGCTTTTCCAATTTGGCCTACTGCACCGACTGCAACTACATCTCTGAGGCATCGCTGGCGCTGCTTGAAGACCTGGACGTGCTCATTCTCGACGCCCTGCGCCACACGCCGCACCCCGCCCATTTCAATCTCGAGCAGGCCATCGCCATGGCCAGGCGCATCGGGGCCAGGCGAACCTACTTCACCCATATCGCCCACGAACTCGGTCACGAGGCGACGAATCGTGATCTGCCGGATTCGATGGCGCTGGCACACGATGGGCTCCGCATCGAATGCACGTGAAGGGGAAGGGATTGGAAGATTGAAGCAGTTTCCGAGCCGTGGGCTTCAGCCCGCGCGGTGCACCGGGCTCGTGTCGTGGGCGTTTACGGAACGTTGTCCGGGCGGGGCGGGATCGTAATGGAGTGGGGCGCGAGCATGTCTCGGGCACACTCAAGGTCGATGACGTACGCTTCGGGCGCACCGGCCGTTTCGAGTTGCTCCAGGGTGACCGCGTCGCCTGCGGCAAACGGCCCCACGCGCGTGCGCGTTAGGCCCGTCAGGCACCCTCCCACGCCAAGTGCCAAGCCTAGGTCACTAATCAGCGACCGGATGTAGGTGCCACGGCCGCTGCATACCTCGATGTCGATCTCGGGCCAGGCGTAGTCGTGCAGGTGGATCCAGTAAACGTGCACAGGGCGCGGCTTGAGGATGACTTCTTCGCGACGACGCGTGCGCTTGTAGGCCGGCACGCCGCCGATTTTGACCGCGCTGATTTTCGGCGGCATCTGCTGGATCACTCCTTCGAAGCCGCGGCATCGATGCACTACATCTTCCCGACTCGGAATCCCGGCGACCGCCACCGGCTGCAGCGGGCTGTCTGAGTCGAGTGATTCGCTGGTGGCGTCGAGGCGGGCTTGGGCGCGGTACACCTTGGGGTGATCCATGATGGACTCGACCAACTTGGTTCCCTTACCCAAACAAAGCACGAGCACGCCGCCGGCCAGGGGGTCGAGCGTTCCGGCGTGGCCGCTCTTGCGCTGGCCGATGATCTTGCGGACACGGTTGAGCGCCTGGGCGGACGAAATGCCCGTGGGCTTGTCGAGGTTGATCAACCCGGAAAGTGGATTCGTGTTTCTTGGCTTGGTCATGGGCCGGCCGGGCCGCCTCGGTACCGTCGGATCAAGCATCCTCGTTGTTGCAGCGCTTCCGACGCAACGCCGAATCGAGCGATGTCCATCGTCGCATGGTGAAGGTCAAAGGTCAAAGGTCGGAGGAGGGGCACGCGCGGGGCGAGGGTGTGGAAACATCAGGCTCAACGGCGCGGAGCTACGGTGCCGGCCGGTTGGTTGCGGCGAGGTTCCGGGGCATCTATACTTCGGTCGGTACATGGGAACCCAGGTGACAGAGAGAGAACGACGGTCATGCCCGTATACGAATACCAATGCCGCTCGTGCCAACAGGAGTTTGACGAGTTCGTCCATTCTTCCAAGAAGCGCGGCGCGGTGGTGTGTCCTTCCTGCCGGAGCAAGAAGGTGGATCGCAAGCTGAGCGTGTTTGCGGCGCGGGATCATGCGTTGGACCCAAAAGGCGGCTCCGGCGGCGGACCATGCGGGCGCTGCGGCGATCCCAATGGTCCCTGCGCCATGTGACGGCCAAAAAGGGGCAAGCCTTGCCGACAGAACCAATCGGCCAGTTGATGCGGGCACCCATCGCGGGTGTGCTTTCGTGGGTGTTTCCTGGATTGGGGCATCTCTATCTCGGCGATCGCGCGCGGGGCATCGTGCTCATGGCCGCCATCACGTTGACTTTTTGGACGGGCATCGCCATCGGAGGTGTGCGTGAAACCGTCGACCCGCAGCATCAGAGGCTCTGGTTTTCCGCCCAGCTCTTGACCGGCGGCAACACGTTGTCGGCGCTGGCCTGGCATGAGGCGGACCGTGTCCGGCAGGCGAAGGCGGGGCAGCATCCGGATCCGTCGCACTGGGCGTCCGTGGATGTGGGCTCGCATTATACCGGCGTGGCCGGCCTGATGAATCTGCTCGTTATCCTGGACGCAATCGGCCGGGCGGAAGGCGCCTCATCGCGCCGACGACGCCCGAGCGCGGCGGGGGGAGGGTGACGGCGGATGATCTCGCTTGCCTCATTGTTTCTCTCCGGTGCGCCGCTGGCCGGATCGATTCGGTTTCTGCTCATGCTGCCGTTGTGCCTTAGTGTGGCCGTCGTATACAAGACGACGCGCATGGAGGATCTGCGCCGCGTGCCGATTGCGTCCGCCGTGCTGTGGATCACGATTGTCGGCACCATGTACGGGGTCGGCGTCGGGCTCTGGATTCTGTTTCTCATCATGGCATGACCGCCACCGTCGTATTCGTTTCGCGCTGTGTTGGCGAGGCGAAACCGGAAGGAGCCGTCCTCATGATCTTGAACGGTGTATTGAAGATTGTCGCCGGCCTGACGGCGTTCGTTGGGTTCTCGTTGAACGCGCAGGCCCGGCCCGAACCGCCCTCGCGCCCATCGGATCCACCTGCCGCTCGCTCCGAGGATCGGCCTTTGAAAGCGTCGTCCGAGCCGAACGCGGCGCCGCTGATCTTCACGCCGCCGGGTTATGCGCCGTCCATGCCCGCTCCGCTGATCGTGTTGTTGCACGGCTACGGTACGACGCCGGAGGATATTGTGGCGCCTTGGAAGCATACGGCCGTGGAATTCGGGGCGATTCTGGTAGCGCCGAGGGCTACCAGGACGGTGAACCACGGCCAGGGGTTTAGCTGGGAATCCGTCGATGTTTCCGACCCCGTCGTGGTGCGGGCGATCGACTACGTCTTAGCGAAGTACCGCGTCGACAAGCAACGCATCGTGCTCTGCGGTTTTTCGCAAGGCGGCTACCTCACGTACGAGTTGGGCCTACGTCATGCGAAGATGTTTTGCGGGCTGATTCCCATTGCCGGGCGTTACGATCCGATGCGCCAGGCACCGACCGACGTGGCCGCGAATCAATTGCCGAAGGTGTTCATCATGGTCGGAGGCGACGATCGGACGTTGGAATCGAATCGTCGCGCGGCCAAGGATTTCAAGGCATGGGGGATGTCTGTTAAACTGAACGTGTATCCGGGCGTGGGGCATCACCTGCCCGCCCATCACGATCTGGAATTCCGCAAAGCGCTGCGACTTTTCTGGCCGAATTAGGTTGATCGGCTATACTGTCGCCCCGTTTTGCATGAATCGCGGATGACGCGGTTTTTCGTGGGGGCGGAACAACGATTTGTGAAGTATGAGATCCGGGCCATTGAGCCCACAAAGATGGCGGTGAGGTAGCGATGGCACACGAGTATGCCGATCCCAAGCGAGCGGGCCGCCAACGTGGCGGATCCCGTCCTGATTCCGACGTGCACGCGAAATCAGTGGGGCGACCGGTTCTGCTGGTTGGTTTTCTCTTGGCGGCCGCCGTCGGTGTCGCGGTCATGTTTGCGCTGACGCGTGCGACCCCAAACGCGTCCGACTCGGCTGCGGCGCCGGTCCTCCAGGCGGCCGAACAAAGCTCGGAGCCGCCGTCGGCGAAGGCCGAAACGAACACGGCGCAGGGTGCGGCGTCCGATCGCCCCGCACCCTCCGGCGCGACCGCACCGCCTTCGATCATGCCGACCGGAGGTGAGCAGGCGGACGCTTCTCAGAAATCGGCATCGCCGCCAACCACCGCGCAAGCCGGCGCTTCCGGCAGCAACGCGGGGATCAGTCGCCAGTTGCGTGCCTACCTCAAACCGTTCATCGCCGATGCCGAGTCCGCGCCGGACGACGCCGACAAGCAGGCAAGGCTGGGGCTGGTTTATGCTGGCAACCGCATGTGGGGCAAGGCGCTGACGTACTTCCAACGCGCCGGCACGTTGGATCCGAAGAACTACCTTCTGGCCTATTATCAGGGCATTGCGAGCGCGAAGACGGGAGACCTGAAGCGAGCGATCGAGTTCTTTTACGAGACCGTTGAATTGAACGACGAGTTCGCCCCGGCGTACCATCGTCTAGGAGACGCGCTGTTGGCCACCGGAGCCGTAGAGGAGGCGGAATCGGCGTTCCGCGAAACGCTCGCGGTCTCGCCCATGGCGGCTCAAGCCTACATGGGGTTGGCCGAGGTGATGTTGTCGCTCGGCGATTACGCCGAGGCGGTCAAGAATGCTGATACGGCGCTCGCCCTTCATCCGGGGGATCCGACGGCCCACTACTTACTCGGTCTGGCGTACCGGGGGGAAGGCCGGCGCGATCTGGCCAAGCACCATCTCCGCTTGGGGGCGAAGAATCGGAAGCCCTACCTGACGGATCCCTGGTCGGCCGCATTGGCGGCGCACTGCAAGATTGTGGACGATCAGGCCGCCCGCGCCATGGCCAAGGTGCGGGGAGGCGCGGTTGAAGAAGGCATCGCCGACCTCGAAGCCCTGCTCGAATGGTATCCGGACATGATTTCCTTGCGCAACACGCTTGCCTCGGTCTACCGGTTCGCCGGTGCGCCCGAGAAGTCGCTTGCGTTGCTCGAGGAGTCCATCAAGATCGATCCGACCGCTCCGGCGACGTACGTAGAGCTGGCCACGCATTTCTTGGATGGAGGCAATCTGAACCAAGCGCTCCAAACCGCAGACAAAGCCATCCAGAAGGATCCTGAGGCATACCGAGCCCACGCCGTCCGCGGACGGATTCTATACAAAATGGGTCGAGACCAGGAAGCGCTCGCCGCCTGGGAGCAAGCCATCGAGATTCATCCCGCGTCACCGCGGGTCTTGCTTCGCGCCGGGCTGTTGAGCAAGCAGATGGGGGGGCTCGACAAGGCCAAGGAGTATCTGGAGCGCTCCATCGAGCACGATCCTTCCGCCCCGCTCGCGTACGTCGCCCTGGGGGAAGTGCACCTGCTACAGGGCGATCTCGGAGCCGCCGCGCAGATCGAAGAGGAGGCCCGGGAGCTTTTCCCGGAGCACCCGAAGGTGATCTTGCTGGGCGAGAGCGTCGAGCGCGCGATCCAAAGAGCGGAAAACTAGAGCGGCGGCGTCTTGTGTGCAGCGGTCGGTGGGCCGGCCCCGACGGCCGCACGGGCCCAGGCTCGCGGCTTGGGGCCGGCGTCGGGGCCGGCCGCCGTGCCAGGGTCTATGAAACGCGGCGCTGGATTCATGAAGTACCGCATTAGATTGCTGCTGTGTTCCGGCCGGGGTTTGATGTCGGGGCATGGCCTCCGCAGAGCCATGGCGCTGCGATGGCTGGGAGCCGCTTCGCTCCTCGTGGCCGGTACCGTCGGCCTTGTGGTCTTTATCCTGAACGAATCGCCGCCGCTGCCGGCGGCGTCTCGTCCCGAAGCCCCAACCGCGCCTTTGAGGAGGGCGCCGCTGCCCGCGCCGCCGGAATCGGAAGCCATTGATAGACCGTGGTTTCGCGAGGTGGGCATGTCATGGCATCTGGATTTCGTGCATTGCTCCGGGCATGAAACGCGGCGCTGGTTCCCGGAGATCATGTGCGGCGGCGTCTGTGTGCTCGACTTTGACGGCGATGGGCTGATGGATGTCTACTTCGTTCAAGGCGGATCACTCAACCACGACGCGGCGTCAGGGGCGGGCAATCGACTATTCCGAAACCTGGGGCATCGCTCGTTTGAGGACGTTACCACATCCGCCGGCGTCGGCGACACGTCCTATGGGATGGGCTGCGCCTGCGGCGATTACGACGCCGATGGTCGCACGGATCTGTACGTGACCAACGTCGGTGCCAACGTCTTGTACCACAACAACGGCGACGGATCATTCACCGAAGTTACCGCTTCCGCCGGAGTCGGCGACGTCCGCTGGGGATCCAGTGCGGCGTTTGTCGATTTGAATCGCGACGGACGGCTTGATCTCTGGGTGACGAACTATGTGAACTGGAGCCGCGAGGGTGAGCGGCCGTGCCTGGCGGCCGACGGCCGATCGGACTACTGCAGCCCCATGCAATACAGCCCCGTCTCCGATGTCTTGTATCAGAATCTTGGACAGGGACGGTTCGCTGATATCAGTGAGCAAGCCGGGTTGCGGCGGGCGGTGGGCAACGGTCTGGGCGTGGCGATTGCGGATTTCAATCAGGACGGCATCCCGGACGTCTACGTGGCCAACGATCAGGTCGCCAATCAGCTTTGGATCAACGATGGGGACGCCGCCTTCGTGGACGAATCCCTGCTGTCCGGATGCGCGTTCAATCGGGTCGGCTCGGCCGAGGCCGGGATGGGCGTTCAAGCCGCGGACGTAGACGATGACGGCGACTGGGATATGTTTCTTTCACACTGGCGGAACGAATCCAACACGTTGTACCGCAACCAAGGCGCTTTCTTTGAAGATGCGACAAACGTCCTGGGGCTGGCGGCGCCGTCGGTGGCCTACACCGGCTTTGGGTTGGGCATGGCCGATTTCAACCACGACAGCCGCCCCGATGTCTTCGTTGCCAATGGACGCGTGTCGCTGTTCGAACCGCTGTGCGATGCGCTCGATCCCTACGCCGAACCCGATTTGCTTCTTTCCATGGTCGGCCACAACGCGGCGGACGCGGGCCGCTTCGAGGAGATTCTACCCAAAGGGGGAACGCGGACGCCGTTGGTCGCAACGTCTCGGGGTACTGCACTGGCCGATCTCGATAACGATGGCGACATCGACATCATTGTGGTCAACAAGGATGCGCGGGCCCACCTCCTCGAGAACACGGTGGCCGGCGGCAACTGGATCACCTTCCGCGCGGTCAACGAGCACGGCTCGGATGCTATCGGGGCGACGCTGCGGCTTCAAGCCGGCGATCTAATTCGGTATGCCCTGTTGCAACCGGCGTATGGTTATCTAAGCAGCAACGATCCGCGCGTACACTTCGGGCTGGCAGCGCGAGACCGGGTGGACGAAGTTGCGGTCACCTGGCCGGACGGAGCGACCGAGGCATTTGGGCCATTTGCCGCCGGCCGCCAACATGAGTTGCGCAAAGGCAAGGGGAAACGCCCCTGAGTCGGGGGCTTTAGCCGCCTGTTGAACAACTGGTTCTCGGACGCGACGCCGGCGGCCGGCCGGCCAATCCACGTCCGAAACACCATCCAAGCGATCGGTGCCCGACTGCCTACTTCACGACAGGTTCCTGGGTCGGCTTCTTGGCCGGTTTGCCGAAGGCTCTGGTGTCGGTCAGGAAGGTGTCCAGCGAAACTTCTCCCTCGCCTACCGCCTTGAGCAACGCCCGCTGCGCCAGGTAGTCGGCGTTTTCGATACCGCACTTGCTCTGAAGGACGCGCCAGGCTTTGCGCCGTTCCACGCAAAACAAAACCATTTGACGCGACACCGCCAGCCATCGTGGTTTGCCGTCTCCGACGTCAGCACACACAGAAACTCCGAAATCCGGCACAAACGCGCGGTGCTGTGCATCAAGGTGGCGGCGGTGCATGATGTCATCTTGAGTCAGACGCATCAACATGCCCTCCAGCGGAACCAGCTTCCGGGCGGCAGCCTCATCGATGCGTTTGAAATGCCTGCGGAATCGAGCTTCCGTGGCAGCCCAGTGCGCTACCGTGTAGGAGTAGCTTTCTCCCGTGCGCTTGAACTGAGTTTTCCACCAGTCCGTCTTGGTGGAGGGGTTGCCCTTCAAATCGAAGGCTTCGGGGTACGTTTCCCCGGCCGAGGGATTGAATACGAATTCCGGCATGCCGCGCGAATCCCGGATTCGCTTGGCCTGAACGCTCGCCATGTCGTCGCCGACACCGTGTTCCGGTTGGCAGGTGGTGAAGCATTGCAGGAAGGCCGTGCCCCGGTATTCGAGGGCGTCCAAAACGGTCTTGTAGAGCTTGGCCGCGTTGGCGATCGAAATCTGAGCGACGAACGGTGAGCCGTGCCCCGATGCGAAGATCTCGGCCAGGCTTTTCTTCTCCACGAGTTTGCCTTGTGTGGCGGCTCCGAACTGATTCATGTCGAATCCGCCCGGCAAGGGGGACGAGTCGGAATTCTGGCCGCCCGTGTTGGAGTAGACCTGCGTGTCGAGCATCAGGATTTTAACGTTGGGCCGGTTTTGCAAAACAACCTTGGAAACATTCTGGAACCCGATGTCGCCGAAGGCTCCGTCGCCGCCAACCGCCCAAACCTTGGGGAGCTCTTTGATTTCCTGATCGGTCATGAGCGTGTCGTCGAGATGCGCGAGCTGGAAGAACGCTTGCTCGTCGAGCCCATCGCCGGCTGGACCGAGGAGCGTGTCGGTGAGGCGCTCCGGAATGACGGATCGACGCGCGTGATCCATGATGAAGCTCTCACCCATGATCCATGCGACGGTAGCTCCGTCCTGGAAGAGTGAGTTCATCCACGGATAGGGATGGGGATTGCTCGGCGGCGTCGAGCCGTAGACCGTGTTGCATCCGGTGGAGGCGCCCATCGCCATCACGGCCATCCCGTTGGCAAGACGTCCGTCGACGGCTTGCAGGTCTTTGTGGTTGAAGGCATCCTGGCGCATCACCGCCACGAGGGCGTCGATGATTTCCTGATCCGTGATGTCGCCGTGAGCGTCCATCCGTTTGCGCGTATCCGCCGCGTCCTCACCGCCAAGCCCCATGACCAGATGGGCGACGGTGTGTCGGAAAGCGTCGTATTGGTCGTGATGACGCTCCTGCAACGCGGCAAGTCGGGCGGCACCTTGCTGCTCGAGCTGATCCGCCTTCTCACGCAGCCGATCGGCCTTGGCATGGAACAGCGCCCGCATGTACGCTTCGGTCATAGACGCCAGGGCACGCAATACGCTCTTCTCACCGCAGCCGGCGCACGCACCATCCCCGGAAACAAGGGCTTCATAGTTGCGCCGCACCATCAAGTGGTTGCGCAGCGCCGCCGCTCGCGAATCCTGCGGGTGGTCGTCGTCGTAGCGCCCGAGGTATTTCCGATCCGTATCCGGCAGCAGATCGAAGAACGCTTTCGTCGTGGCGTAGCGTGCGTTGAGTTCCTCGCTATCGGCTTCCATGATGAGCGCTTCATGGCTGCCGCATTCCGTGACGCACTCCGCGCAGCCTTTGCACAGATCCGAAACGAAAATGGCAAACAGCCCGCCGTCGCCTTCACTCTTTTTTTCGATGCTGTTGAAAATCGCGTGGGTCTTCGAGTACGCCAGCGGCAGCAGATCGATGATCGAGCAGAATTCCCTGCGGGCGTCGCTGTCGATGTCGGCGAGCGCCTCCACCTCGCGGCGTACGATGTCCTTGAACGGCACGAGCCGCTTGGCCTTGACGTTGTCCCGCATGGCGGCACGCACCTCTTGTTCGACCGACCCCATCGCGGCCAGCAGCTTGGTGCGTTGTTCGGGGTCGGTTACGTAATTCATCGCGGCCGTCTTGAGGACCGTACCCAAGTCTTGCGCGGTGTTGGGGAGCGCCGTATCGGGGCAGGCGGCAATGCATTCCATGCACTGCGTGCAATTCTCCGCGATAAACACCGGCGTTTCCCGGCGGGCCACGGATTTCGAGGCCGTCGCGCCCGTTGCCGACGCCATCACGCCGACCGATGCCAACGTCGAAGCCGGCTGGTCGTAGCCAAGCCCGGCACGGAACTCGCGATCGAACGTGGCCAGTTGAAACACCGCCGCACGCTCGCCTTGGGCCTCATCGGCGATGCAGCGTTCGCGCCAGCTTCGTCCGCTGTCGCCACAACTCGACGACACGGGCAACACGGGCAGCCCGCGCATGCTGGATCGGTCGGCCGCGTCGACGTCTCCCTTCGGCACTTCCGTCACCCGTTCGTAGCCGTCGATCATGACCTTCATGTTTGCGTCCACCACGGCCTCACCGAACCGGCCGAACTTCTGCTCATATTGCTCGCGCACCACGGATTTGTAGTGATCGTAGCTGATCCCGTGTTGATCCAGAAACGGCGAAACTTTGAAGAACGCGCCGAGGAAGGCGTTGCCTTGCATGCGAAGTTGCAGGTCCGGTCGCGGCGTTGCATCGCGGGCGATTTCAAAACCACGCAAAATGTACAAGCGGATGTTCTTCTCGATGATTTCGTTGCGCAAATGCACCGGGATGCGCGTCCAAGCCTGTTCGGGTGTTTCGGACGATTCCCAGACAAACGCGCCGCCCTCATTGAGCCCGAACAGCGGATTGGTGTGGGTAAATGCCTTGGGATCGCAGCACAGCACCACGTCCACGTGCCGCAGGTCGCAATTGACGCGAATCGGCTCCGGCGCGACCACCAGGAAGTAGTTCGTCGGCGCCCCTTTCTTCTCAGACCCGTACTTGGGGTTGGCGCTGACGTAGATCGCTTCTTTGAGGCGTCCCGACTCGTCACATTGCCCCTTTTGCTTGACGATGTGGTCGCCGAAACTCCCGATGATTCCCCCGAGGTTCTTGCCGGTGGTGATCATGCCCCAGCCGCCGATGGAGTGGAGGCGGACGGCGATGGCGCCTTGGGGCAGCAGCGAAGGATGTTCTTCCGATCGCACCCGGTAGGGATGATCCACACCGAGCACGAAGAAGGATTCATCCTGATCCGCGGACTTGCCGTCCTTGCGCTTCAGCGATCCAGCAGCGTATTCGTATGCGCCTAAGATGTCCTCCGGGCGAAAATCCCTGGACCCAAGACCGTACACGCCGCTGAACACGCGCGGCACCTCGCGCGCGTGGATGGTCGGCAGGTCGGCATGGCCCGAACTCCCGTTCAGACTGAGCGCCTTGCTCAAAGCCGTTCGGATGTCGCGCCCCAGTGGGTTGTCACCGGCGAGTGCCTCGTCCGTCCGCTCCAGCACGATGACGCGTTTCTTGCCCCGGATGGCGCTCACGATGGCCGCGCTGGGGAAGGGACGCAGCACATTGACATGGATCGAGCCCACCTGAGCGTCGCGCGTCGTGCGCAGGTGATCCACCGCGGCTTCGATATTCTCGGCCGCCGAGCCGATTGAGATGAATACGGTGTCCGCGTCCTTCGTCTTGTAGCAGGAGACCAGCCCGTAGTCCCGGCCCGTCAGCGAGGCGAACTCGGCGTAGGCGTCGGTAAGGAACTGGAGAATCGGCTCGGCGAAACAATCGCGCCGCGCCACCACGCCGTTCATGTAATGTTCCTGGTTCTGAACCGGGCCGAGCAGTATCGGGTTCGTCAGGTCGATCATGCGGGGCAGGCGACGGCGCTTCGGCCCGAACAACTCGCGCTGGGCGGGCGTGGGACAATCAATCAGGTCATCCGGTGAACCGAGGAACTCGCGGATCAGTTCGGCTTCGTGCATGTAGAACATGCGCTGCAGGTGTGACGTCAGGAAGCCGTCCTGGGCGTTGATGCCGGGCGTCAAGCTCAATTCGGCGACCTTGCGAATGATCAGCGCCTGGTCGGCCGCCTGCTGGGCATCCTTGGCGAACAGGACGATCCATCCGGTGTCCAGTGCCGCGTATACGTCATCATGTCCGCAGTGGACGTTGAGGGCATGCTTGGTCAGCGCTCGCGCGGCCACCTCGAGAACCATCGTCGCACACTTGCCGGGCGCGTGGTAGTATTCCTCTAGGCCGTAGACGATGCCCTGGCCCGACGTGAAATTGACGGTCCGTCGGCCGGCCACGGAGAGCGTGATCGCCCCACCCTGCGCGGCGTGTTCGCCTTCCGCCTCGATGGCTACCTTGGTGTGCCCGAAGACGTTGAGCTTGCCCTCGGCATACGCCTGCTGGAACATCTCACCCATCTCGGTCGAAGGGGTGATGGGATAGAACACGCCGCCTTCCGCGATGCGTGCTTCCGTGTAATAGCTGACAAGTTGGTTCCCGTTCGTGTTGATGCGAATTCCGGGAAAGCGTGGTTGCTGATTCATTGTGATTCTCGGATCATCCTCCCATCCGGCCTGGTGTATGACAATAAGACCTCGCAACCCGAATGCGTGCCGGGCCAAGCCCGCGGCCCCGTTTGGGGCAAAGGGCCAACGGTACCACAAACCGCGGCCCAAGTCACGTTACACTGCCATCGGCGTTGCACGCGAATCAACGCACGGCATGCCGCCCTCGGGTTGATCGGGTCATTCCTTGTTTAGAACATCGGATCATTGGCGAGCAAAAATATCGTGAAAAAAGCCCGGGCGAACGCGGGGACGCCTGCCGGGCCGGCGATCGGCGGTCGAAGCAACGCCCGCTGCGGGCACGGCTCACGCCGCAGCGCAGGCCCTTACCCACCGAGCGTAACCATCGACGTCGTTTGCCGCCCACCGAACAAGCTCTTGCCCGATAGGCTGGTCTGAAACGCCCGGTCGAGCAGTTCGGGATCAAGCACCCCGTCGCGCCACGCAGCCGTCAGATCCGTCGAGCGATGGTCCAAGAGACACGGATAGAGCCGCCCCTCCGCTGTCACCCGAATACGTCGGCAGTCCGTGCAAAACGGCTCGGATACCGAGCCGATCGTGCCGACGGTGCCGGTCGCATCCCCATCCGAAATCCGATAAAGCTTGGCCGTTTCCCCGGCCCCACGCGGCAGCGCCTCGATCGAGAAGCGCTTCGAGAGAATCTCAAGGACCTCGACCACCGAGACAAAGCCTTGCTGGTTGATCGCCGCCGCCGGACCGATCGGCATGGCTTCCAAGAAGCGGACCACCAAGCCGCGAGCGATCCCCCACGCCGCGAGCGGAACAATGTCACAATCGTTCACCCCGCGAAGCACGACCGCGTTGATTTTCGGCGGTGGAAAGCCGAGGAACAGCACCGAATCGATCCCGCGCAACGCATCCTCCAACCGGCCACCCGTCAGCTCGTGGTAGCGCTTCGCGTCCAGCGAATCCAGTGATATGTTCAGCCGCGTCAGGCCCGCATTGCGCAGCTCAAACCCCTTGCGGTACAGGAGCCGGCCGTTGGTCGTCATAGCGATGGTGATGTCCGGTAGCGCGTCGCGGATGCCCGCAATCAGCGAAACCGTCCGCGGGTACACCAGAGGCTCCCCACCGGTAATACGCACTTGAGCCAGCCCGTAACGATGGTGCAGGTGATGCACCAGCGTGATCCGCTGTTCGTCCGAGAAGCCGGCTTGAGGATCCGGGCGTGCGCCCCGGTCGGGCTTGCAGTAGACGCAGTTCAGGTCGCACGCACTGGTCAGCGACAACCGAAGATGATCGATCTTGCGACCGAAACCGTCGATCAGGTCGGATCGATTCGCGTGATCTGGCTGGACCGTCAAACTAACCACCGCATCGGCCTCCTTCTCGCAACGCGTGCGACACCCCCGCGCTGGGCGCGGTGCCCGCACGACACGCCGTCATGTTAGCCTAGTTTCCCGCATCCGCCAACCCGCTGGCGCGGGCGTTGTCCAGGCCGCCGCCTACGAATTCAACTCCTCAAACTGCGCCGTAAAATGACGCAACGCTTCGGGCTCCTTCACGATTCTCAACCCGCGCAACTCCATTCGTCGGTGATACAATTCTGTTACAGCTTCCACCACATAGTCGATGTGCGATTGCGTGTACGCCCGCCTCGGGATGGCCAATCGAACCAATTCCAAGTCCGAGGATCGCTCACCGCCGCCGAACATGACGCTGCCGATTTCCACGGAGCGAATTCCGGCCAGTCGGTACAGCCCGATCACGATCGCCTGTCCGGGGAATCGCTCCGGCTCGATATGGGGACAAAATTGCTTCGCGTCGATGTACACGGCATGGCCGCCAGGCGGCTCGACGATCGGTACACCGGCCGCAAGCAGTTGTTCGCCCAGGTATTCCACCGTGCGTATGCGGTAGGCCAGGTAGTGCTCATCAAGCACTTCCTCCAAACCCTGGGCCAGCGCGTCCAAGTCGCGACCCGCCAGCCCGCCGTACGTGGGAAAGCCTTCCGTTAGAATCAGCGTGTTGCGCGCTTTGAGGTTCATGGCATCGTCGCGAAGCAGCAGCAGGCCGCCGATGTTCACCAGTCCGTCTTTCTTGGCGCTGATGGTTGCTCCGTCCGCCAGATCGAACATGGCTCGCGCGATCTGCTTGGCGCTTCGATCGCCCATGCCTGCCTCGCGCCGCCGAATGAAGTACGCGTTCTCCGCGAATCGGCATGCGTCGAGGAACAGAGGAATGCCATGCCTCAGGCATACCTCGCGCACCTCGCGCAGATTCTGCAAGCTCACCGGTTGTCCGCCGCCACTGTTGTTGGTTACCGTCACCATGCAGATCGGAATGCGTTCGGCGCCGACGCGCTCGATCAGCCCCCGCAGCTTGTCGACATCCATGTTGCCCTTGAAAGGGACGCGGCGCTGTGGATCGTACGCCTCGTCGATGACCAGATCGATCGCCTCGGCCCCCGAATGTTCGACGTTGGCCCGAGTCGTGTCGAAATGGCTGTTGTTGGGTACGATCATTCCGGGGCCGCCGACCAATTCGAAAAGGATACGTTCGCTGGCGCGCCCCTGGTGCGTCGGCAAGACGTGCTCGAACCCGGTGATTTCTTTGACCTTGTCGTACAACCGGAAGAAGCTGTCCGCGCCGGCGTAGGATTCATCACCGCGCATGATCGCAGCCCATTGTTCGCTGCTCATGGCGCCCGTGCCGCTGTCGGTAAGCAAGTCGATCAACACGTCGCGCGCACGGATGCCGAACAGGTTGTAATGCGCTTCACGGAGAACACGCTCGCGCTCTTCCGGCGTGGTCAGCCGAATCGGCTCCACGCTCTTGATTCGAAATGGTTCGATGATCGTCTTCATCATGCGATCCGGCTCCCTGAGCATTCGAAATTCGTACATCCCACCGCAACGTCCGTGCCCCTTTGGCGCCACGATCAAGCCAGCACCGCACGCGCCGGCCGGCGGACCTGCCGGGGCGGATTCCGAGTCGCAGGCGCTAGCCGGTGGGCTGGTCGTGGCCGAATGTCACCGGGCTTGCGCTCGGTGCTCTGAGCACAATGCCACCGGGCTTGCGCCCGGTGCGCTGAATCGTGGCCGCCAGCGTTCCGGCCACGTAGGCCCTTCGTTACGGTTGCGCCGCCGCGCGATCGTGGAGAAACCGCTCGAACTGAGCGGTTTTTTCGTCATCCGGCTGAATCCTTCGAGCGATTTCTATTTCGGCAAGGGCGTCCTCCAGGTTGCCGCTCATCGCGAGGGCGACCGCCAAATTGTAATGCGCATCGCCGTAATCGTTTTGTAACTCGATGGCTTGCTTGAGATGTTGGATCCCGGCCGGAAAATCCTGTCGTTCGATCAGAATCGCCCCCAACTCGTAATGGGCGCGGGCGTGGTCCGGCTGAAGCCGAAGGGTCTCCCGCAACGAGCGGATCGCGTCGCCACGCTTGTCCATGTCGAAATAAAGCCCCGCGAGCGCGAAATGCGTCTCCGCACGCGCCGGATTGAGCTTGAGCGCGGTGAGGTAGTGATCACGGGCCGATGCCGTATCGCCCCCATTAGCCAACGCCTTGGCAAGTCGCGCCTGCAACGCCGCATCATTCGGGTGCCACGACGCCAGGCGACGCGTGTGGCGTTGAGCCGCCGCCCAGCGTTGCGATCGAAACGCGAGTTCGGCCAGCATCCTCACCGCACTCCGAGTCGGCACGATGCCCAACTGATCTACGGCTTCAAGATGGGCGACGGCTCGATCGAGATCGACCGAGCGCGACGGGTGATCGGCCATCGCGGACCGGTAGTATCGCCGACCGAAAAGGTAATGATATCGGACCACTCCGCTGTGCACGGTCGCCGCGAGACACACCAGGGCCAAAGCCGAGAACCACCAACCCGCCGGACGCAACCTGTCGCGTGCCTTGAGCTGCCAGCGATTGAACTTAACGGCGGGAAGCCGAATCAGGCGCATGGCCACGATGGTGCCATAAGCCCCGATACCCGCGAGTCCGATCGACAACAGGAACGGGAGCGTGTCGTACAGGCCTCGAAAAATCACCAGGAGCACCAGAAACACGGCGCCCATAATGAGTTCTTCGACGACCGTAAAGTCGTAGTGCTTGCGCACCGTTGCGTCGCCGATGGCCACTTGCACCAGCGAGGGCTTTCCGAAGCCGTAGCGCAGCGTCTGTTGCGGGCAGGCGCTGACGCAATCGAGGTCTTTCATGCACGCCGGATTGACAACCGTACCGTAGCGGTTCACTTCCTCGTGAACGCGAATGTTGGAACTGCACACGGCCGTGCAGGTTCCACACTGAATGCAATCGTCGCCGACGCGAATCCGTCCGGGCGCGAGTCGGTCAAGCAGCCCAAAAATAGCGCCGTATGGGCATCCGTAGGTGCAAAACCCGCGCGACCCGAGCACGTACACTACGACGAAACCGCAGACAAGAAAGGTCGCGATGATGATGCCCGGTCCGGGAAGATTGCGCCAAAAATGCTGCGTGGTGAAGGACGCCCATCCCTCGGCATCGGTCGTCAGGTGCATCATGGGCACCGACCGCCCCTCCCAGATACGCACCGCCTGCGGCCAGACGAACATATAGAGCATGGCCATCATCGGTACCCAGACGAGCAACCGGCTCCGGATTGCCTTCGGGCGGACACGCAGCTTCTTCAGCAGCCAGGAGCAAAGATCCTGCAGGGCCAGAATGTGACAGCCCCAGGAGCAAAAGAACCGACCGAATACCATCGTCCCGATCGCGACGAGCAGCATGAACAGAAAACCGGCCGTCACGATGCCCAGCTCGAACGTGTACATGACCTCGTTGAGCTCCAACGGCGCCAGGGTACGCCCTGCGATCTTCCAGTGGAGCACATGGGCGGCCATCAAGACGTAGACCAACAGCAGGGTTCCGGCTCGCCAACGGCCGTACCGGGAATGCTCGGGAACACGTATCGCCCCGGTCTTTCCAGTGCCAGAGGCCACCTCCGGCTTGGGATCGCCTACCCGGCTGTTTGATGCCATGGCTGAATCCTCTTAACGAGCGGAACCCACCGGCGCCCGTATTCGGACGCTTTCGGCGGCCCCCCAATCACCTGTTCTTTTGCGGTCCGGTCTCATGGAGGAGGCGGCGAACCACCGCGTGCCCAGGAGTACCATCGGTATGTCTCACATATAAAGACAATGATATAGATGATTGGGGGGGAAGTCAACGGCTCGCGAACGGAATCCTTGCGCGTTCAGGCTTTTTGCGTTCGGATGCTCGCCCTTTGCAGTGCGGCGGACGCGATTGCTGCCCGTGTCACGCATTCTAGATCAGGATCGCGGAATACCGATTGGTCGATCGGGGGCGTGTAGGGGCGAAGTAGGGGGCTCGGCGGCATTGGGCCGACGCGATGGCGAGCGGGATCGCGCATGCCCGTGTACCCGACGAAGGGGCTTGGGATGCGCCGGGCGACCGGGAGGCGCGGTGTGAAGTCGGCGTGGCGCGTTACAACCAAGCGGAATGCCGCTGTATCTTAGCTGCGGACGCTTCGGGATGCCGATCGTGTCGCATATCGGACTACGATGCCGCCCTGGACCGTCTGCGATAGCGTCTGGCGGTTCGCTGGGATATGCGCGACCGCGATCCCTGGGTCGGCGGCAGCCGGACCGGGCCCGATGGCTTGCCTGCCGAGATTCAGGTCGGCGAAACGGATGTCTCCGCATTGGTGGGGTCTTTCGGGGAATAAATCGGCTTTGCAACGGGTACACCAAGACGTATGCTTCAGAAAACGCGTTTGCGCGTCGAAACGCAGGCGTCCATCAAACGACTTCATGGAGTGCTGAGACGGAAATGACGACACTGCCCGCGGCCAAGAGCAGCACGCACGAGCACGTGCGCGCGTATTACGGCTCCACGATAACCACAACCGCCGACTTGCAGACCAGCGCTTGCTGCGTCAACGGGTCGCTGCCGACCTATTTGAAGGAAATCCAGGCCTCGCTGGAGCCGGAGATCACCGAGCGTTTTTACGGCTGCGGGTCACCGATTCCGCCCCTGCTTGAGGGCCGGACCGTGCTCGATCTGGGCTGTGGGACCGGCCGCGACGCGTACATCTGCTCGAAGCTGGTCGGAGAAACGGGCCGCGTAATCGGCGTGGATATGACCAAAGAACAGCTTGAAATTGCCCTGCGGCATCAGGCGGCGCAGGCCGAGCGCTTTGGGTACAAGACTTCCAATGTTTCGCTGCATCTCGGCGCGATCGAGGATTTGGCCACGCTGGGCATCGAGGATGCCTCCATCGACGTGGTTATTTCAAACTGCGTGATCAATCTAGCTCCGGACAAACGCCGCGTTTTTGCCGAGGCTTTGCGGGTGCTCAAGCCCGGTGGCGAGCTGTTGTTTTCGGACGTGTTTGCCGACCGCCGCATTCCCGAACCTCTGAAGACCGACCCCGTGCTCGTTGGCGAATGCCTAGCCGGTGCGTTGTACGTGGAGGATTTCCGGCGGATGATGGGCGCCTTGGGCGTGCCCGACTACCGGGTTCTCGCCAGCAGGCCGGTCACGATTAGCAACGAGGATATCGCCGCCAAACTCGGGCCGGTCCGGTTCTATTCGATAACCGTTCGCGCGTTCAAGCTCGCCGGGCTCGAGGATCGCTGCGAGGACTACGGGCAGGTCGCCAGCTATCTGGGTACGATTCAACACGCCCCGCATGCGTTTGTGTTGGACAATCACCACGAATTCCTTACCGGCAAACCCATGCTCGTTTGCGGCAACACCGCCCAGATGCTTTCGGCAACACGACTGGCGCCGCATTTTGAAGTGCAAGGCAGTCGGGAGACGCACTTCGGGCTGTTCGATTGTTCGGGGGCAGCCCCCAAGACTGGCGGTGACGCCGACGTGGGCGAGTGCTGCTAGAGTGGGTCAGTGGTTCCTGTGCGGATTCGACCGGCCTCGCGGGCTGAAGCCCGCTGCTCAGGGGGGAGGGTGCCGATTGCGTGATTGGCCGTCCGGGGAGGGCGTCAATTAGGGTTCCGGCGGTCCGGGTGCGTGGCGTGGCTTGTCGCCCAGCCGGATGTAGGTCACCTGGGCGACGGCGACATGTCTTTTCTTGGCGTCATACAAGTCAACCCCCACCGGGCAGAGCGTCTTGCCCACTTTGATCACCTGGGCACGCGCGGTTACGTCGGTCAGGCACGGCGCCAGAAATCGAATCGAAAAATCGGTAGTAGTTAGCGGCTCATCCGGCCCCGTGATCGTCATGATCGCGAAGCAGGCCACGCTATCTGCGACGGTCGCCAGCAGCCCCCCGTGGAACGAGCCATAGACCCCGTCGAACGCCCGGTCGTGCGGAACCCATGCCTCGCAGAATCCCTCCGCGAACTCAATGATCCGGAACTTCAGCGATCGGAATATGGGAATCCCGCTGATTCGATCCAGAATCGCTTGTCCCTGCTTGGCGTCGAACCGGTCCACCCAGTGCGCTCCTCGTTATACTTTTCCGCGCTCCGAAAACGCCTTGGGGCGTCGTCGAGCCGCGCGACAATTCCGGTCTGCTGCGAAACCACGCCAACAGTTGTCGGGAGGATACCGGAAGATTGCCCTCCGCGGCAATCTCGACGGCCGCGGCCGCGTTGCCGGCGTAGGCGGTCTGGTGCACCGTCGCGCCCGACGCCAGCGCCAGCGTGGCGGCCGCCAGAAGCGCGTCCCCGCAGCCGAGCCGGTCCACAATGCGATCGGCGAATGAGGGAAGCTGATCGCTTTTGAGGCGTCCGGACCATTCGATCGACCGGCGATCCTGGCTCTGGCGCTCAAAGACGACCATGCCCCGCTTTTCGAGCGTCACAAAGAGATGCCTGGCCGACGTCTGCTCCAGAAGCTGCCAGGCCACGGCCGAAAGGCCCGACTCGTAGTCGTTGAGCATCGCCCGCACCTCCCGTTCGGTCGGGCAAAGCAGATCGGCATGATGAAAATGAAGCGGGTTGGCGCATCCGCTGCTCACGTCGGCCGTAAGCGTGCGAACATTCTGGCGTAGCGTCGGAAGCACGCGGGCCAGCAAGCTGCCCGTGATCGTGCCGTAGCCGAAGTCGCAGAAGATGACGGCGTCGGCCAGCCTGGATTGCTGCTCCAACACCTGAGCCGCGTGGCGTTCGGAAATCGAATCGAGCGGGCAGCAGTGCGCCCGATCCACCTTGAGCACTTTGGTGTCGTCCGCGAGGAACCTGGTCTTTTCCACCAGGTTCGGTCGGGACTCAATCAGGTGGGATGCGACCCCCTCGTCGTCCAGGATTCTCTGCACCATCGCAGTATCGGCATCGTCGGGGGCGGCTGCGGAACTCAGAAGAAACGCCTGGGCGCCAAGGGCCCGTACGTGGCGCGCTACGATCGCTGCGCCGCCGACAAAGCGCCGTTGATCTCTTTCGATCAGACTGAGGACCGGCGCTTCGCTGGCCACCCCGTACGCGTCGCAGGTCACGTAGCGATCCAACACGATGTCGCCGACGATCAGCACGCGCAGGTCTTGAAACCGTTGCACCATGGCTTCAAGCGAGTCGTTGGCGATTTCGCGGCGCTGGCAGAAAAGCGCGAGCTTGTGGGCGTCAAAATCCTCGCTTTGCGGCATTCGTTCGATGAGCTTGGTGGAGCTGAACACGGTCTCGCCGCTTGAAAAGATCATCCGCCCGCCATGGGTCTCCACGACCCGCTTTTCCACGAGAAAAGCAGGATCCGTGGAATTCTCATACTCGCGCCCCTTCACGTAGACATCGGGTTTGACCTGCTGAAGGATTTCCGCGGCCGTCGGCTGTGCCGTGACGCACACGAAATCCACGAACATCAACGCAGCGAGGTTCTCGGCGCGAAGCTCTTGGGGGATGTAGGGGCGATCGGCACCTTTGCCGACATCCGAATCCCCGGTGATCGAAACCACCAGGATGTCGCCCTGCTGTCGCGCGAATTCCAGATAACGGATATGGCCTGGATGGACAATATCAAAGCAGCCATGACATTGGACGATCGTTTTGCCGGCCGCACGGCTTTGTTTTAAACTGCGAAGCAGTTGCTCAAGGTTGACGATCTTACCTTGCATGTCAGCCGTCATGAGATTCCATCCACGTCGACGAAGGCGTATTGCGGCGCGCACGGATCGCGCCGACACACAGACATGGGTATATCGGTCAGATGCTCCCAAAACAGCGATCCAATCCGCCAAGTTCCGCGGCGCGGGGTACTGCGACGTTGTGAGCCGTTGCCCACCCGACTTCGGCTCTCCACCGTTTGCCTGCACCAAACGCCGCCGATTTGCAAACTATCGGGGAAGTCCTACCATCTTGCGGCGACGATCATTGGACCGGCGTTGCGTGTGCCCTGCGATCAGCCCCGGCCGTGGCGCGGCTGGCGGACTCGGGCGTAGGGGCGCCCGCAGGCAACTGGATGGCTTGATGCCGATTCCCTGGATATTGCTCCGATATATTTTTCGCGAGATGGGCAAGAGTTTCCTGCTCACCGCCGCCAGCCTGACCGGTCTGCTCGGACTGGGCGGCGGGCTCATTGAGATGATCGACCTCGGCGAGATCACGCCGGCTCAGCTACTGAGGTTGATGCTCCTCATGCTGCCCGTCGCGGCCGCGCTGACCTTGCCCATGGCGGCGCTGTTCAGCGCCGCGTCGGTCTATGGACGACTAAGCGCCGACAATGAGTTCGTGGCATGTCGCAGCAGCGGGATCAATCTGCACGTTCTTTTCATCCCCGCGATCGCGCTCAGCCTGCTGTCCGCCGGGGTCACCTTTACTTTTACGAGCTTTGTCATACCGGGCATGGTCCGCAACCTCGAGCGCTTTCTGTCCGGTGATATCGGGGCGCTGGTCAAGCAGCGTTTGGACCGGCCCCGGGGCATCACGCTGGGGGGCAAGTACCGGATTACGGCCGATGAGATCGCGGTCAACGTCGGACCCGACAACGACGTCGTCCTAGGCGGCGTGGCGTTTGTCGAGATCGACGGCGAGGACTGGTCGCGGTACGGCACGGCGCGAGAAGTGCGGCTGAGTTTTCACCGCGAGGTCTCGGAAGCGGACGGCCCGAAACTTCAAGTGAGCGGTCGCATGTTGGACCTGAGCTTCTACGATCGCAAAGACAAACGCTTCTACGAAGAGGCCGTCCGGATCCTCGCTCAAAACACGGTGCCCCAACACGTTCCCCTCAAACTCAAGTTTCTTACCCTCTCGGAACTGCTCCATTACCGGCGCTATCCCGGTACATGGCGCGAGGTGCGCCAGCAGATGGATCGCCTCCGGACGGCCTTGGGTAAGAAGCAGCTTTTCGACACATTGTGGGACGACTGGCGCACGGATCGCCGGCTCAAGATCCATGACGAGGACTCGGATATCACCGTTAGTTCCCAGACGGCGGCGCGGCTGCCCGGCGCGGCGGGGATCGAGCTGTACGAGGCCACCATTGAAGACGCCGGCAAGGCGGCGATTCGGCGCGCGTCCGCACAGCGCGTAGGACTTGAAGTCGTTCGAGGCGACACCCTCGCCGATAGCGGGATCATCGTTTCCGCCTATGACGTGCAGCTCAGCGACGGTGACGCAACCGTGCGACGCAACAAAGAGACGTTTGGTCCGGTGCTTGTCCCATCGGAAGTGGTCGACCGGGTCGCGGCCATGTCCACGGAAGCCTTGCTCGCCGCCGGATCGCGGTTTGAAGATCCGCGACTCAAAGATCGTTACGAAGCCGCCCGAGCCGCCCGGGGCGAGACGGCTCGGCGCATCGTCGCCACGATCAACGAGCGCCTGGCGTTCAGCGTCAGTGTGGTCGTTCTGGTAATCTTGGGGGCGGCGCTGGGCATCATCTTTCGCGGATCACACGTCATGGTGGCGTTCGGGATCAGCTTCGCTCCGTCGTTACTGATCATCATCACCATCGTGATGGGCAAGCAGATGACCTACAACGCGCCGACGTTTGCCCTGGGTCTTATGGTTTTGTGGGGTGGCATCGCCCTGGTCGCCGCGTTGGACGCCTGGACGCTGACGCGCGCGTTGCGCCGCTGAAGTACGCGCTATCCATGATCAGCACACTGGACAAATACATTCTGCGTTCCCTGATCGTGAACTACTCCGTGGCGCTTTGCGTCATGATCAGCCTGTACGTCACGCTCGATATGTTCGTCAACATGGACGAGTTCACGGAGCACGGCTATCCGCTTTCCGTCGTCGTCGGCAACATCTTCAGCTACTACTGGCCCAACATCTTTCTCTATTTTTCGCAACTCTCGGGGGCCATCACGCTCTTCTCGTGCATGGCCGTGCTCGCCCGCATGAGGAAGCTCAACGAGCTGACGGCCATCCTGGCGTCCGGGGTCAGCCTGTTTCGCGTGGCGCGACCGATTGTCCTGTTCGGCGTCTGCACGACCGCCCTGCTCGTGGTGGACACCGAGTTGTGCATCCCGGCGGTGGCCCACCTGCTTGCCCGCGACCACGACGATGCGGACGGAAAGCGGGCGTATGAGGTGCTGTTTCTCAAAGACCGGGACGGCGCATTGCTCTCGGCCGGCGCGTTCCACCCGCTCACGCGAGAGATGCAGCGCATGCTCGTCTTGACGCGAGACGCAGCCGGGAAAATCGTCAAGACCGTGGAGGCCGATCGGGCTCATTGGGAACCGCCGTCAGTAACCCAACCGGTCGGGCGATGGCAGCTTGAGCGGGGGCGGAGCGTGACCCGAAGCCAAGAAAAAGGGAATACGCTGCGGCCGCGGGGGAGCGTCCGGGAGGAGCCGGTCAAGTATTACGACAGCGATCTGAGCCCCGAGGCCATTCTCATGCGGCAGGCTGAAGGGTGGATCAGTTACCTCAGCCTGAGCCAACTCCGCGAGCAGGAGCGCGCCGGCATCTCCGCCCGAGCCCCGATCATGCGTGCCAAGCACAACCGGGTGGCCGCCCCGCTGGTTAGCCTGGTCCTGCTGCTCCTGGGGCTTCCGTTCTTCCTCGATCGATCTCCCGCCAACGTCCTCGGGGATACGGGGAAGTGCCTGTTGGCCTGCGGAGGCTGCTACGTTACGAATTTCGTCATGCAGAGTTTGCGGCCGGAGACGGAGACCGCGCTGATGGCGTGGATACCTATTTTCGTGTTCGCTACGGTCGCGATGGTGCTCATCGATCGCATTCGGACTTGATGCGACCGAGTGGGTGGATCGGCACGCGGAATAAAGCGTCGCATCAGCCGGACGCGGCCTCGCCGGCTTACGCCGGCTCCCGCCGCTTGGTGGCTCTGGGGCGCTGGAACTTGGAACGCAGCAGGTTGCGCCGCAGTTGGTGCCGGCGCCGGCGTTCTCGATACAGGGATACGCTCCAAAGCACCGCAAAATAGGTCAGGACGGCGAAGGTGATTCCCACGACCAGGCACCCGACCCAAAGCTCCTCCCCCAGGCCGACCAGGACGGTGTAGAGGCTCGACCAGAACGCCGCGTCGAAGATACTCGCATGGGAAGCCAGCTCGGACAACCGCTGGATTTCCTCCGCGCGGTCGGGGCCTCCCGCGGGCAGCACGAACTGTCCCACTCGGAGGCATCCCCAATAGACCGGCACGAGCGTTGCAGGGTTCGTGATCCACACGATCGGCACGCATACCGCCTTGTTGGCTCGGAAAACGGCCGCGATGCCAATCGCGATCAACGTTTGAAGGCCAACCAACGGGAGCAAGGCCACGAACATGGCGATCCCGCAGCCCAACGCGATCACGTGCGGTGAGTCGTCCGCGTGCAACACCTTATTTAGGAGGAACCTGCGAATTTTCGACCGAATCTGCGCCAACGCGATGTCCTTTGTCCGCTACCGATCATCCAAGAGTCGTACCCGGCATGCCGCCGATCGTGCCTACGGACTTCTTATGTTATCGACTAGGGATCGGCTTGTCTGCGCTGCCCGGGCTCAGTGCGCCAGGATCGGTACGGAATGGACGGCGGGCACTTTTCTGAGCACTGCGCGCGAACCCGATGACAGTCTCCCGCGAGGGTCCGCAGGCCGGCGTCAGCGGGTCTGATTCGGCGTTCCCATCCCGCTGGGTTCGTCACGGACGCCAAGGCTCTGCACTACCTATGCGTCACGGCGATTGGGGCGGTCAAGCCGTTCCATCACGCCGCCGGTGATCATGTCGACGCTGAGATCCCGCATGCACTGATGTTGATGGCCGCACTGGGCGAGGCGGCGGAGGTAGCACGGCGAGCAGGCCAGATCGAGCCGAAGCACGTCGTCCAATCGCTGGTAGGGGCCGGTTCTGATGGGGTTCGTCGGGCCGGTGATGCAGACCAACGGCCTGTCCAGGGCCGCGCCCAGATGCATGGCCCCGGAATCATGGCCTAAGATGCAGTCAGCTTCGCGTAAAACGCCCGTGAGCAGAGGCAGCGTCGTCTTGCCCGCCAGATTGAGCGGGGACGAAGTGCACGCCCGCGCAATCCCCGCGCACAAGTCCACGTCGTCCGGTCCACCGACGAGCACGCAACGGATATCGGACGTTGCCTGCAATCGGTCGATCGTCTGGGAGAAACGATCGGGCGGCCAGACTTTGGTCTCCCACCGGGCACCCGGGATGACGGCCACCCATCGTGTGGCCGGCGCCGCCGGGGCCGTTTGGAGCAGCGCCCTTGCCTCTTGCCCACAGGAGGCGTTCTCACCGAGGTCGAAGCGGATCGGGGCGTCGGCAAAACCGAGCGGCGCCGCGGCGAGCCAGTTGCGCGTTACGGCGTGCATGTCTTTCGTCGCCGGCGTCAGGTGGCGATTGTAGAAGATCCACGCGCCCTCGCGGGCGTCTCGAAACCCGATTCGGACTGCCGCGCCGGTGGCACGCGCCATGAATCCGGATCGGAAGAGACCCTGGATATCGACGATCAAGTCATACCGCCGCTGTCGCAACGAGCGAAGAAAGCGCGTGAACTCCTTCGTGGCCGACCAGCTCCGGCCCACCCGGCCGAATCGTTTTCGGTCAAAGGGAATCAGCTCGCTGATTTCGGGATGGCCCGCCAGGAGGGGGACAAACGGTTTGCCGATGAGCCAGTCGATTTGGGCGTTTTCAAAGCGGCGCCGCAGGCCATGCAAGACGGGCAGCGCGTGGATGATGTCGCCCAGCGAACTGGGTTTGATCAGAAGGATCCGCTGAAAGGATCGAGTTCGGAGGTCTTCGTCACGCAACGCCGCACGCCCTTTCCGGTTGATCCGAGCCTGGTACTGTAGCCCAGCCGCCCTCGGCTGGGTTGTTGCCGAAAACGCAGCCACGGGCTGCCCAAACACGCCGGATGGTCGCGCAGACACAGCGGGGGCCGCTGTGCTACATGGGCTCCGCCATCAAGGCGGCGTTGACGCAGCCCTATTCCCGAAACATCGCCCATCGACCCGGCGCCACGAGCACCTCATTGGGACGAAACCTTGCCTTGTACGACATCGTCGCACAGTTGGCAACGTAGAAGCCCAGGTAGTAGTACGCAAGCCGGTGGCGCCGGCAGTAGTCGATTTCCCAAAGCGCCGAGTAGGTTCCCAGGCTTCGCTTACTTTCGTCCGGTTCGAAAAACACGTACACGCTGCTCAAACCGTTCGGGCAAACATCGGCGATGCTGACGGCTAGGAGCTTGTCGGAGGCATAGTACGCGAATTCCAGCGTCTGAATCGGTGAGTCGTACAGAAACTCTCGAAGCGCCTCCATCGTCCGCGACATTGCGCTGTCATGCTGATGGTCCAGGTATCGGCGAAACAATTGAGCCCGATTCGGCTTGCACTCGGGTGGACCGACGACCACGGTGACATCATGATTGGCCCGCCACACGCGGCGCATGGATCGCGTCGGACGAAAACGATCGACCGGAACGCGGAGTTGCTGGCACGCGCAGCACGCCCGGCACACCGGCCGGTAGACCACCCGCCCGCTTCGGCGAAAACCGAGGGCCATCAGGCCTTCATACATGGCTCCGGTTAGCCCATCCGCCAGATAGGCTTCGCTGCGCGATTGCCGACCGGGCAGGTAGGGGCACGGATGTTCCGGGCTCACCGCGCGCGGCATCGCGCCTTCTGTGTGCAAAGCTGCGAAGACGTTGGATGGTTCTGAATCCTGGTTCATATCGGCGACAAAGGTTTGTAGTAAGCCGATCAGACTCCGGGCAACAGCATCCCGGGGCGCAGGTACTCGGCCATCCAAACCAGCAACGGCGGCAGAAAAATCCCCGGAAGCATGTCCGCCACCGGAACCGCCTTGATTTCCAAAATCATCAATGCCGTCGCCAGCAGAATCACTCCGCCTACGATCGTCATCAACTGAATCGAAACCGGATCGAGCGGGGCGGCGACCGCCATGGCCAGCAAGGAGAGTCCGCCTTGAAACGTGAGCACGGTCAAAACGCTCGCGAGTACGCCCCATCCCAAAGCGGACGCCAGGGCCATCGAACAAAAGCCATCCAAGACTGATTTAATGTACAGGTAGCTCGGATCGCCGTGGGCCCCATTTTCCAGGCACCCCAGAAGCGTGAGCGGCCCCACGCAGAAAATGACACTGGCCGTCAAGAATCCTTCCGCGAACGCGTGCCCGTCCTGTTTCGAAAAGCGGCCATGAATCCATTTTCCGAGTGATTCCACCCGCGCGTGAAGCCGCAGCGCCGTCCCCAGGATCGAGCCCAGGACCAGAGAGGCGATCATGACCATGGCCAGGCGGGCGCCGTATGTCTGACCGTCGGCCACCTTGGGACCGAATTCCCGCACCGTGTCGGCAAAGCGAAGCACGGAGGCATCGATACCGAGCGTGATCGTGACCAGCCCGAGCGTCGTGAGCACGATCAACCGATAGCGCTGCGAAACCTTGGCCGCGACGGAAAGCCCGGCCAGGCTGCCGGCCGCAACCGTCGCCACGTTGACCATCGTGCCCGAAAGCGCCGACCAGATCATATCCAACACGATCCTCTCATTTCGGTACGATGGGCCGTTCCCACCTGCACAAGCTACCTCCGCGCAGCGAAGCGTACGCCACTTGGCCGGCGAAGAAAAGGTGGGGCGATGTTTGAAGGGATGGTGTGGCGCCAAGCACGCGACAGAATCGGTGGCGGATATCGTTCAGAGCACCAGGCGCAAACCCGGTTACCATCGTGTCACGTAGGGTCTGCCGGCGGCTTGGGGTCGGTCGCACGTAGCCAATGCCCGATCGCGGTCGATGGCGGTATCCGGGGCGGCACTTCGGAAGCGTATGACCCCGATCAGCGAAATGCGGCACCGACATGCCGGTCGACGCCGATCGCACTGTGCAGCCGCACTTCGTTGTCTTGCGCCACGTACGCACCGACCAAACGCCGCGCATCGTCCGGCATCAGCGGCGCGTAAGGCCATATGCACTCGCTCTTGATCGAGCGATGAGGCGCTGATGACCGACGACATCGAGGCGTCGCGGCCATCCTAACCCGTCAGCCGTCGCTCGCCGACGGTACAAGGCCGGTCAAATCCCCTCCCGCACGCTCACCGCAATGACACCAGAGAACAAGTTCAACGGGCGGCTAACGGCCTTCGCGCTTCTCGAACACAAAGGCCGCGCCGTCCACGTCCACCGCAACCGTATCCCCCGGGCTGAAGTCGCCGGACAGGATGCGTTTGGCTAGCGGGTTTTCGATAACCTGCTGGATGAGGCGTTTCAGGGGTCTTGCTCCGTAGGCGGGATCGAAGCCGTCCGTTGCGAGCTTCTGCGTAGCTGCTTCGGTGAAGACCAGTTTCAAGTCGCGTTCGGCAAGTCGCCGGCGGAGGTACACCACCTGTATCTCAGCGATCTTCACCAAGTCCTCGCGTGTGAGCTGATGGAAAATCACCATTTCATCGATGCGGTTGAGGAACTCCGGTCGAAACGTTGCCTTGAGATCCTGTTTTACGCGCATCTCGATTTCGATGTCCAGGGCGGGGGCATCGTCGTGGCCGGTTTCGACCAGTTGCTGGATGTGCTCGCTGCCGATGTTGGATGTCATCACCACGATCACATTGCGGAAGTCTACGGTTCGTCCATGGCCGTCGGTCAGCCGCCCGTCGTCTAAGACTTGCAAGAGCGTATTGAAGACGTCCGGATGCGCCTTTTCGATCTCATCGAAGAGCACCACACTGTATGGTCTTCGGCTAACCGCTTCGGTCAGCCGCCCCCCCTCCTCATAACCGACGTATCCCGGCGGTGCGCCGATGAGTCGGGCAACGCTGTGTTGCTCCATGAACTCGCTCATGTCTATACGGACAAACGCCGCCTCGTCGTCAAACAGGAACGAGGCCAACGCTTTGCACAACTCGGTCTTGCCGACGCCCGTCGGACCCAGGAAGAGAAACGAACCGATGGGACGATTCGGATCGCCCAAGCCGGCACGCGAGCGTCGTACCGCATCGCAGACGGCACGCACCGCTTCCCGTTGACCGACTACGCGTTCGGCGAGGCGATCTTCCATCACGATCAGCTTCTTTTTCTCACCTTCGAGTAATCGTGAGACCGGTACGCCGGTCCACTTGCTGACCACGGATGCTATCTGCTCGGCGGTCACCTCTTCATGGAGTATCCGCTCGTCTTGATGCAGCTCGTCGAGCTTTTTTTCGTGTTCGGTTAGCGAGGCCTCGAGTTGACACAATTCACCGTATCGAATTTTCGCGGCCCGCTCCAGGTCGCCGCGGCGCTGAGCGTCTTCCAACTCCGTCTGTTTGGCGCCGATTTCGTTCTTGATATCGGCAATCATTTGGAATCGGCGTTTTTCGTTTTCCCAACGTGCGGTTAGCCCGCGATCCTTTTCACGCAGATCAGACAACAACTTCTCGACATCGTTCAGGTGCTTGCGGCTGGCCGCATCCTTCTCCTTCTTGAGGGCTTCGCGTTCGATTTCCAACTGCATCGTGCGCCGGCGCAGCTCGTCGAGCTCGGACGGCATAGACTCATTCTCGATGCGCAGACGCGCGGCCGCCTCATCGATCAGATCGATTGCCTTGTCCGGCATCTTCCGGTCTTGAATGTAGCGGTGCGACAGCGTCGCAGCCGCTACCAGGGCCGAGTCTTGGATGCGCACGCCATGGTGCGCATCATAGCGCGGTTTGAGTCCGCGCAGTATCGCAATCGTGTCTTCGACGGTTGGCTCAGCGACGTATAGTTTTTGGAAGCGACGTTCCAGGGCTTTGTCTTTGCCGATATGCTGACGATATTCTTCCAACGTGGTGGCACCGATGCAGCGAAGTTCCCCGCGCGCCAAGGCGGGCTTGAGCAGGTTGCCCGCGTCCATCGCGCCCTCGGTCTTGCCGGCACCGATGAGCGTGTGCAGCTCGTCGATGAAGAGAATGACCCGGCCGTCGGCATCGATCACTTCCTGGATGACAGCCTTGAGCCGTTCTTCGAATTCGCCTCGGAGTTTTGCCCCGGCGATAAGCAGACCCATGTCCAACACCACGAGCCGTTTGTGCTTCAGTGTTTCCGGCACGTCACCGGCAAGAATGCGCAGCGCGAGACCTTCGACAATGGCAGTCTTGCCGACTCCCGGGTCGCCAATCAGAACCGGGTTGTTTTTGGTCCGACGGGCGAGGATTTGCATGCAGCGGCGGATTTCTTCATCCCGGCCGATGACGGGGTCGAGTTTGCCCTCACGGGCGATGGCGACAAGATCGCGTCCAAATCGCTCCAGCGCCTGAAACGTGTCTTCGGCCGACTGAGACGTCACGCCGGCGCTGCCGCGAAGTTCCTTCATGGCGGACAGCACATCGTCCGTCTGCGCCCCGTTGACGGAAAGCACTTCCTTCGCAGTGCTATCGACATCGCATAGGGCCAGCAACAAATGGTCGGTCGAGACGTATTGATCCTTCATGTTTTTCGCGAACTGGATCGCGCTATCGACAACCTCCTGAAACGCCGAGCTGGTGGTGTGCATGCCACCTGAAACCCTCGGCAAGCGACTCATCTCCGATTCGACCATGGAGCGAATTGGACCAACGTTGGCACCCGCCTTCTCCAGCAGCGGCCCCGTACCGCCCGGACCCACAGCCTCGGCGGGCGCGAGCAGCGCGGCCAGCAAGTGCAGCGGCGTCAGTTCGGGGTTGCCGGCCCGGCTCGCAAGGCGCTCGGCCAACTGCAACGCCTCAGCGGCCTTTACGGTAAACTGGTCTGTTCTCATGGTGGCGTCCTTTCGTATGGGCACCTGAGCTAGGTACCTCTTCATGGGGCAAACATTGCATACGACGTGCCAAGCGGGTGGAGTCGAAATCGACCATCCTGACTGATTGGGGCGGGTTGCGGAGACGCGGAGAACGCGAGACTGCCTGCCACACTCTGCCAAAATGACATGTCCCGCGCGCCGTGGCGAGGCGCGGTTCACCGGCGGGTGAGCGTCCGCGCCCGGCAAGTTGGGCTCTTCCACGCGGCAGCAGTCGGAACAGGCGGGCAAGCAACAAGTCGGCTTACGCTTCCGATGTCAATGGGTCGCCATAGGCGATTCAGCCAGTGGGTGGGCCGGAATACGGGGAATGCTCATTCAGGCTCGGCAAAGAACTCGTGTCCGACGGGCCACGAACGGCACTTCATGCTCGCCCTTCTTCCGGATCGCCTCCTTCCCTTGGACGCCGCCAAACCGGTCTTGCGCACGGGCGGGCAACGGCGGCTACGCGAAGGAGGCCATTGTTCTTGGGGGGGCGGGATTGGCTGCTCGGGCCGGCGGAATCAAGCCAACGCGTGTTGGTGGTCGTGTTTGACCGGCGGCCGCAGTGCTACGCGACCCATGGCTTTGAGCACGCCGGCGTCGTAGTTGCCGGCGCGGTCTTGGGTGAGTTCCCAAAGGGCATCCGTGGGCGACATCGCTTTACCATCGGTCCCGGGTTCGGTCAGTTGATCGAACGCGCGGGCCGCGGAGATGATTTTGGCGCCGAGGGGGCTCTCGGTGGCTTCGAGTACATCGCCGGGGTCCAGGAAATCATGACTTTGCCGGTCCTGATCGAGCAGCAAGGGAACGGCCGAGTGCAGCACGGTTCCAAGCGAATGGACCAGATCCATACCGGCGAACGTGTGCTTGGTGGCCGCCCTGTTGCTGGCTTCCAGCGTGTCGACCACCTTGGTTATCAAGTTGGTTGTGATCTCGACGTTGCCAAGATCGTAGAGCAATGCGGCCACCCGAATGTCGTCGATTTGGCGTTGGCTGAGGCGCATTTGCTCGGCGATGCGCTGGCTCAACTCGGCCACACGGATCGAGCGCGACTTGGTGGTGGGGTGTCCACCCTGCAGGTAACGTGAAAGCACTTCCACGACGCCCACGTAGGCCTGGTGGAGCTCCTCGACAGTCTTGGCGCGTTCGTCGCAAAGTGTGCCGACGAGGATGGCGGCCAGGCCGAGGATGCCCGCCCACATGGCCAGGGCGAATCCGGAAATCAGCGGTGTAAAGTGCGCGGCCATCCCATTGGGATCGATCACCGCCACAATCGTGACGGCGAGTACGGACAGCAGGGCCACGATGCACGCACTCGTACGGCCGCGGAAGTAGGCATCGAGGATGATCGGCAGGAAAAACAGATTGAGCACGACCAGCTTGTGTTCGCCCAACTTCGCGGCGATGCAGGTCATGCCGATCACAACGATCAGCAGGGTGCATTCGAAGAGTCTGTTCGTTCGAAAAATCGATTCGTGCATGGCGTACGCTCCGGTTGGGCCCGCGCCCGCGGGCCTTTCGGAACCCGTGCGTGGTTCCGCTTAGAATACTTCGGCCAGATCGGCCGGCAGGGGCTCGGCTTGGATCGGCTTGACGGGTATCTTTTCCGGCTGGTCGTGCAGCGGCTCCGCTCCGGTGAAACGCCGCGCGGTTTCGGCAAACTTGGATTCAACGGTGAGCCATACCTGGATCAACGCGGGGTCGAACTTTTTTCCTGCCTGCTCGCAGAGGTAGGCCTTGCACGCTTCGTGCGGCAACGCCTCCTTGTATACACGCTTGCTTGCCAGCGCATCGTAGACATCCACGATGGCCACGATGCGTGCGGCCAATGGAATCTCGTCACCTTTCAGGCCGTAGGGGTAACCGCTGCCGTCCCACGCTTCGTGGTGGGCGTACGCAACCTCTCTGGCCATCTGCAGGAAATTCGAGCTGCCCAAGCGCTGTTCCATCTCCCGAAGGCATTGGCCGCCGATTTCCGTGTGGCGCTGCATGCGCACCCGTTCCTCGGGCGTCAGGCCGGTCTGCTTGCGAAGAATGCTATCGTCGATGCCGACCTTGCCGATGTCGTGCAATGCGGAGCTGATGCGAATGAGCTTGACGAACGACGGGGTTACAATCTTGCGGAAGGTGGGGTGATGCTGGAGCGCGGAGGCGAGCGTGGCGGAATAGACTGAGATTCGCTCTAGATGATCTCCTGTTTCCGGATCGCGCGAGTCGGCGAGTTTCGCGAGTCCGAAAATGACCGTGTCGCGCGTGCGGATCAGGCTTTGCGATTGGGCTAAGGCGTTGCGCTCACGTTCCGCTCGCTCCCGGCCCGCCTGCTCTTCGAGCCGTGCCAGAATCAAGTAGTCAACCATCCCCAGCAGCATGCATATCCAAAGAGTGGATACCCCGCTGATGATGGGTAGCGAAGTGAACAGCGCCGCGGCGGTGGCGTCGAGCTCGGACGCGGGGCGGTGCACCACGAGGTGGCCTGGAGGGTCTTGTATCTCCAGGGCGACGGCCCAATGGGGGCCGTCCGGGCGTTGCAGATGTCCGCGAATGCCATGATCCGACGTCCGCGGGGCGTCGGAGAGTGGCATCCAACCACAGGGTGCTCCGATAACATCCGCCTCGACGCGATCGTCCCGGCCCAGTTCGGAGTCGGTGAGCACGCGCCATTGCTCATCGACGATCAGGACGCCGTCGCCGGGCAGGGGTTGGTCGGTGATCGTACTCCATGCGGACTTCGCGTCGGAAGCACGTACGCCGCGTGCGGTCGATGTCGTTCGGGCGAGTGTCGCCTGCAACCATTCCGCATGCGTTTCCAACTCGGACCAGGTTTGCTCATGGAGCGCGTGGCGGGTTGATGCCGTGAGAAACTGATGATGCATCCACGATCCCACGGCCACACAGACTAGCTGTGCGGTAAGCAAGATGGCGAGATTCTTGAGTAGGGCACGCAAAGTTCGGGCACCGTAGTTCAGTTCGTTAGCCATCGAGGGATGACCAAGGGCAAGCAGGCCGTGCTGACGCGACACGGCCGCATTCCTTGGAAACGATACCCAGGCAGTGGTCGCCGCCTGGGCGGGCGAGAGGCGCAGGCGGCGCGGGAGTGTGTCCACCGATGCCGAGCGCGATGCACGCCGAGCGAGATCGTTTCCTATGGGTTAGTTCGGTCGAGCCGCGCCTGGAGTTGAAGACAGCCTCTGGGGTCGATAATCATCCCGGACGCGGCGGCGGGCGGTGGTCGTGGGCCTGATGCGTCCTAGGCGTCGGCGGCGCGGGTCGGGTGACCTTTGCGGACCCACTCGTTGACGCCGCCTTTCATGCTCTTGACGTTGCGGTACCCCAAGGATTTGAGGTAGAGCGTGGTGTACTTCGAGAATTTGCCGATCCCGCAGACCATGATGATCGGGGCATCGCGATCCTCCGGCAATTCCACTTTGCGTTGGGGCAGGTCATTTTGCGGGATGTTCACCGAGCCCTCGATGATGGACGTGCGGTACAACTCGGGCTCGCGCACATCGACGATCATGGGGTGATCTGGTTGTGCCAGGAGCTTGGCGACGTCGTTGGCTTTGATCGTGTCGTGTTTGTTCTTGAGGTTCTCGATCATCTCCGCGACGAACAGGTCGTTCTTGCTCGTTCCGGTCGCCTGGTCGTCCTCGCCCGTCGGGCACAAGTCGGCGAAATGCCGCTGGAACGACGAGGCGTACTTGAACACATCATCCGGGAAGATCACCACGGCGAGTGTTCCCGGCTCATCGGGCACCATGCGCAGCAAGCCCGTCATCGCCATGCCGGAACTCGGACCGCCGATGACGCTTTCTTCGCGGTTTAGCCGCAGGCACATGTCGAACGCCTCGCGGTTGGTGACCTCCGTCGTATCGTTGTACAACTCGGGGCGGTAGAAATCGGTGTGTTCGAGCTGCCTGAGGCTGCGCACCCCGGGGATGTCGTGTCCCTCTTCCGGGTAGACACCGAGCACGCGCACGTCGGACCGCTGCTCCTTGAGATACGTTCCCGTTCCGGTGATCGTGCCGCAGGTGCCGAGGCCGGCCACGAAGTGCGTGATCTTGCCTTGCGTCTGCCGCCAGATTTCCGGGCCGGTCGTGCGGTAGTGTGCACCGGGGTTGGCCTCATTTTTGTACTGGTTCAACAGGACGAAATCCGGCTCGGTCGCCGCGGTTTCCATGGCTTTGGCGATGGCGCCTTCCGGGGCGCCGGGCGCCGGGCAGAGGGAGTCGGAAAGCTCGACCACCTCCGTTCCGAAGAACCGCAACACCGTTCGTTTTTCCAGCGGAATCGCCACAGAAAGCGGCGTTCGCAGGGGATAGCCCTTGGCGTTGCCGATCATGGACAGCCCCAGGCCCGTGTTGCCGGACGTGGCCTCGACGAGCTTTTTGCCGGATTCGAGCGCGCCCCGTTCTTCGGCGTCTCGAACCATGTTGGCGGCCACCCGGTCCTTGATCGCCCCAAAAGGATTGAACCATTCGAGTTTGGCGAAGACTTGGGCGTGTTTGAACGGTACGACTTTATTGAGGCGCACGAGCGGGGTCGGATTCTCGGCGCTGGGTAAGAGTCCGAGAATCGATTCGTACACGCGAAGATTCTGATCGCTGTTCATGACGGTTGAGACTATACCTAAAGTCATTCGTCAACGCCATCGACAGGTTCCGCAGGCGCGCGGTCTCGCGGTCACTGCCCACCTTGGTCGTCCGTTGATTATCAGGTGCCGTTTTGCTAATCTGGAGGCGCTGTCAAGGCAACCGTCGCCCGGACCGGAGTACATCATCATGAAGGCCAGCAATATCCTGTGGAAGGAGCGTCTCGCCGGTACGCTCCCGGATCAACTCGCGGAAGAAATAGAGACGTTCGAGACGGAGATGGCGCTCCGTCGGCAAGGCAAGCTCGACGAAAAAGTCTTCGCCGAGACACGGCTGCGGCGTGGGGCGTACGGCCAGCGCTACGACAA
Source organism: Phycisphaerae bacterium (assembly GCA_046753625.1). Lineage (GTDB taxonomy): Bacteria > Planctomycetota > Phycisphaerae > UBA1845 > UBA1845 > JADFOB01. The sequence continues at coordinate 3,525 of JBHHUB010000007.1, read as the reverse complement.
CGGCCAGCGCTACGACGGCACGCGCACCCGCCAACTCGCCTACCGGGAAGCCGCGATGACCAAGGGCCCCAACACCGTTTGGGATGCCCCCGGTATGATGCGCATCAAGATTCCCTACGGGGGGATGAATCCGGAGCAGCTCGAAACCCTCGCGGACTTAGCCGAGGAGTATTCCGACGGCATCGTCCACGTGACCACACGTCAGGACTTTCAGTTGCATTTTATCCACCTCGACGACACGCCCACGATCATGCGGCGTTTGGCGGCGGTGGGCATCACCACGCGTGAGGCGTGCGGCAACTCGGTGCGCAATGTTACGGGGTGTCCCTACGCGGGCGTCTGTCCGGATGAGGCGTTCGACGTGACGCCGCATGCCCGGGCGTTGGCGCTGTTCCTGCTCGGCCACCCGGATGCGCAGAATTTCGGGCGCAAGTTCAAGCCGACGTTCAGCGGCTGTGGACAGCACGCATGCGGGCTCACCGCGATGCACGATCTTGGTTACACGGCGGTAACGCGGGTCGTGGACGGAAAGGAGGAGCGTGGGTTTCGATTCGTCGTCGGTGGCGGGCTTGGTGCCGTGCCCCATGCGGCCAAGCTGTTCGACGCGTTTCTTCCGCTCGATGAGACGCTGCCCATGGCGCAGGCCATCGCCCGTGTTTTCGCCAAGCATGGTGAGAAGAAAAACCGATCCAAAGCCCGGATGAAGTTTCTGATCAAAAGCATGGGCATGGAGACGTTCAAGGAGGCCGTGCTCGCCGAGCGCAAGTTGCTGCACGACGATCCGCGCTGGACCGAATACCTTGAGGAGGCGCAGAAGGAGCAGGAGACGCCGAAGCGTTCGTCCGGCGTATTGCCCGAAATCAACGGCGACGAAAGCTACGGCTTCTGGATCAAAACCAACCTGCGCGACCAGCGGCAGGCGGGGTATACGACGGTTACGGTCGCGTTGCCTCTGGGCGATCTGACGGCCAATCAGACCCGCGCTCTGGCCGACATAGTGCGCACCTTCACCACCGGCACGATCCGCACGACGGTCGAGCAGAATTTTGTGATTCGATGGGTTTCCAAGGCGGATGTGCCCGCGCTGTACAAGGCGCTTCATGCCGTCGGGTTGAGCGAGCCCGGCGCGTGCCATATTCTTGACATTGTAGCATGCCCCGGCACGGATACCTGCAAGCTGGGGATTTCTTCTTCGCGAGGCCTGGCCGGCGAGTTGCGCAAGCGGCTGGCCGAGAAGTGTTTCCAGATGGACCAAGCCGTGCAAGCCTTGCACATTAAGGTCAGCGGTTGTTTCAATAGTTGCGCCCAGCACCACGTCGCGGACATCGGCTTTTTCGGCGTGAACCGGATCGTCGGCGGCTATCAGGTGCCCCATTTTCAGGTCGTGCTCGGGGGTCAGTGGGAAAACAACGCCGGCTCGTTCGGCCTGCCGATCGTGCCTATTCCTTCCAAGCGGATTCCTGATGCGCTCGACCGCATTCTCGAGTTTTACCTCAAAGACCGCCGGGGCGACGAAGAGTTTCAGACGTTTGTGGCCCGTGTGGGCAAGGTGGCTATGCGCCGCGTGCTGGAAGACCTGACGAAGAATCCGCCGGACCACGACGCCGATCCATCGTTTTACAGCGATTGGGCCGATCCGCGGGAATACAGCACCGGCGACATCGGCAAGGGCGAGTGTGCCGGTGAGGTCGTCTCCGCGTTTGAGTTCTCAATGACCAGCGCCGAGCGGATGGTATTCGATGCTCAGGTGTTGCTGGAAGGCGGTGATGCGCCCAAGGCCGGCGCCGAGGCCCTTCGTGCCATGCTCACGGCCGCCAAAGCCCTGGTGCAGCTACAGTACGACGACGTCTCCGACGATGATCCCGACGAAATCGTAGAGGAATTCCGCGAGCGCTACTACAACACCAAGATATTCTTTGATCCGTACGCGCACGGCAAATTCGCACAGTACCTGTTCGCAGCCTACGAAAAAGGTGACGCGGCGTTTACCAGCGAATCGGCCCACCAGACCATCGAGGAGGCGCAGCTATTCGTCGAGGCCGCGCACAGTTGTTATCATCGCATCCGCGGAGAGGCGGCGGTCGACTAGTGCTGCGTCACACCGTAATCTATGGGTTGTCGCTGCCCGAGCCACCGGAATCGGGCGCGCCAATCAGAGCCCACCGCGCTAGCGGTGGGACCAGTCCGAGGGCTGTCGCCCGCGGCTCTGATTCGTAACGAACCCGAAAGTTTAGGTGCGTCAAAGCACTAGGGAATCGCACGGGAGCACGTCGGGTGAACCCCACACGGGCCGCCCGGATGCAGGAGCAGGGTAGACAAGAAATGCAATGGCAGCACACGAACGTGAAGATTCCCGTCGACGGCGCCATGGGCGTTGATGCGGCGCGGCTGATCCCGATTTTCCATGAGTGGATTCGGGAGGAATCGCTCCCAGAACTGCTGATCGACGTCGCGGATTACCGGCATGTTCCCGACGGTCCGGGCGTGATGCTCATCGCGCTGGAGGCCGATTACAACATGGATCACGCGGACGGCGTCTGGGGAATGCGCTACAACCGAAAAGCCGCACTGGATGGGAGCAATGCCGGTCGATTTCGCCAGGCTCTTGCGGCGGCGGCCGGGGCGTGTCTGCTATTGGAGAAGGCGTTGGCCGGCGCGGGCGGTTTGACGTTCAGCCGCTCCACCTTCGATTGGTTCATCAATGACCGCGCCTTGGCACCCAACACGCCGGATACCTGGGCCGGCTGCGAACCGGAACTCCAAGCGCTGATCGCCGAAGTGTTCGGTCATGACGGGTTTACGCTAACGCCTCAGGCAGACCCTCGCCGCGCATTCGGCGCAACCATCACCGCCGCCAAGCCTTTCGATCTGGCCACCCTCGCCGCCCTGTAGGATTGCTCGCGGGCTAGGTCAAGGTTGTCTTGGCGTGCTGGCTCGGCCCTCGTGGCTCAGCCGCCCCCGGCTGAAGGGCTGCCCAGACACAGCGGTGGGCCGCTGTGTCACAAGGCAGACCCATCGAATCAGCGTTTGCGTTGCGTCAGAAGCAATCGAAGCAATCGTCGTAGAAGTAATCCTCCTGGAAGATGTCGAAGAAGAAGCCGTCGTCGTGGTGGTGGTCGTCGTCGAAGAAGTCGCCCTCGTCGAGCACGTCCTCGATGAGCCCGTCATCGCGGAAGAAGGTGAAGTTGCCGGTGTTGGGGTCGCAGGACGCAGCCGTTACCAACGGCGCGCCGCCGAGCAGCACCGCCAGCAAGAATCGTCGAGCTGGGGTGCCCGCTTCCATGGTCTTCGGGATCATGATTGGTTTCTCCATTACTCAGTGCCCACGTCGTCGAGCCTGTTTATTGTAGCCGTCCAAATAGACGCGGTCATCGATATTGTTATTCCGTCAGAATAGTTGACAAGTGGAAAACAAATGGGTTAGTCGGGTGTCTTGCGACGCCACGGAGCGGGTGGGGTGCCTTCAGTCCGATAATACTCTGTTTCCCCGCATCCGGTGGACATGGGCCCTGCCGGGTTACTAGC
>JBHHUB010000006.1:0-43005 GCA_046753625.1 Phycisphaerae bacterium | reverse complement strand
CTCACCGAGTTGGTCGTGCTGGTGACTCCGGAAATCGTTGCGCCGCTGGAAGCGCATCAGGCCGCACGTCTGCCCACGGACGGGCGGGTCGATCCAAATGAGACGGAACTCTATCTGCTTGGTCTGCTGGATAGCTTGGAAACGACGCCGGGCCGCCACGACGGCAAAGCCGGCGTGGGTTCGCATCGACCCGTGGCGTTGCAATCGCAGCCGGAGGAGTCGTCCGTGCATGGGCCTTGGGGCATTGCGGAAGCGACCACGTTTCCCTAGTTCGCCGAATGGACTGGTTGCGTCCGGGTCTAGAGATGGTGATTCAGGGCTCGGATGACGGTGTTGGGCGCGACGCGCCCAACGCCGTGTAGGAGGGGAGAGCATCGATGGTAGGTAACGATCCTAGCCGACCATGCGCATCGCTCGGCCGCGGTGTTGGGAGCCAGGCCCCACACCGGGAGGGGCCGACTTGGGGTGCCGTGCTCCCGGTCGGATTCATTCCACACACACCGACGCATCCATCATGCTTTTCGTCGCACGATTCTTCGCGGACCGTGCGCCGTGATTGGGCATCTTTCGAACGAGGTTATGCTGATTCCGCACGTCGTGTCGGCCACAGGGCCGGTGTGATGTCGGGTATTGGTGAAGCGCTGGGCCACGGGGTCTTGTTTTGGGAACCCCCGGCCGGGACGGTGACCTGTTTGCCGTTCGCGAGCGTTGTTTTATTGCGTGGCCAACATTTCGAATTCGGAGGGAACTCGAATGAACATGCAATTCTCGCGAGGAGCCGGCGGGCGACGTCGGCGAGGCGTTGTAGCCGTCCAGGTGGCGGCCTTGCTGATCGTGCTGCTGAGTTTCGCGGCTCTTACCGTGGACGTAGGAGCGATGTACAACACGAAGGCGGACATCCAGCGGACGGCGGATGCCGCTTCGCTGGCAGCCGCAGCCATGTTGGCGGCGCCCGACTCGGCTGACCCGTTGGAGGCGGCCGTTGCGGCGGCCGTGGAGTATACCCAGGCCAACCCCGTATTCGGGCGAACGCTCTCTCTGGACGCTTCAGACGTCCAGTTCGGTCGGGCCGCGTTCAACGAGGCGACCGGCTCATTCGATTTCGAGGCAACCGATTTCTTGCCCGATGCGGTCCGGGTGCGGGTGCGGCAGACATCCGACTCGAGCAATGGGGCGTTGCCGCTCTATTTCGCGCGCATCTTTGGGATGGCCGAGGTCGATCTTTCGGCCAGCGCGGTCGCCATCATGATTCCGCGCGACATCGCGGTCGTGGCGGATCTCTCCGCGTCTCACAACGATGATAGCGAGCTCTACCGGCTCGGGCAGGTTCAGCTCAATCTGCTCGACGTCTGGTCGGGGGTGCCCGTGGACCGGGGTGTCAACGGGATTGGGGACGGGGTCAATCCGCCGCCGCCGGGAGATCCGGCCAGCCCGGCGCCGCCGCCTGCTTTCGGACCCATTCACGCTGGAGACGGCGGCATGGATCCGGGCACGGCGCCGAATGGAGGTCAGATCGGCCCCACGTTCGGGCAGATGTACTACTGGGGCGATTCGCTCGACGTCAACTACGTCATCGAAGAGGATCCGGGGCTGGTGTACCTGCCCCGGTATCAGAATTGGACCAACGCCGATCTCATCCAGATGTATCAGACGATCGGGTATTCGAACGATGAGATCAACAGCCTGTTGTCGTCCAACGGTGACGGGCACGGCCACTCGTCGGGGCACTGGGTCAACCGCGTGGCGGTAGCCTTGGGTCTGGCGCGGTGGGACAGCGGTATCCCCGGGGGGCTATGGGAGACCTTGCCGCCGGATCAGGTCCGCAATGGAAACGGCAATGGCAAGCTCGGTGGCGGTGAGATGACCTGGTTGGTGGACTACCCGTTCAATGGGTCTTCCTGGCCGGATTATATTTACAACTACATGCGCTACAGCGGCACGCGCATGGCCGCGGCGAACCCCGCCTTTCGGTATCGCTTTGGTCTGAAAACGTTCTTCAACTTCCTGCTCGAGCGGAAATTCCGCCACAGCGAGACGCCGGACTTGGCCAACACGCCGCATCAACCGATGCGTGCGGTTCAAGATGCGGTCACCTTCATGACGGATCATGTCACGCAGTTGGGCACCAACGATCAACTGTCGTTGGAGGTTTATGGGACGGACGGTCGCCATGAGATTGACCTGACGCAGGATTATGAGCTGGTGTCGAACCGTTTGAGCAACATGCAAGCGGGTCATTACAACGGATGGACCAATATGGGGGCCGGTTTGCAGCGGGCGATCGAGGAATTGACGAGTGTCCGTGCGCGACCGGCGTCCGTTAAGATGATAATTTTGCTAACCGACGGCAATGCGAATGTGGACGAAGCGGGACATCCCGGTAATAACGCCGCGGGCGCGGCCTGGGCGCTGGATCGGGCGAACGCAGCCGTGGCGTTGGGCATTCGCATTTTCGCGGTGAGTGTCGGGACCGGGTCTAATCAGAGCCTCATGGAACAAATTGCCGATATAGGCCAGGGGGAGCACTTCCATGCGGAGGGCTCCGTCGACGAGTACAGCGCACAGTTGGCGGATATTTTCTGGCGGCTGGGCGGTATTCGACCCGTGCAATTGGTTCAATAGGCTCATTCGTGTAGCCGAGCGCTCCGGATGGGCTGGGTCTTTTGTTCTGAGCAGGCGGCACCACGCGGCTCGACGCGTGGCACGCCCGCTCGGACAGTAGGGCAATCAAGACGTCCATGGGGCGAGACGTACGCTTTTTAGTTTTCAACACTCAAGGCGACTATTCGAAAGAGCTGCGCGCGCGTTTGCTCGCGTCGAAGCGAATCCGGATCGTCGCTGAAGTGGATGAGCCGGCGCTGCTCGCGCAGACGGTTGGCCAGTTTCATGTAGCCGGTGTGTTGGTCAACCTGGATCCGCAACCGGATGTCGTGTTGCCGGCGATTGCCGAGATCGCCGCCGCTCATCCGAATGTCGCGATTCTGGCGACGTCGTCGTCGACGGACGGGCCGCTGATCCTCAAGGCGATGCGCTTGGGGGCGACGCAGTTTTTGCCCAAACCCATCGACGACGAGGCGCTGTTTGAGGCCGTCGACAAGATTCTCAGCCAACAAGCTGAGTCGGTGGTGGAAGGCAAGCTGATCACGGTGACCGGCGCTGCAGGGGGCGTGGGGGCAACGCTGTTTGCGACGAACCTGGGCGTGGAGTTGGCGGCGCTGGCCGAGGGTGATGTGGTGGTGGTGGACCTGGACTACCGGTTTGGTCAGGTGGCGACCTTCATGGATATTGATCCGACCTTCACGCTGGCGGATTTGTGTGAATCACCGGAACAATTGGAACCGCAGATGTTGGATCGGGCGTTGATCAAGCATTCCACCGGTGTTCGCGTGCTGAGTCGTCCGACGAGCCTGGCGGAAGCGGATACCATGACGGCCGCCTCGTGCGTCGGTTTGCTTTCGACGTTGATCCGCCATAACGAGTATGTGGTCGTGGACGGCCCGAACCGATCGGACATTCGCGCGAAGTCCGTGATTGATCTTTCCGACACGAATCTGCTCGTGGTGCAACTGCTTGTACCTTGCATCCGCAACGCGATGCGCTTCCTGAGCGAGGTCCGAGATGCCGAAGGCGTCGGCGAGAAGACATTGCTCATTTCCAATCGGGTAGGGCGGAATGCGACGGATGTCTCGATTGAAGACGCGACCAAGACACTGAACATCGAAGCGCTCGCTTCCATCCCGGACGATTGGTCTACGGTCAGCGGATCCATCAATCTCGGGGAGCCGTTGCGTACGTTTGCTCCGAAAAGCAAGGTTCGATTGGCCATTGAGGAAATCGCGCGTCGGCTCCACGAGCCGCAGGAGGAGGCCGGTGACTCCAAAGACCAGCCGGGATTGATCGGGCGAATCTTTGCGCATTAAGGCGGCGTTGGTCGGGTCGCGTCCGGCAAGCGCGGCCGCGGTGGACGGCGCGCCGATGCGCCGAGGTCTTGGGGAATTCGAAGGGGCATAGTCGAAGTCATGTTTGCAAAACGGCTTTCGGGAACCGCGACGCCTGCAAGGCCGCCGAAGGCGGCCGGGGGGACTCCCCAAAAGCCCGGCGCCGGCGCGTCGGCGCCCGCCGCGCCCGCCAAGAAAAGCATCGCGGCCAAACCCGGCAAGAGCAAGGTTTCGGATGAGAAGATCGAGCAGACCAACGCGCTGAAGATGCGTCTGCACCGGAAGCTGATCGACAAACTCGATCTGACGCGCATGGTCGGCGACGAGGAGACGTTGCGCGAGCAGGTGCGGGAGATCGTTGCTCAGCTTACCGATCAGGAAAACACGCTGTTGAGCTTTCATGAGCGGCAGCGCCTGATTGAGGAAGTGCTCGACGAAACATTCGGATTGGGGCCGCTCGAGGTCATCCTATCGGACGGGACGGTCAGCGATATTCTGGTCAACGGCCCCAAGCAGGTGTTCGTGGAGCGCGACGGCAATCTCGTTTTGACGGAAGTGCAGTTTCGGGACAACGCGCACCTGATGCACGTGATCGACAAGATCGTCAGCGCGGTCGGCCGGCGCTGCGATGAGACCTGTCCGCTGGTCGACGCCCGTCTGGCTGATGGGAGTCGTGTCAACGCGGTCATTCCGCCGCTGGCCATCGACGGCCCGAGCATGTCGATTCGGCGTTTCGGCGCGGACCCGTTGACCTGGGATGATTACATCAACTTCCAGTCATGCACGTCCGAAATGCGCGACTTCCTGCATGCGTGCGTCTACGCGCATCTCAACATCCTGGTCATAGGCGGAACGGGGTCGGGCAAGACAACGTTGCTGAACAACCTCTCCAGTTTCATTCCGGAATCGGATCGGATCATTACGATCGAAGACGCGGCGGAGCTGCAACTGCGGCAGCCGCACGTTGTGCGGTTGGAAACGCGACCCGCCAACATCGAAGGCAAGGGACAGATCACGATCCGCAACCTGTTGATCAACAGCCTGCGTATGCGTCCCGATCGAATCGTGGTCGGCGAGTGCCGTGGGGCGGAAACGCTGGACATGCTCCAGGCGATGAACACCGGCCACGACGGCTCGTTGACGACCCTCCACGCCAACAGCACGCGCGACACCGTGGCTCGGGTGGAGACGATGGTGATGATGGCCGGGTTTGATCTTCCGGTGCGTGCCATTCGCCAGCAATTCGCCTCCGCGATCAACCTGATCATCAGCGCGCAGCGACTTACCGGCGGGCCGCGTAAGATCGTGAGCGTGACGGAAGTCACCGGGATGGAGGGCGAGACCATCACCATGCAGGACATCTTCAGTTTTGAACAGAAGGGGATCAGCACGGAAGGGAAAGCGTACGGTCAGTTTGTGGCGACCGGAATTCGGCCGTCGTTTGTGGATCGTCTGAGTGCGGCCGGATGCAAGATCGATCCGGACATGTTTACGCGTAAGGTGCTGATGACGGATACCGGCGAGTAGTCCGTCCGGTGGAGAGTTTTCTACGATGTTACCAGAGTTGCTACCACAAGAGCTGGCGCAATCCCAGGTCGCGGTCTACATTCTGCCCGTACTGGGGTCGGTGCTGCTAGCCTACGGCATTTTTCAGGTCATCGTGGATTCGCAATCGGCCCGCAAGCGAAAGATCACGGACCGCCTTCAGGGGCATCGCCCCCAAGCCAAGAAGGGCAGCAGCATCACGCGCCGCGGTGCGTTCGACGATGGGCGGACCTTTGCTGAGAGTGTGGTGGGGAAATTCAAGTTCATCCCCAAGCTGCAAACGGTGTTGGACCAGGCGGATTTGGACTGGTCGGCCTCTCAGGTCATGCTTAATCTCTGCGGCGCGTCCAGCGTTGTGACGGTGGTGTTGTTCATGTTCCACGTTTTCTACGCCGTTGCGCTGTTGTGCGGAGGCGCCGTGCTGGTGCTTCCGTTGCTGTGGATCAACTTCAGGCGCGTTCGGCGTATGTCCAGGCTCGAGAGTCAGTTGCCGGACGTATTCGAGATGATGGGCCAGGCGCTGCGCGCGGGGCACTCACTGGCCGGTGCGATTCAGGTTGTCTACGAGCAACTGCCGCCTCCGATCGCCAAAGAATTCGCGCGGGTCTACCACGAGCAGAACCTCGGCATCAAAATCGAGGAGGCGTTGGAAGCCATGGCGAATCGCGTGGATTCGCTCGATGTTCGCTTTTTCGTGACGGCCGTCAACATTCAGCGGAGCACCGGTGGTGATCTGGCGGAGGTGTTGGACAACATCAGCGGTGTGATCCGCGAGCGGATCGAACTGAAGGGGCTGGTTCGCGGGCTGACGGCGGAAGGGCGTTTGTCCGGGTGGGTGTTGTTTGCGTTGCCCGCGGTGGTCTTCGTCGGTTCGCTCTACATGAATCCGGATTACGGCAGCGTGTTGCTGGAAGATCCGATGGGGCAGATCATGCTGATGATCGCGGTGGGGCTGCAGCTTATGGGTATTGCGATGATTCGGTGGATTGTCAACATCAAAGTCTAAGGGGACTTGCCGTGGCGGTGGTGTTGGCGGCACGGAGTGCGTACTTGTTCCTTCTTTAGGATTTGGCTGGAATCATGCTGTATATAATAGGTGTCCTGCTTGTAGTGAGCATTGCCTTGATCGCCTACGCGATCTGGCCCGACAGCAAGAACGGAAGCGATGCCATCAAGAGGAGGATGACGGGGCGCCGCGCCGAGGACAGCGTGGCGGCATTGCGCAAGAAGGCGAAGGAATCGGTTACCAAGAAAGTTCTGGAAAAGGTCACGCCGATCGCTTCTCGGCCGACCATGCTCAACGACGCAGAGCACATCTCCAAGCTACGCCTGAGGTTGGCGACGGCCGGATTCCGAGAAGATCGAGCCACCGCCATGTTTCTTGCCAGCAAGACCGTGGTGGCCGTCTGCCTCGGTCTGGCGGGGTCGCTCTACGGTCTGGCCAAAGGGGTCACGTTGATCAACGTCGTCGGTTTCGCGCTCTGCGGCGCCGGTGGCGGGTTCTTGGCGCCGGAAGTGTGGCTGCGGATGGCCATCTCCAAACGCAAAGGCTCGGTTCGCGATGGGCTTGCCGACGCCCTGGACATGCTCGTTATTTCAGTGGAATCCGGTTTGGGGTTGGATGCGGCGATGCAGCGCGTCGGCGATGAGATGCGATTCGTACACCCGATCCTTTCGGAAGAATTCCAAATGGTGACCCTCGAAACGCAGATGGGGATTCCCCGCTCCGAGGCGCTGAAGAATCTTGCCAGTCGGACCGACTTGGACGAACTGCAGGCGATCGTCGGGACCGTGTCGCAGGCGGAGCGTTTTGGGACGAGCATCGGCAAAGCCCTACGCAATCAGTCCCAGGCCTTGCGAACCAAGCGGCGCCAAGCCGCGGAGGAAAAGGCGCAGAAAACGACCGTCAAACTCATGGCACCACTTATCATATTCATCTTTCCAGCCATCCTGGTTGTGTTGGCCGGTCCAGCGGCCCTCAAGATGATGGATACGTTGGGCAACTCGTCGATGGCGGGTATGTGACGGCCTCGCGCCGGGCTCGGACGGTCGGGAGCCGTTCCCGCGCGACGAAGCTGCCTTCCTGATCCCTACCGCCATCTGAGCCCTGAATCGGCCGTGAGGGCGTGTGGCCCGGTCTGGGATCCGGTCCGCGCCATTCATCGAACCGGATGGGTCCAACCCTCTTGCATCTCAAACGAGCGCGATTAGTCGGCGCGTGCCCTGCTTCGGGGCATGGCCCGATTGCGCCAGGCGCGGTACACTTATGTGGTATGACAGCGCTCTAGAACAATGTTTTCGAGCCGCAGGCTTCAGCCTGCGCGGTCTCACAGCGGCTTGGCGCTACCAGAAACCGGGGCGCCGCGCGGGCTGAAGCCCGCGGCTCAGGGTAGTCACTGAATCGCAGGGCTTGCGGCGCCGCTGCACAAAAAAATGAAACGGCTCTAATGATTCGGGATCCAGCATACAAACCTCGCCTGCGCCCGCTCGAGGCGTTTCCCCTCGACGGAGGCGGACCCGAAGCGGATGGTCGGATCGGCCTGCGCGACGCTTCCGGGATTTCGGAGGCAATGCTGCTGGTCAGCCCGCCGGCGCTTCAACTTCTGGCGCTGATGGATGGAAACAGCACCTGCCGGGATATCCGCAACGGATTCCGCGAACGGGTCGGTGTGGGGGTTTCCGACGAGATCTTGGACGGGCTGCTCGATCACCTTGAGGAGGCGAAGTTCCTGGAAGGCCCGGCGTTTGAGGCGCATTATCAATCGTTGGTCGAGGCCTACCTGAATCAGTCATCGCGCCCCATGCGCGATGCGGCCGGACTCGGCATCGTAGACGACAGCGGCACGCTGTTTGATGAAATGTGTCGGGCGGTTGAGGCGGCCCACGTACCCGGTCGCATCGTCGGCGTCGTCGCCCCCCACTTGGACTATCCGCGTGGGGCGCCTTGCTACGGCCGATCTTACAGGACGTTGAAGGGGCGCCCCGCGCCCGAGCTCGCGGTGATCCTGGGGACGAATCACTTCGGCCGGTCGACGTCGGTAGTGTCCACGGCGGCCGCCTTCTCCACGCCCTTGGGAACGACGAAGTGCGACGTCGGGTTTCTCGAGTCGTTGGAGGCACGGTGTGGGGCGTTGCGCACGTATGAGCTGGACCATGCCTGCGAGCATTCCGTCGAGCTGCAAGTCGCGTGGTTGCAGTATCTTTTCGGTGCCGAAAACTTCGAACTCGTGCCCTTCCTTTGTCCCGATCCCTGTGGACCGACCGGCACCGCTCCGTACGACGGCCGGGGAGTCGATCTGAAGGTGTTTGCGCAGCAACTTGGCGAACGGATTCGCGAGTCGAAGCGCGACGTGCTTGTCGTCGCCGGGGCGGATTTGAGTCACGTTGGCCACGCTTTTGGAGACGAAGCGGAGTTGGACGACGCGTTTCTGGAATCCGTTCGACGTCGTGACGCCGAGGCGCTCGAATGCTATGCCGCCGGAGATCCGGAGGGGTTTGTGCGGTCGCTGTCGGCGGCGCACAACGCGACGCGCGTATGCAGCGCGGGGTGCCTGTATGCCCTGGCCACCGCGCTTCCGGATGCGGCACCGACCTTGCTCGGCTACCATCAGGCGGTGGACCGAACCACACAGGCGTGCGTTACGTGTTGTTCGGTCGTTTTCTGTCAGGACTAGCGCATGGGGCTTGCCGCCTGTCATCGCGGATTGATCGAGGGGAAAGGAGGGTGGCCTGCGATGCCGCTGCTTGGCATCTTGCGCCTCGGTTCATGGGCGTACGGCGCATTGGTCGGTCTGAGAAACCGGAGGTATGACACGCAGCCCTGCGACCCGGTCTCCGTTCCCGTCATCAGCATCGGGAACATCACGGTCGGCGGAACCGGCAAGACACCGATGGTCATCGCCGTGGCACAATGGCTTTTGGAGTTGGGGCGCAATCCGGTGGTCGTGGCCCGCGGCTATCGCGCTGAAGGCGGCGGCGCCAACGATGAAGAGTTGGTGATTCGCAAGCACTGCCCGGGCGTGGCGTACGTGGCCGACAGCAATCGCCGCGCCGGTGCCGAGCGGGCGATCCACCGGTTGGCCGCCGATTGCGTTGTCCTTGACGATGGGTTTCAACACCGAAAGCTTCCCCGTCAACTGGATATCGTCCTGGTCGACGCCACCTGCCCGTTTGGATTCGGGTTTCTACTGCCGCGCGGTCTGCTGCGTGAGCCCGTACGATCGCTGAAGCGGGCGGATGTGATTGTCCTGACCCGTTGCGATCAGGCGTCCCAACGCCAGCGCGAGCAGATTGCCCGGGTGGTAAGCCGCGTCAACGGTCGCGCGCCGTGCCTGTCCGCCCGCCACGCGGTGGTGGGCATCGAACGGCTCGACGGCTCCGCTTGGTCCGGGGAGGTTTCCGGGAAGCGGGCGGTGGTGTTCGGCGCCATAGCGAATCCCTCGGCATTGGTCACGACGGTCAAGACGATGGGGGTCGCCGTCGTGGGTACCCGGTGGTGGTCCGATCACCACCGATACACGCGCGGGGAATTGAACCACTTGCTTCAGTCGGGCCGATTCCCGCCGCATGAATTTCTGATGACGACGGAAAAAGACGCCGTCAAACTCGCGCAGCTTACCGGGATTGACACGACGCGCGTTCTGGTAGTCAAAGTCGGCATCGACTTCGAGGGCGGTGGCGATACAATCCTGCAAGATGTAGTGAGGCAAACTGTGGGCAAGAGGACGTCCGGTGACGCGAGCGTACCAACCGATCGATCTGGAGCGGGTGACAACCTACAGCGTGCGGCAACGGTGCCACAAAGCGACCGTTAGCCCGGCCGGTGGTTTGCCCGACGTCGGGGCATCCGCGGCGGAACTGCTCGATTCGTTTCCGAACTACTTCGGCGCTGCGGCGTTTGGGGCCGTGGTAGAGGCCGTTGTTGCGGCGGTCCGAGCGGATCGCCCGGTCGTGCTGGCGTTTGGGGCCCATGTGCTCAAGGTCGGGTGCGGCCCGATTCTGATCGATCTGATTCAGCGTGGCATCGTCAAAGCGTTGGCGTGCAACGGGGCATGTGCGATCCACGATATGGAACTGGCGACGCTCGGTGAAACGAGCGAAGAGGTCGCAGATACGATTCGCGACGGTTCGTTCGGCATGGTGGCAGAGACCATGTCGTTCTTCGATACGGCCGTGGCTCAGGCGGTGGAAACGCCGATGGGGCTTGGCGCGAGCGTGGGGCGGTTGCTCGTGACCCGCAGCGCTCGATACGCGGACCAGAGCGTTTTTGCCGCGGCCCATCGCGCGTCGATTCCCATCACGGTACACGTCGCGTTGGGGACGGATACGATCCACATGTCGCACGGCATGGACTCAGCGGCGTTGGGCGAGGCGTCGATGCGCGACTTCCGTCTGATCTGCGACGTCGTTTCCGATCTTGGCGCCGCGGCCGATTCGAATAATCCTTCCGGCGGTGTTTGGCTCAACATCGGGTCGGCGGTCTTGCTTCCGGAAGTGTTCCTCAAAGCGGTTTCGGTCGCGCGGAATCTGGGGGCCGATCTGGACGCGATGACCACCGCCAACTTCGATATGATTCGCCATTATCGACCCTCGCAGAACGTCATCACGCGGCCGGTCGCCGCGGGGCGCGGGTATGAGGTGGTCGGGCATCACGAAATCCTACTGCCGTTGTTCCGGCAAGCGTTGATCGAGGCGTTGAAGTAGGCGACCCAGTCATGAAGTCCAAAGCCGTTTTTCTGGATCGCGATGGTACGATCATCGAGGATACGGGCTACCTGGCGGACCCGGACGACATCGTTTTGCTGCCCGGCAGCGCAGAGGCGATTCAGCGCTTCGCAGAGGCGGGGTATCTGGTCGTGGTGGCGTCCAATCAGTCGGGCATCGCGCGAGGGAAGTTCGACGAGGCGGATCTGGAGCGTATCCACGAGCGGTTCGAGGAGCTGCTGGCTCATGAGGGTGTGAACCTGGACGGCGCCTACTATTGCCCCTACCTGGATGGCCCGGAGGCGACCGTTCGGCAATACCGGCGCGACAGTGAGCTGCGCAAGCCGAAACCGGGCATGCTGCTTCAGGCCGCGCGCGAGCTGAACGTAGATTTGAAGCAATCCTGGATGATCGGTGATGCGCCGAGTGATGTGCAAGCGGGCGTGCGTGCGGGATGCAAGACCGTCTTGCTGACCAACTCAGGCGGAGATCGCAACGCTGGTGATTTCGTGGCGACGCATGTCGTCTCGGACTTGCGCGAGGCCGCCGACGCCGTACTCGGTCCGCGCGGTCGGAGCCGTGGCTCGCGCCCCCGGTCCGCGGGCGGTGCGGTCGAGGGCCGTCGCGCGATTGAAGTTCTGGAGCGGATCCACGAAGCGATCGAGCGGGCGCACCGGCCGCGGCGCCAGGATGATTTTTCGCTGATTCGCCTGGTTGCGGCGCTGCTGCAAATGCTCGCCATCGTTGGGGGGCTCTGGGGGGCGCTGGCTTTGTTCGACGATGCGGCGGTCGTAGCGACGCCTCGTTTGCTCTTGGCGTGTTTTCTGCAGCTTGCTTCGCTGAGCGCCTTCGCCGTCGATCGATTTCGCTGAGGCCCGGCGCGCGAGGCTATCGTGCGCTCATGTCGAGGAGCACCTTGAGTCGGTCGCGTGAAGCGGCGGCCTCAAACGCCGCCGGTGCTTGCTTGATCGGAAACACTTTGGAGATCATGGAGCGCACTTCGACCGCGCCGCGCGCCAGCGCCGCGATGGCCTCGGGAAACGGGCCGCACCGGCTGCCCAGCAGCGTGATCTCGTCGATGACGATGGGAGCCAGATTCAACGTGCCGCCGGCGGCACAGGTGCTCTTGAGCACGATGGTCCCGCGCGGGCGCACCAGAGCCATGGCGAGTTTCATGCCTTCCGGCGATCCGGAACACTCGACGACGACGTCACGATCCTTGTGCCGGCTGAGCTGGTCGACGTGGATGCCTTGTATGCCTTTCTTTTCGCAGTGGAGCAGCTTGTTGTGGTTCGTTCCAATGACATTGATTTGGCACCCCATGGTTGCCAGGACCTGGGCGACGAGAATCCCCAATTTGCCCGGTCCGATGACGGATACGCGCATCTTGGGTGTGATTCTGCATTGGGCCGGAACCTGGTACGCCGCGGCAAGGGGTTCTACGAATACGGCATCCTCATCGGAAACCATGTCGGGAATCTCATGCAGGTTGGCGGTCGGCACGGCCACGAAATCCGCGAAGCATCCATCCCGTTTGACGATGCCCATCACCGTGCGCCGGGCGCAGTGGTTGGAGAGCCCGCCCAGGCACGCGGCGCACGTGCCGCAAACGCAGTTGATCTCGCAGGCTACGCGCTTGCCGCGCCAAGCGGTCGGGCCTTCGACTACGCTGCCGACCATCTCGTGTCCCAGAATGCCTTGGAAGGCCATGTACCCGTCGAGGATTTGGAGATCGGTGGAGCAGATACCTGCCAGATGCACGCGCACCAGACATTCTCCCTCCTGGGGCTGCGGCACAGGGTGATCTTCATGAAACCGAAGGGTTCGGTCAAGAACAACGGCTCTCACAGGCGTTCCTCCTCCGGCGTTGCGCCATTTGCTTCAACGAGCGATACCCAGGCCATGCCCGGTTTTTCGATTCGTCGCGCCGCATCCGAGTCGCAGGTTTCAGGGTTGTTCGGTCGCTCGGTCCGACGCCGCGATCGTGCCACCGACGGCCTAACGTACGCTACCGGCGTTCGAACCGCCACCATGGTCGCGTCGGCGGATTTTGTCGCGCTTGCATGGCGCGGCCTTGCTCGAAGGGCGATGGGGTCGTCTCCAGCCACGCACGCCATCGACCGGCATCGTACCCGAATGCTTGGCCGGTCAGGTAACGTAAGGAACGCTCGGCCTCAAAGACTACGGCAAAGTCTGATTGCCCGAGGGCATTGATCAACGCTCGCGCGGTGTCGAGGTGGGGATAGTGCGCCAGCAGGGCGGCCGCATCAATCCGTACATCCCGGGATTCGTCGTGCAACAGATGCTGGATGCCCGCCTCGCGGACGGCTGCTTCCGCCTCGCCCTCAAAAAGTGATTCGGACGAAAACCGACAAAGCGCGCTCATCGCGGCTCCGCGTACGCCGGCGCCGGCCGGCAACGTGCTGGACTTACGCGCTTCGGGGGTCAGCAGGGTGAGCATCGTGGTGGCGGCCGTGGGTCCCGGATGTCGGGCCAGGACGCGAATGGCCGCACAACGCACCGCAGCATTTCGATCCGACCGGGCGATCAGGTCCAGCGCGTCCATCGCCGCCGGCATGCCGTCGTGTCGGGTCTTTCCGACCTGAACCACCGCCGCGCGGCGGATGTCGGCGTCCGGATTGGTGAGGGCCAGGTCAAGGTACGCAGCCACGTCACGCTGGGACGCAAGCCAAGCCGGTTTGAATCGTTTCTTGGGAGGATGAGCGCAGCCCAATCCGAACGAGACGATCAAGGCGGCCATAAGGCAACGCACGAGGAGGGTTTGGGGCGTTCCCAGCATGGCGATCGGCATCGGTCCGCTCGGCCCCGCGACGCCTGCTCTTCGACAGAAAAAGAAAAGGACTCCGGCGACGGTGTTGAGATAGGCAGTCTGCTTTGATTTCATGGACGGGCAGGGTACCCGCGGCCATCGGGCCTGACAATCACGGCGACCATCGCCGGCTATTGGGGCCCCTGACACTTCCGGAGGGATCGGGCTGCCTCAGAGCCGCCGCCGCCAGCCAGCGGACCATTCGCCGCCGGTCGCAGACTTCCGGGGCGGGAAGTCACCGGGCTAGCGCCGCGGTGCTCTGATCAGCGGTGCTCTGATCCGAGCCGCCGGCGCCAGCCAGCGGACCATCTGGGCGCAGGTGTCTGCACAATCCGCACCACCGACAAGATGCCCGGGTTCCATCGCTTCGAGCGGAATCGTGCTGCGGGTAACATTGCGGAATCTACGGGATTGTGGATACAATTCCCGCCGTGGCTTGGGCTGCCAGGGGCTTTCGCCGGCAGGAACCGAGCCCGATATTTGGTTGATCAGTGAGCCAGCGATGCAGCGCGTTCATGTATTTGTGTTTTGCTTGATCTTCGTGGTCTTGGGCGCGGTTGCTCCGGATGCCGTGCGCGCCGGCCTGATGCCGGCTGGAGGTGACGATGGCGACACGCCTCGAATGCATTCGCTGACCTACGATGCGAAAGCCAAGCGCTGGGTCGAAGCCATTCCGCCGCCGATCGGAACGGCCGAAGGCGATCTGTACGTTGCCAGGCAGCTCGTTGGTACCGGCGCCTACCGCAAGGCGCTGTCGAAGCTTGATCAATGGGACAAGCAATACGCCGAGACGGATCGTTATTACCCTGAGGCCTTGCTGGTTCGGGCTGAGGCGTTGATCGGGCAAGAAAAGTTCGATCGGGCGCACGCAGTGTTGCTCGCGTTCCTGGGTGAGTTCGGTGGCATGACGCTGACATCCGAAGCGTTGCGGCTGGAATTCATCGTGGCGGAGGCCTACCTGAGCGGCGTCAAGCGAAGACTGCTGGGGCTCAAACTGCTGTCGGGGGAGGACGCGGCGTTGCGGATTCTGGACGACATTGCGATTGATTATCCGGATCAACCCCTTGCGGTTGCGGCGATCAAGACCAAGGCCGACTACCGGTTCAAGAAGGGAGATCACGCCCTAGCAGAACTGGAATACGCGCGGCTTTTGAAGGAGTACCCGCGGAGTCGCTACCATCAATACGCGCTTTCACGAACGGCGGAGTCGGCGCTGGCGAGTTTTGGGGGGGTGGACTACGACGCCGCCGCGCTCATCGAGGCGGAGGAACGCTACGCCGAATACCGCACTCGGTACCCCGGCGCCGCGCAACGGGAGGGAGTCGGCTTGGTGCTCGACGGCATCAGCGAGCAGCGCGCGGAGAAGGAATTCCAGATCGGGCGTTATTATGATCGGACCGATCACCTGAACTCGGCGATTTTTTATTATCGGTCGGTCATTGCGAACTGGCCCGATTCCGTCGCCGCGCGCAAGGCGCAATCCCGATTGGAGCTTATCGGAGCGGTTTGAAACGTGGTCCCGGGCGTTGGCTGCGTATCGCGGATCCGTGCGTGGGTTGTCTATGATGCTGTTGCCATGGAGTCCAAAAGAGGTGCCTCAGGCAGAAAATAGCTTGAAATCGAGCAAACATTGGGTCTGGTGTCTGCCTTTTCTCATCGGATTGCCGGGGTGTGCGTATTCCTCCTCCCGACCGTTTTCGGACGATATTCAGACCGTTCACGTCAAAATGCTCCATTCGAAGGAGTTTCGACGCGAGTTGGAATTCCGACTGACCGAAGCGATTAGCAAGCGGATCGAGATGGATACGCCGTACAGGATTGTCGCCCAACGGAAGGCGGATGCACTGCTGACGGGCGAAATCCTGCAGGTTGACAATCGGACATTCGGCGATGAAACGGATACGGGGCGGCCCAGGGAAATCGGATCCACGTTGGTGGTTCGCTATCGCCTCGAGGACTTGCGGTCGGGGAAGATGATCGTCGAGCATCCGAGATTCATCTATCAGACAAGCTACGTTCCGCCGGTCGGCGAAACCTTGTCGGACGCGATGACCCGAGCGCTGGACGGCGTGGCCGAGCGAATCGTCGAATCCATGGAAGTTGCCTGGTAGCTCGACTAGTATTATGTGCGGAATCGGTGTTTGATGGGTAAAGATACCTCCAACAGGCGGGCAAGTCGAAATGGCTGACGAAAACGGACAAGATCCACAACAAGGCTCGGGTCCGAGGGGCAAGGGACCGCCCGGACCGAGTCTGAAGAGTTCGCGCAACCTTGTGAGTTGGCTGGTGCTCCTGGGGCTGGTTATTCTTCTGGTCGCGCTGTTCAGCGAGTCCATGCAGGCGTCTCAGACCTATTCGATCAGCCAGTTCTACACCCTCGTTGAGAACCAGCAGATTGAAGAGATCGTCATCAATGAAGATGGGACGATCGAGGGGCGGAAGAAGGCGACTGAGGGCGATCCCATCGGCGCGCCGTTGCACTTCAGGGTGCTTATGCCTCGTGAGGTCTTGGACAATGATTTCGTCAAGGATTTGGTGAAATCGCTCCCGCCCGACGCCGTCAAGTTTGAGCGCCGAAGCGAGTTGATGATGGTCCTGGTGGCCATGCTGCCGTGGATTCTCATTTTCGGGTTCATCTGGTTCTTCATCTTTCGTCAGATGCGCGGTGCCGGCGGACCCGGAGGGATGCTGGGCAACTTCGGACGCTCCAAACATCGCGTGACGCCCAAGGAACACACCAACGTCAGCTTTTCCGATGTGGCCGGGATTGAGGAGGCCAAGGAAGAGGTCGACGAGATCATCGAGTTCCTCAAATCCCCCAAGAAGTTTCAACGCCTCGGCGGGCGCATTCCGAGGGGCGTGCTGCTGATTGGGGCGCCGGGTTGCGGTAAGACGCTGCTGGCCAAGGCGATCGCCGGGGAAGCCGACGTGCCTTTCTTTTCGATCAGCGGCTCCGATTTTGTCGAGATGTTTGTCGGCGTCGGCGCGTCGCGCGTGCGCGATCTGTTCAAGCAGGCCAAGGAAAACTCGCCGTGCATCATCTTCCTCGATGAGATCGATGCCGTGGGGCGGCGTCGCGGCGCCAGCTTCGGCGGCGGCGGGCATGATGAACGAGAGCAGACGCTCAACGCGATCCTGGTTGAGATGGACGGGTTCGACACCAATTCGCAGGTCATTGTGATCGCCGCGACCAACCGCGGAGACGTGCTCGATCCGGCCCTGGTTCGCCCGGGGCGGTTTGATCGCCAGGTGTTTGTCTCGCTGCCCGATCTGCAAGGCCGCTTTGAAATCCTCAAGGTCCATCTGAAGAAGATCAAGCTTGGGCCCAACGTCGACGTGCGGCGTGTCGCCCGCGGCACGCCCATGTTCAGTGGAGCCGAACTGGCTGCCCTCGTGAATGAGGCCGCGCTGATCGCCACCATGGAAAACAAGGAATACGTCGAGCAGGGCGACCTGGAAGAGGCCCGCGACAAGGTGCGTTGGGGACGCGCGAAAAAAAGCGCCTCGGTCGATGAGCAGGATCGCAAGCTCACCGCTTACCACGAAGCCGGGCACGCCTACATCCAGGCGATGGAAAAGGACGGCGATCCGCTGCACAAGGTCAGCATCATTCCTCGCGGTCCGGCCGGCGGGGCGACGTTTTCGCTGCCCGAGCGAGATCGCATGGTCTACGGCAAGGAATACCTGCTGGCCAAGCTCCGCATGACCTTCGGCGGACGGATCGCCGAGGAGGTCTTTTTTGGCGAAATCAGCAGCGGCGCAGGCATGGACATCAAGCAGGCGACCGAAATCGCTCGGAATATGGTCCGTGATTGGGGCATGGGCCAGACGACCGGATTCGTCTACTACGGCACGGAGGACGTGGGTGCGTTGGATCTACGGCCGCGAGAGTACTCCGACAAGACCGCCGAGACCATCGACGCCGAGGTCAAGCGTATTCTGGACGATGCGTACGCCGAGGCGGAAAAAATCATCAAGAACAATCGCGATAAAATCGAAACGATCGCCCAGGCGTTGCTCAAGTATGAGACGCTCAGCGGGGAAGAGGTCAACGCCCTGATTCGCGGTGAGTCGCTGAACCGGGCCACCGTTTCCGATCTGCTGGACAATCTCGAAGCGGGCGAGCAGGTCGGCATGGCTCGGCCGATCAAGAAGATCGACCCCGCGCCCGACACCGAACTCGGAGGGGGCGCGCTGCCCCAACCGGGGTAGACCAGGGTCATTTTTCGGCTGGCGGTGTTGCAAGCCCTGAGATTCAGCCATGGCCCTGATCTGCAGGCTCAAAGCGTACGGCCGGGCGCGGTGGGTCTAGTGCTTTGACACACCTAAACTTTCGGGTTCGTTATGGATCAGAGCCGGGGGCGCCAGCCCTCGGACTGGTCCCACCGCTAGCGCAGTGGGCTCTGATTCGCGCGGCCGATTCCGGTGGCTCGGGCAGCGACAACCCATGGATTGCGATGTGACGCAGCACTAGCAACTGCTGTACGAAAAACGCAGCCGAACGGAACCCCGATAGACCCCGAATCGTGCAGATCCGTGAGCGCAGTGGTTTGCGGCCTCCACCGGCCATCGGGGCGACAGGATTTGAACCTGCGACCTCAGCGTCCCGAACGCTGCGCTCTACCAGGCTGAGCTACGCCCCGTGTGCTCCCAGAGCGTATCCGCATCCCCTCACGGAGTCAATTGAATCCCCGACTGCGCCTGTCCGAAAACCCCGTCCGGGTTGTATTCATGGTGTTTCGACGGTCGGCTTGCGATGTCCCACCCCTGCCGGGCGATCTCAGAATAATAGTCACGCTGCCGATCGGGGTGTGGTCCCGGCATTCTGTCAGTGTATTCTCGGGCCTTCGACCCGTTGATTCTTCACGGCACCCGGCGCAAGCCGGGTGACCTCCTCGTCCCCGCAGACGTGTCACACGTCGCCGTGCGACCACCCGGAACGAGAAGCTGCCGCGTCATCCGCGAAGATCGTAGCAGAGGATTCGTGGCGGGGCCTTGGTCGATCGATCGATCTTGTTCTGACGGATGTAGAGCAGGCCATGGCCGATGGCGGGTGGGGTCCAGGTTTGCGGGGCGTCGAAGAGGGTAGTCTTGGACAGCTCTTTGTAGCCTTGGGGCGATAGATCCACCCAGGCGAGTTGTCCCTCCTCGCCGAGCAGCAGGAAATGGCCGTCGGCTGAGATGATCGATGCGCGGCCGGCCGTGACCGTTTGCTCCTGTTGTGCGTTGTTGCGCATGCGGCGCTCTTTCCATTGGGGAACCACGCGCCAGAGTTGCCGCCCCGTGCTCAATTCGACACAGACCAGCCCGCAGTTGTGCCGGTTGATTTCGTCGAACCCATAAAGGTAGCCGTCACGGTGGATGGGCGTGGCGAACTGAGAACGCAGGTGGTTGTTTTTCCAGGCGATGTCGTATCCGATGTCCGACCTGAGGTTGACGAGCGCGCCGCCGGTCTTGTAGGACGAGGTAAGGAACACCTGATGGCCGACGACAACCGGGTTGGCGGCGTTGACGGAAGTGTAGTTCTTGCTTCGGAACGGGACGCGCCGATCGATCCCGCCGGTCGCCGGGTCGATGGACAGCAGCCCGCCATCCGGTGGTTCGCTGTCTCCGCCCGTGAACATCAGCACGCGGTCTTGGCCATGGATCGTAGCGGGGATGGGTGACGCATATCCGGCACTCCACCCGCTGCCCGCCTGCCAGCGCACGGCGCCGCTCTGCTTGTCAAGCCCAACAACGCAAGGGCCGCCCGAGGCGCCGACCAGCACGACCAGCACGTCTTCCCAAACCAGCGGGGTCGAGCCGACGCCGAAGAAGTTTTGCGCCACCTTGTATTTCTCGATGATGTTCGTGCGCCACCTCACCTCGCCCGTGTCGAGGTCCAGGCAGTGGAGCATGCCTTCGGCACCGTAGGTGAAGACCAGGCCGTCGTGGATGGTGGGGCTGGACCGGGGGCCGCCGCTGAACTGGTAGCGATCGTGGTAATGGGTCGGGTATGCGTGCCGCCAGAGGCGCCGGCCGGTTTCGCCGTTGAGGCAATCGACGATTTCTTCGTCGCCGATTCGGTGGAAGACGATCAGTCGATCACCGACAATCGCCGGCGATGCGTACCCGGTGCCGATTTCCGCTGCCCACACGATGTTCGGTCCGCCGGGTGGGAAACGCGTCAGTAGGGGCGTTTCCGGTGTGGATCCGTCATGATGGGGCCCGAGGAACGTGGGCCAGTCGCTCGTGACGGCATCGGGGGCAAGCGGCTTGGGCGGGTGGTGCGCCGGGTCTTGGGGTTGGGGGGCGGACTCGGTTGGTGGCTTGGCCCGTGCGGTTGAAACGCCCTGGCCCGCGTCCCGGTAACCCAAGGACATGCAAGCCAGGAACATGGCGACCAACCCCTGCCTGAATCCGATCACAGCATGTCGATACGGCATCCATGAGACCTCCATACGCCGCCCGTCGAGTCTACCGTTGTACCGCATCGCGTGATTCAGTTCCATCTTCGACATCCCAGCGGGGTTTACCGGGTGCAAGACAGATTAGGCGGGAGCCTCGTGTGCTACACCGTGTAGTGTGATTACGAGGTGTTTTCGGCGGGCGCGCCCCTGCAGCCCGCTTCGCGGGAACGCCCCGTAAACGGGGCTCGGACGCTCCTTGCACGCCGCCAAAACGGTCTTGCACCTGGGTTTACCGGGGTCCGTGACCCCATCGGTGGCGGATACTTCCAGGCATCCCGCATCAGGGCACCTGGCGCAAGCTTGGTGGCATCCTACCGTGTGGGTCCGCAGGCTTGCGCCTGTGATTCTGATTCTGTGTGCTGAGTCGGCGGACCTACCCAGTGGGAATGCCGTGGGCTCGAATCACGCGCCGGTATTGCCAAAGACCGGTGTCCGCCCCACAATTGGATCCAATCGGGCTTTGGGTGTCGATATTCCCCGGGGTCGGCTGTTTGATCGTTCCGGGGAGGCGATTCGGAACCGTCGATCGTGGGAACGGACCGCGGGCGGCGTGGTCCGCATCAGGCCCCGTGGAGGTTGCATGTCCAAACCAGTGACGGCCGAGTCTAAGAGCGTGGCCCGACACCACCGCGAGCCGGTGAAGGAGACGATCGAATCGATCGTGGTCGCGCTGGTCTTGGCGTTTGTCTTTCGCGCTTTCGTGGTGGAGGCGTTTGTGATACCGACGGGCTCGATGGCGCCGACGCTGTATGGCGCCCACGGCACGATCCTTTGTGAGGATTGCGGGACGGAGTTCGCCTACGGTTTGCGGGATCTATCGGACAACCGACGGACCATGCCGATCCGGTTCAACGACGTAGCCTATTGCCCCAACTGCAAGTACGGCAACAGCAACCTGAAGATCAACGATGAACGCGGCAATCCGGAGTCCGGAGATCGGATTCTGGTGTTGAAGTGGCCCTTGGACATCGGCGGATCGCTCTTGGGGCCCAAGCGCTGGGATGTGACCGTGTTTAAGGATCCCGCCGACGGTACAACCAACTTCATCAAGAGGTTGGTCGGGTTGCCCCATGAAGTGCTGATGATCGTCGATGGCGATGTCTATACGGCGCCCCTGGCTGATCTATCCCAAAAGACGCTGGATGCCCTGGATCGGCAGCGCGTGCAGAAGTTCGAGTTTCGTATGGGGCGGCGGCGAGGGCGGATGGATGCGACGCCGCAGTTCGTGCTGGACGAATTGGATCGGTGGGCGAAGATCGCGCGCAAGACCGAAGTAGCGCAGAAGTCGCTGTGGCAGATCGCCTACAACCACGACATGCCGCCGGGCAGCGCGGGCCGATCGCAGCCCCGCTGGGTGCCCGCCGATGAAGTGTCGGGGTGGGATCCGGCGGCCCGCCGCATGCGGTTTCGCGATGCCGGCATCGAGGGTGACGAAATCCGCCTTCAGGGACCGGCCATCCGGGCGACGTGTGCCTACAACCTCGGCCGGCTCGGCAATTCTCCGAGGCCCGACTACTACCTGCACAGCGATCCGCCCTTCGTGCAGGACGTGCGCGTGAGCTTCGTGATCACGCCGATTACGCCTGACGGCGGAGTTGCGATTCGTCTGGAGAAGGTGGGGCGCCGCTTTCTGGCGAGCGTGGGTTTTGACGGGACGGTGTCCATCGAGGAAATCGGCGCCGGGACGCGCAATCGGCCCGCGCTCGGCATGCACGGGCGGGTTGAGCCCATGGCGGTCGGCAAGGCCGTACAGGTGAGTTTTGAAAATCTGGACTACCGGCTTTCGCTGGATGTGGATGGCCGGCGGGTACTTACGACCGACGATGATCCTCAATCCGATCGCTACTACGGACCTGATCTCGCTACGCTGCGCCACTTCAAGAACGAGCGAACCATCCCCGCGGTGGTCGGCATGGGCGGCAGCTTTGACCTGACCCACGTCGTCGTCAGCCGCGATGAGTATTACTACCTCGATCCAGCGCGGCATTCGCTGGGATTGACCTGGGCTCCGCGTGGGGGTTGGGGCAGCGCCGACAGCCCGATTCTGCTGCGTGGACACGAGCATTTCATGCTGGGCGATAACACGGCCGCGAGCAAGGATTCTCGTCTGTGGGACGAGCTGGGGCCGCACTTGCAGTCGCGCGGCGAGGCCTGTCAGCTCGGAACGGTGCCGCGCGACCAACTGATCGGCAAAGCGTTCTTCGTCTACTGGCCGAGCATGCAGCGGATTGACTGGCTGGATTGGCTTCCGATGTTCCGGCGGTGGGGCGTCATCCCCGATGTCGGGCGTATGCGCTGGATTCGGTGAATGGAGCGCCTCGTAGCGGTCGGTGCGCGACTCAATCGGCGGCGGGTGCGCTTCGCGCCGAAGGTGCCGCGAACCCCGCGGCGATTTCAGCGGGCCAAAACGTGGCGAGATTCCCATGCCTCGTTAGACTGGCGTGGATGGGTAGGGTGGTCTTGATGGGCTTGTTGCCCGGAGTGCGCGTATCTCCATGACGGATCCAAACGGACAACCGCTGCTTGAAGTGCACGGTCTGGTGAAGCGCTACAGCGGTCGGGCGGTGGTCAATCAATTGAGCTTCAACGTGTATCCCGGCGAGATCGTCGGTCTGCTCGGGCGCAACGGCGCGGGCAAGACGACGACCTTTCGGATGACGGTGGGCATGATCGACGCGGAAGAAGGGTCGGTCCTGTTCGATCGCCAGGATGTCACGTCGCTTCCGATGTACAAGCGGGCTCAGTTGGGTATGGGCTACCTTTCTCAAGAGCCCAGCGTGTTTCAGCGGCTGACGGTGGAAGAGAATCTGCTGGCGATCTTGGAAACAATGCGTGATTTGTCGCGGTTGGATCGGCTTGAGAAGGCCCATCAGCTCATCGAACAGTTCGGTCTTACGGGTCAGCGCAAGCAGCACGCCCGAACGCTGTCCGGCGGCGAGCGGCGCAAGCTGGAAATCGCTCGAGCGCTCGTGACCGACCCCAAGCTCATCATGCTCGACGAACCTTTCAGCGGCGTCGACCCGAAAGCGGTGGAGGATCTGCAGCGAGAGATACTGCAGCTTCGTGAGCAACACGGCATCGCCGTGCTCCTGACGGATCACAACGTGCGCGAAACACTGCGCGTCACCGACCGGAGCTACATCATTCACGACGGTCAGCAGCTTGCTGAAGGGCCACCCGGGGCCATCGTTCGCGACCCGATCGTTCGGCGAACCTACCTCGGCAGCAGTTTTCGTGCGGACGAATTCGATGCGCAGCCGGCGAACCGATAGCTCCGTGGACGCGGGAGGCGCCGTCCCGTTCAGCCAACATTCGCGCCGTCATCGAGACGCTTTGGTCCGGTGTGGTAACCCCATGGCCTTGGCCGCGTAGGCTACTATGCCGAGCAGTGGGCTTAGCCCGTGCGGGCATCGGTGCTTGAGGGCAAGAGGATACGCACGGCGCCGGCGGCAACGTTGATTTCCGCAGGCGTGGTGCCGATCCGTTCACCGTCCGCCCAAAGATCCACCGGGTCATCCGTCTCAATGCGCAATTGCTTGGCTTTGGCGAAGTGCACTTCCGGCCGGTCGACGTGCGTCCCACGCAGAACCCGGACCAACATCGCCACCGATCGCATTCGGGTCAGCCGGTCGATCAGGCAGAAATCAAGCGTTCCGTCGAACGGGCTGGCGTGGGGCACGATGCCGATGGCACCGCCGTAGGAGGGGGTGTTGGCCGTGGATGCGAGGAATACGTGTTGCTCGAACGCGTCGACGTCTCCCGAGACGCGGATCGATCGGCCGCGGTACTTGCGAAGCACCTGAAGCGTCCCGTAGATGTAGGCCGGCGTGCCGCGCAAGGGCATCTTCATGGTGTCGACATAACTGGAAATATCAGCGTCAATGCCTACCGTGACCACCGTGCAGTAGTAGCGTCCGTTGACCTGGCCGAGATCGACCGGCCGGGCGGTCCCCGTCAGCAGAATATCGGCGATGCGACCGGGGTCGCCGGGAATGCCCAGGTTATGCGAAAAGTCGTTGCACCGGCCGGCCGGCGCGATGCCGACCACCGGGCACCGGTCGCCCAGGTCGGGTTTCAGCGGCGCCAGGGCGTTGACTACTTGTTGGATGGTTCCGTCACCGCCGCAGGCCACGATGACGCCCGGTCGGTCTTCGCTCCGGCTTTGTGTTCGAGAGAAGGTCTCAGCGTCGCCGCTTCCGGTCGTTTCGTGGATCGCGACGTCAGCGCCTCGGGCGCGCAAGAGCGACGCGACGGCGCGGGCGGTTCTTATGGCACGTCCGCGCCCGGATGTCGGGTTGGCAAGGATGATGACGGAACGTCGGTTCTCCATGATCTCGGTCTACGAGACGTCACACATGATCGCGGGGGGGCAGTGGAAATAGCAGACGCGCGCCTCACCGCCCGCAAAATCGCGAGCTTGATTCAGCGCCTCATCAAGGCTTCGCGTGCATTCGTATCCGAGCCGACGCGCCGCCGATTGGCTGACCGGGTTTACGGCGAACACTTTGCCGACATGGGCCTGCCCGTGCGCCCCCCAATACCACATGTAGAACGGATGCACGCCGTGGTAGGCATAGGAGTTGCGATACAGGTTGATGTAGCGTTGGTTTTCGGCGTAGTCCTTCTCGTACTTCTGTTCCATTTCATGGGGGTCGCGCGTCGCCGTCAGCACCTCTTCAAAAAAGTCGTAGTAGGACGGGTGGTGCACCATGTGGAACTTGTTTTCGATCGGATGGATCAGGACGATCGCACCGCCTCGGCGCACCAGCGGCCGATTGCGGTAGAAGTTGAAGAAATACCCGAGCCCCAGGCAGTTGACCAGAATCGGATTGAGAATCGAGTTGACGTTGTACGGACCGAGCGAGGGCATCGCCAGGATGACGACATCGTATTGCCCGGGCACCGCCACGCATTGTTGCGCGTGGACGCTTTCTAGCGTTTTCGCGTGGACCGCCTCGGTCTCGCCGGCGTTGACGCCGAGGAGCTGATGGCCCCCGGGCAGAGCGCTGTACGCCTTGCGGCGCAGGGGGCCGGGGAGCAAGCCCAGCCCGATGCGGCCGGCCTGATAGCCAAGGTGGTCGGCCAGGCTCCAATGGTGCTCACGCTTCTGCATGAAGTTGAGCTGCGTGGGAAACACGCTTCCGTTGAGCGTCGTTTCGATCGTGAAGATTTTGATCGCTTTCTTGACGACCTGCCCCATGCGTTCGCAGGAGCGATGGAAATGGCTGCGCCGGGTATCCATGTAGCTGGAGTCCTCAAGCAGCATCTTCGCGTTGTGGTGGTGGCGAACCGATCGGTAGGTGCTCAGCCCGACCGGGACGGACTTGTGCCCGCCGTCCATGGTGACCAGGTTGATGTTCACGTAGATCAGCAAATCCGACTCGACGGCGCGCCGGTTGAGCTCGACTTCCTCGCCCGATTCGGTTGTGCCGAGCAGGACGTTGCCTTCGGGGTCCTCGGCATCGTGGTTGTACAATCGCTCCGGCCAGAAGCGGCGGAACACCTTGGGGCCGACGAAGTATTTGAGTTCCTTGGGCGTGCAGCGCCGGTGCAGGCAGATGGCGCAGATCAGTTCGATGTCGGTGATGCCCGCGCGATCGAGTCTTTCGAGCACGATCTCGATGATCGACTGTCTGATGTCGGGGCGCCGCATGCGCGGTAGGGGCAGCGAAATGTCATCGAACGCAATCGTGACTTTCATGCCGGCCTTGAGCTGCGCATCGAGTGGATCATCGCCTTGGGGGTGGTCCAGGGCATGATGAATCGCGGCCATGCGGTCGGGAATCGGCGGGAACGGCTCTTGGGGATAGATGACGTCCGTCCCCGGGGGCAGAGCATGCCGGAAGAACCCTTCGCCGCAATGAAACAAGAACGACGGATCGGAATCGGTCACGGTATGAATACAGGCATCGTTGGCTGCTTGAATCATCAGTTATCGTCCATCATGAATCACGATGACCGTTTTGGCCACGCGGCTCTCGCCGGTTCGCAACGCGGAATACAGCGCCGCGCGGTAGTCGGTTAGTTCATAGGGGTCGCCCACCATTTTGGCAAGCTTAGCCCCGATCGTTTCCATCAACTCCAGGGCGATGTCGAATGTTTCACGTGTGGCGTCCGCGTACCGTTCCGGACCGTACGCGTAGGCGGCGTGCAGCGAAAGCTCCTTGAACCACATGGATGTCCAGTCGACGCCCCTCGGCATCCCCGGCATGCCCACGAGTACGAACGTGCCTCCGCTTCGCGTGAAGCGCAAGCCGTCGTCGAGCGATTGCGAGGAGGCGACACAATCAAACGTCGCCGTTGCTCCACCGATGACCGTCGGTTTGCCAAGCTCCGCATTGAGCACCTCGGCGTTCAGCAGACGCGCCCACCTGTGGTACCGGGTAAGCGTGTCGCCGCCGGACTCGAGCAGTTCATCGGCGCCGAAATCCAAGGCGTGCTCGCGCTGATGATCGTATCGCGCGACCGCCACGATGCGGGCCGCACACCCGGTCGCCCGCAACGCCGCAATCGTCAGCAGGCCGATGGAACCGCAACCGATCACGAGCGCGGTGTCGCTCTTGGTCAGCGATACGCGCAGGGCGCCATGCAGAGCGCACGCGAACGGCTCGATCAGCACCGCCGTGCGATCATCCATCGAAGCAGGCACCTTGTAGACCTGCGTGCGGTGGGCGACGAAGCTTTCGGAGAATCCCCCTCCGGTGTCGCGGCAGAAGCCGGTTTGGATCCCTTTGGAGAGGTCGCCGCGCGTGACGTTGGCGCAGAGTGCGTCACGGCCATGGGCACACGCGTCGCAGGGTGGCGCGATGCCCCGTGTCTTGCAGCCCAGGGCCGGATGGATGACCACGCGATCGCCGATGGCCAAGCCGCTGACGTCGTCGCCGAGTTCGCACACATGTCCGACCACTTCATGGCCCATCACAAACGGAAGCGACGTGACCGGGGCCAGGTAGGCGGTATTCTTGGCACAGATGGTAGACAGATCGGAGCCGCAGATTCCGGTCAGATGCGGTGCGATGCGCAGCCACTGCGAGGTGGGCAGTTTCTGCTCGGGGATGTCGCGCACGGACACCGGGGGCACGCCGCTGGTATACAATCGGCGAAAACGCCGCCCCACAAGCTTGAGCAGGGCGTAGCGGGGTATGCTCTTGCGGTATTCGAGGGCTTTCATGATGCGCTTATCCTCGCCGTCCACCGACGGTCCAACGATGGATGGGCCATCCCCGATCCCGCGCTATGGCCGCCAGAGCCTTGTCGGGATTGACCACTGCGGCGTTGGCGACGGCTTCGAGCATGGGCAGATCCGCGATGCTGTCACCGTAACCGTAGGAGCGGTTCAGATCGATGTTGTGCTGCGCCGCATACGTGCGTATGCAGACGGCTTTCTCCTGTTCGCCGATCGGTGGCCCGTCCAGCGCCCCGGTGAAGCATCCGTCACGCTCCACCAGGCGTGCGGCCAGCACGGCGTCCACATTCAAGGCTTCAGCCAGCGGACGGATGATGAAATCGATGGAGCCCGTGACGAGTACGATGCGCCGGCCCGCTTGTCGGTGCTGTTCGATCGTCTTTGGAGCCTGATCGAACTGCCTCGGCAGGATGACATCCTTATAGCACTGAAGCGATTGTGCCTTGGTCGACGCTACCGGCAAGCCGCGGTAGCCGCGGTAGAATACCCGATTCATCATGCTGCGGTTGATGCGGTCGAGGATCATGAAGTAGCCGCACTTCATGAGGAAGCAGGCGTACCAGATTCCGGCGATCGGTCGGGCCATGCGGGCGCGACGAAAATAAGCGTAGTAATGCGCAATCGTGGTTTGGACCAACGTGCCGTCCACGTCGAAGAAGGTGGCTTCGCGAGGGGTCGCGGTGGCCCGCCGTGCGTCGCTCACGCCCTCCCTCCGCGAACCATCGCCTGAACCGATGCCTCAACCTGCGCCGTGACCGTCTGAAAGGCCTGGTAGTGGTCCTCGGTTTGAGATGCGGGCGGTGGATGCACCGGTTGTCCGAAGGTCACCGTGACGACACCCGGATGCACGAGGCGCCGCCCCTTGGGCAGTAACTCGTACGTGCGATCGATGCGCACCGGGATAATCGGGGCGCCGTGCTCCATCGCGAGCACCGACACGCCGACCTTGAACGGTTGGAGTTCACCGCTCACCGATCGCGTGCCTTCGGGGAAGATCAACAGCCCGTCTCCGCGGCGAAGGGCGTCGCCACATCGCCGGAGCCCCTGCACGCCGTCGCTCTGCCGGTCGAAGGCGATGGTGTCGAGAATCTTTCCGAACAGCAATCGTTTCACCGCGGTGTTGAAGAAATAATCTTGAGCGCCGGCGACCCAGACGCGCCGTTTGCCGCTGACGGCTTGGAGCACGGCCGGCGAGTCCAGATGTGAGCAATGGTTGGGCGCCAGAATGAACGCGCCGCTGTCGGGAATGTGTTCACGACCCACCGCACGCACCCGCACGTACGTCTTCATGAACAGCCCCACACTGCCGCGCACCGCCCACCGCACGGGCACCAGCGGCGCCGGGAGGTGTCCGTTGGTCGGTCGCTGTGCCGCGCTCTCGCTCGCCAGCCGCTTGCGCCATTGCGAGGGGTCGCGCTTGCCGCCCGGTATGGGCTTGCGGTCGCCGATGACCGCGAGCAAATCGGACACGCGTGCGATTTTCCCCGCGGTTGCGTCGTCGATGTCCAAGCCGAACTGAGCCTCGATTTCACCGATGACCTCAATCTTGCCGATGCTGTCGACGCCGAGATCCAGCAGCAGGTGCGCATCGCGACCGATCTCCTTGGCCGGGTGTTTGGTTTGCCGCGCGAGAATCTTCCGCACCACGGGCAGCGTGACCTCCTCATGTGCCGCGAAGGCGGCGTTGGGCAACGGCGTGCCCGCCGAACCCGCAGCCGTCGCACCGGGCGACTTGGCCGGCATCTGCGCCTCAACAATCAGATCGCGCACCAGCCCTCGCTTGGCTTTCATGGTGGATGTCTTGGGGAGTTCGCGGTCCCAAAAATGCAGGGCGCCGATCCGCTGGTGCGGCGGCAACCCCTCCGAAATGGCCTCCGCGGCCGCGCGGATTTCCCGCTGTACCGATGAGGGGTCATGCTCGGCAACCGCTACAGGGTCGAGGACGATGACGGCGTGAACCACATCCCCCACTCCGTCCACCGACGCCATCCCAAACACGCAGATTTCCTTCATGAACGGCAAGTCGCGGTAGCGCCATTCCACCTCGTCCGGGTATACGTTCTTTCCCGCTCCTGTGACGATGAGGTCTTTGGATCGACCCGTAATCGTCAGGTAGCCGTCCGCGTCCTGTTTGCCCAGATCCCCCGTGTTGAACCAACCGTTGACCAGGACATCGCGCGTGGCCTCCGGGTTGTCGAGGTATCCCGACATCACGCTGGGCCCCTTGACCCACAGCTCGCCGATACCCTCCAGATTCTGGTTGCGAATCTCCAACGTAACGTTAGGGAGCACCTTGCCGACCGATCCGCGCCGGCTGGCTTGGGGGGGATTCACCGCCAGCACGGGAGAGGTCTCCGTCAACCCGTATCCCTCGTAGACGGCGAACCCCATCCGCGCGAACGCGTCAAAGATCGAGGGCTCGAGCGCGGAACCGCCGCTTACGAACATGCGCAGTCGGCCACCGAAACGCTTGTGTACGGGGCGAAACAGCGGCTTGGCGAGTCGACGACCGGAACGGTCGGAAAGCGCCCCGGCCAGTCGAAGGTATCCACGGGCGAGCAGGCCGCTTTTGGAAGCCTGGTTTTCGATCGCATCGTGAAAGCTCTGGAGCAAGCGGGGCACGACGAGCATGACCGTCGTGCCGGTCGTCTGCGCCGCAGCGCGGATTTCGTTTCCCTTCAAGTCGGCGACATAGGTAATCGTAGCACCCGCGACGATCGGGCATAGGAATCCGCCGGTAAACTCGAACGCATGGTACATCGGCAGCACGGACAGGAGCTCGTCACTGGAATACAAGCGATGCACCTGATGCAGTGCGCGGGCGTTGGCGATGAGATTGTGGTGCGTGAGCGGGACCGCCTTGGGGGCCACCGTCGTTCCCGAAGTAAACAAAATCGATGCCGGCTGCGTGCCGTCCACCTCTACCGGTTTGCAGGTAATATCGCGCGACGCGCCCGGTGGGGGAATGAACGGCTCGCGCAGGATGACCAGCGGGGCGTCGTCGGGCCCACGTGCCTGCTCCAGGGATCGCTGCCTGCCGGGTGAGGCGCATATGAGCCGGGCGCCGACAAAGCGGCACGCGGACCAAGCTTCTTCGGCGGGAAGCTGCGGATCCAACGGGACGGCCGTCATCCCCGCACGCATGATTGCCATGTACGCGATGCCCCATTCCGGGCAGCTTTCCGCACAGATGGCGATGCGATCGCCCGGACCGCAGCCCCGGTCGATCATGCGCTGCATCACCGCACCGCTGGCCCCCAAGGCTTCCTCAAAGCTGTACCGAATCCAGCGCGGGCCTCGTTTGATTTGCAACGCGGCTTTGTCTTTGAACCGTTGGGCGCTTCGCTCAAACACCTCGAACAGAGTTTCCGCAGTCAGGAGATCTTCCGGCCCCGGAGCGGCGTCGCGATCGAGATGCTCGACCGCGCCCCGGATGCGTCCGTCCGGAGCGAGCCCGGTGCCCAGCACGAAGGATCGTAGCCCCGGAACGTGCCGGTTGATTATGTAGTCCGCCCAATCGATTACGGACACGTCAAAGGGGAACCGCTTCCGGTCGTCCGGGTGCATCCGAGCCTCGACCGCTCGGAGCGCGTCGTCGGAGAATCGGCAGTCGAGATGCGTGTAGGGCGAGTAGATGGTCGCGAAGTAGATGAGCTGTTCGATCTGCCTGGACGCAACCGAGAGCCTGCGGAACCGCTTGCCTTTGAGGCCGATTTTCTTGTAAAGCGATTGCAGGCGACGGAGTCGGCTTTGGCGGCGGCGCCATCGTTCGATGAATACATCCTTGTCGACCAGCTTCAACGGGCCTACCTCGATCGGCCGACCTTCATCGTCGTACATGGGGTGCTTGCGAAACGCACGCTGCAGCGGCGCCATAAGCCGCCCGACCAGGCACGGGTTACGCCCGCTCGACGCGCACTGGAGGATCGGCACGCGGTCCGTTGGCGCCGCTTTATCGGGCAGCGCGGCAATCATGGCGTTGGCCA
Organism: Phycisphaerae bacterium; assembly: GCA_046753625.1. GTDB lineage: Bacteria > Planctomycetota > Phycisphaerae > UBA1845 > UBA1845 > JADFOB01. The sequence continues at coordinate 11,368 of JBHHUB010000006.1, read as the reverse complement.
CAAAATCGACGGGAATCAGGTCGATCGCGACGTCGAGTAAACCGGGGAATTCGCTGAGCTTTCCCTTGCCGTAGGCGACGATGATGGGGTCGGCCATGCGCAAGCCGTCGATCCAGCCAGGCGCGGGCTCGTCGTAGCTGCCCTCGATGATCGCGGGTCGAAAGATGACGACAGGGACATCGCCGTGATCGCGAATCAGGAGTTGCTCCCCAAGCCATTTGGTAAACGTGTAGGTATCATTCCAACCGTAGGACCGCGCGCGGCGCATCCCCGCATCGATCAACGCGCGCCGGGCCGCCTCCGTGCTCTCGCCGTTGGAGCGTCTGATTTTCGCAGACTCGTCGAGACAGGACTGTACGATAGCGTCCAGATCAAACCCGCCGGTTTCCGCGTCGCGCGGCAGGGATTCGCGGGCCGGCTCCGGCGCGCTACAATCCTCCACGATGTCGCCGCGGCGTGCTCCGCACACGTAGCAGGTGGAAACGTGCATGAACGGCACATCGCCGCAATCCTTGGCGAACTGAAGCAGCCGGGTCGGTCCGCGCGTATTGAGCTGAATGGCGAGGTCCAGTTGCTCGTCGAACGTCACCGTCGCGGCACTGTTAACGACAAGGGTGATCTTGCCGGCCAGTTCGTCGTAGGCCTGCGGCGAAAGGCCAAAGCGCACTTGCGTCAAGTCGCCCTCCACGACGTGTATTTTCTCTTCACACAACGCCTCGAAGCCGTCGCCGAGCGACGCGCGCAGCCGATCGAAAGCCCGCGATCGGATCACCGTTCGCCGAACCCGCTCCGCCGCGCTCAGCCCGCCCGTTCGCGATCGAACCAGCAGGTAGCAGCCTTGAATCGTCTCCACGCCGCGCAGCAGTTTCTCCAGGAAGACTTTGGCCAAAAAACCGGTGGATCCGGTGATCAACAGGTTTTGCCCGGCCAGGCGATCCACAATGCGTTGCCGTGGTGGGGACGATTCCGGCGCCATGGTCAGAGCCCCTCCGCGGAACAGGTCAAAGAATCATCGCACGGCACCGCAGGGTGCGGCAGGGGGGCGTTGCCCTCAAACCCGCTGGCGACGGCCGCGAAAACCCGATCGCTGATTTCGGCGGCGCTGCGCTGCGCCACCTCGGCGGCTTGGATCGGCGGGTGAAAGGTTAGTGTGATTTGTCCCGGCGTGATCTTGAACACGTTGCGTCGGTGGACCCGCAGGGATCCGTCAATGGTAAACGGCACCACCGGCAAGCCGGAGAGCTTGGCGATCTTGATCGACCCTCTTCGAAACGGCAGCAAACGCCCGTCCCGGCAACGGGTACCCTCCGGGAACACGGCCAGCGAGATCGGTGCCGAGCCGCTTCGCTGCAGGTTTTGCTTGATGGTCGCCAGCGTCTTGCGCGCGTTGGATCGGTCGATCGGGATGTACCCGTAGGCACGCATGGCTCGCCCGAAGATCGGAATCCGAAAAAGCGACTCCTTCGCCAAGAAACGCACGTTGCCGCGAAGCGCCGTCAGCAAGACGGGTATGTCCAACGCACTCTGGTGATTCCCAGCGAAAAACTGGGCGGAATCGGTGGAAACGTGCGGTTGCCCGCGCACCGCCAGCCGAACGCCCGACGTCGCCAGAATCGCCCGACTCCAGGCAAACGTACACGTTCGCCCTACGCAACGCGCGGGGTAGATCAGCGCGCTGATCACCATGACCGAGCCCAAGGTCGCGGTCATCAGGCAGGCCGTGAGAATTGTGAAAAACGCTCGGATCATGCCGTGAAATCTCGCCCCGAAAGTGAGCCAACCCTTGGTCCACCGCGGAACCCTGCCAATGGTCGCGCCGACCAGAGCGGGTGTCAAGCAGAGGGGAGCGCATACGTCGGTGTCCCTCGGCGCTACGGCGAAGCGGCTTCGCCAACACGCATCGGCATGTCGGCCAGGACATACGCGACGGTGGCCAGCACCGCAACATTAGCCGAGAGCCAATGCGGATCGACCTTGTCCAGCGTGTCCGCGTGGGTATGGTGGTAGTTGAAATACGTTGATCCTTCGACGCGATGCCCCATGAGCAGAACGTCGGATTCCTTCATCGGGCTTACGTCCGCCCCGGATCCACCCATCGTTGCCTCCAGCGAATCAAACGACGAGAGCAAGCCCAGGATGTCTTTCATCTGCTCGGCAGCGATGGCCTGTCGATGCTCATCGGCACAATCCACGCTGTACCCACGCGGTGCGAACGCCCCGGAATCCGACTCGATGGCCGCAACATGATTCGCCAGCTCGGCCGCGTGTCGCTTGGCGTACGCCCGCCCGCCGGCGAGGCCGTTTTCCTCGTTCGTCCAAAGCACTACTCGGATCGTCCGGCGGGGGATCAGGTCGAGCTTGCGGAGCACATTGATCGCCTCCATCGCCATGACGCACCCGGCGCCGTCGTCATGGGCGCCTTGGCCGACATCCCAGGAATCGATGTGCCCACCGATTACAACGATTTCCTCGGGTTTTTCGCGTCCGCGCAGCTCGGCGATGACGTTGTGCGATTCGTTGTCTTCGAGCTGTTGGGCTTCCATTTTGAGCGTGACAATCGGTCGGATGCCGCGTCGGTTGAGGCGCGTCAGCATTTCGGCATCTTCGACGGTAATGGCGGCGGCCGGAATCTTGACCCTGGCATCGCCGTAACTCATCGCGCCGGTATGTGGAGATCGAAGGCTTGTGGCCGTGACCGATCGCACCAGGCACGCCACCGCCCCGTGCTTGGCCGCCCAACGGGCGCCGTTGGTGCGGTACCGCACCGTGTCGCCGTAACCCGCCCCCTTCTCGGGGTCGTAGGGCGGCATGGGATAGTTGAACAGAACGATCGCGCCGCGAACACCATCACCCAGCGCGTCGAGTTCCTCCTTGTCGGCGACCGAGATCACCGGGGCGGTGATCCCCTCCGGCGGTGTGCCGACGGATCGCCCCAAGCCGAGCATGGGCAGGTTGTACCTCTGGGGATAGGTCAGAATAGCCGATTCCCGGCCACGCACCCAATGGGGGACCATGACCGGCTCCAGCACTACGTTTTCCTGACCGTCGCTCTTGCACCGATCGGCCGCCCAGTGAACGGCTCGCTCCAATCGTTTCGATCCGCTCAGTCGATTGCCGATTCCGTCGCACAATTCCTCCATCTTGCGGTACGCATCGTTTCCGGCCATGGTCGCTTGCACGATTCGAGTCGCCACCAGCTCGTATTGTATCGCAATCGGTCCCGGATTCGCTTCTTTCTTGGGCGGTTCCGTTTCCGGATAAGACGCCGCAAGTGAGCGAGATACAACAACCAGCGACAAGAGAATCGATTGATAGACCATGGTACCTCCATTCGAAGCCAGGGTGGATCCCGCCTCAGCGCCGCTGGCGCCAGCCTGCGGACCTCCCCCGGGGCAGCAGATCACCGGGAAAGTGCCTCGGTGCTCAGAACCAAATGCCTGAAGATTGCCGGCCGCCGATTGGGTCTGGGACCCGGAACGCACGGCTGCGGGAAACAGCCGAATCCAAGCCAATTGTAGTTGCGACGGCACTTTTTTCCAGCGGTTCCAATTGTCGTAAGCCGTGTGGGCACCGAGGGTGTAGCCGGGGATTGTGGCATGCGGAGCTGCGGAGCTAGGGTGCGTTCCACACACCCCATCGCTCGGTTGCTGAGATTTCGCCCCAACGCGGCGAATTCCGCTGTGATTGACTGCGGGACGCATTCTACCGCTACTCGCTCCGACGCGAATTCCTCGGTGACTTGCACGGGGCGGATCCTATCCGGTTTCTTGGGTCCGTGCGGTGGGTTGAGCACGCCTCACGCCGCGGCATGAAACGATGTTGCCACGGAAGATGGCCAGACCCAGACGTATCGGGGTTCTCATGAGTCGGATCGCGGAATGGTGCTGAGGTGGCTACGGGTAGGCCGCACGGTCATCCGGTCCAGCCGACGGCGGTCCGGCAGTCCGCGCTACTCGCTGATGCCCATGCTCTTGAGTGCATCGCGGAGCTTGGCGGCCTCTTCGAATCGTTCTTCTTCGATGGCGGCCCGGAGTGCTTTGCGCGTGATGACGAGCGAGTCCTCCGGGATTTGCCGCAGGATGTCCTTGGCGAGGTCTTTCAGCACGCGCATTTCCGAACTCTGCGTCTCGATTTCCATGGGGTCACCTTCGACGTATTCCTCAAAGAAGGATCGAAGATGTGTGATGCCGCGATTGACGTGGGCCAGTGCGCTGGCCGGTTCGTTGTCGCGAAGCGCATGGTGAGCGCAGGCGCGGGCGTCCATCATCACCAGGTAGGGGCGGTAGGCTTCCAACGCCACACGATCTTCACGCTCCAGTGCGTAATCGCGACACAAGTCGAACAGCGCCAGGTTGTGCGCAGTGTCCTCCGACACCTTGCCGTATTCCTCAAGCACAAAGTACGAGACGAATCTGCGATAATAAATCGACGCCTCGTTCCGAAGTTCTTCGCACTGTTGCGGGGAGAGCGCAAAGCCCATCTCGGTTCCGTTGCGCTGGCGGTACTTGGCGAGTCGGGCCAGATGGTGATCGAGCAGAGACGGTGCCTGAAACGGAGTGGTGCCGTCGGGGCGACCCACCGCTTCCATCTGAAGAAGCCCCAGTTCGACGCGCATCTGTATCTTCTCCGCGCCGTCCATCCCGATGATTTTGCGCACGGAAATCTGCTCAGGATCATAAGGCCAGTCGACCAGTGCATTCCGTAGATCGACGTAGGACATCCGGTTGCGACTCCAATCGGCGAGATTCAATGCAGCAACGATTCCTGTCTGAAATGTACGATTCAGGTCGCGCCGATGTCGGCGTTTTGCACATGATTGAAGGATGGGGCGTCCGCAAACCTAGTGACTTCCGGTAAGGACGCAGCAAGCGAAGGGTGGCCCCGCGGCCGCGGAGGCCGAGCCGCCTTCGGCGCGAGGAAAGGCAGGCGTGGTTCGGCGTGTTATGAGACCGGACAGCTCACGAAGAAGCTTTGGAGTCGACTTGCGGGACGTACGTCCCTCTTCTTGAATCCGGCATCCACAACACCTGGAAGTATCTCGACGTGGGGGGCGGCAGGGCGGGGCCGACCGACTCGGGGCCGCTGCGCTCAGGCGTCCCCCATCGTGCATACAGCCGGAAAAAGGACGTTCGTCTTTCGCTGCGTGATGTTGGCGAATCCTGCCTCGGTGAAGTAGCCGCGGATGTCGGACCAGGGGGCATGGTGAACCTGTTTTTCGATCGAGCCGATCACGACGTCGAACACGAACCAGCCGATGGCGTTGTCACGGAATCCATCGAGCAGCATCAGCCGTCCGCCCGTGCGCAGCACGCGCTTCATCTCACGGATGACGTTGAGCTGATGCGGGTAGTGGTGGAATGAATTGGCGCAGGTAACGACGTCGAACTGCTGATCCTCGAAAGGGAGGTGTTCGCTGTCGCCGGCCACAAAATGCAGGTCAAAGCCTCCATCAGAGCCCCGGCTGCCACGTTTGGCGTCGGCCTCTTTGCACATGGACGGGGAGTAGTCCAGGCCGACTACGGAAACGAACTCGTCCGTTCGTGCCATCATGCGCGCGAAAGAGCCGGTCCCACACCCCACGTCGAGCAGACGCAGCGGACTCTTATGCGCCCGCCGCCATCGGGCAAGCTCTTCCATGAGCAGCACGTAGGAGGGGCGGAACAGGAAATGATGGAGCAGGGAGCGGTCGTAGCTCCCCGCCCACGCGTCGAATTGGCGCTTGGCTTGATGCTTAAAGTTCGCGGCACGCGCCTTGGCTTGCGTAGACAGACCAGATCCCCTGCAGCACGAGTCGGACCCGGCGTCGCCTGGCGTTGGACCATTTTTCTGACGGCCAAGCCGGGTCCGCGGATAACGGTTTCTATGACGGGGATGATGACTCAAACAATGATGTCGAGCAACCGCTCTACGGTCCCCCGAATGCGCTCCGGCGTCTCGTAGGTGCCCGCGTCAATTTCAGCACGGATCGCGTTGGCTCGCGCCAGCCGGAGGCTCACCTTGCTCATGACCTCAGCGGGCAATGCTCGACTCATTGGCGTGAACTCGACGGAGTCGCCCTTGGCGAGCGGAAATGCCTCGATCGTGCCGCCGGCCGGCTTTGGAGAGACCGGGCGCACGAGCGGAGAGGAATAGGAAGGTCCGATGTTGATGATAGAATTCATGGCGCCACGTCCATGTGCGGCCTGTGCAGCGGGATTACCGTCCGCTGATCCGTCGCACAATTATTCAGAGGTCGAATGGTCCATCCCAGGGCTGGCAAGCTCGAACAGCGGTAGCGCGCCTGCCCCCCACGTTCTCGCTTGTCCCATTCGTCCCTGAAGCGTTAGCGAGAGAATCGGTCGTCTTGGCGCTGAAAAGCCTCGGTATCCTCCGATGGTCGTTTTCGGCACATGTTCCGATATTGTTATCGACCGGCGGGCTGGTTTCTCTTGAGTCGAAAACAAGGAGGATGGTCCGAGAATGGCGTGGTCATACAACATCTTGCAACGGCACCTCAGGCAGGCAGCAAAATATGGCGGTGCCAGGAAGAATCGGTCGTCCACACCGGCTGCGGTCTTGAGGCGCTCAGGGGCGTTTGAGCTGGCGATGGCGCAGAATGCCCCAACCCCGTTATCAGCCCAGAGGTCAGCCTCGCCACGCAGGACCAGGAGCCGTGCTGTGGCGATCGGGCCATGGGGGCAAGTTCACCGGATAAAGCCTAATTGAATTTTCTTTGTGATGATTTTGTCGTGGCGGACGAAGGACACGGCCACTTTGTCGCCTTCGTCGTATTTTTCAAGCGCATCTTTGTATTCATTGTTCGTCGTTATCCGGACATCGCCGATGGCGACGATTACGTCGCCGAGCTGTCGAATGCGTCCCCAGCGGTCGACGGTCGTGCCGCGCAGACCGGCTTTCGCCGCGCCGAGGCCCTTGTATACATCGCCGACCAACGGTCCAGGTAGGCCCAGGCTGCGTGTGACGGCGTCGGATTCCAAACGAACCCCCAGGTCGAGCCTTCGAACCCGCCCGTAACGGATCAAATCCGGGACGATTTCGTTCACCGTGGCGACGGGGACGGCGAATCCGATACCTGCGCTGGCGCCGGATGGGCTCGTGATCTGCGTATTCACGCCGATCAGCCGGCCGGAGCTATCCAGCAGCGGCCCACCGGAGTTGCCCGGGTTGATCGCGGCATCGGTTTGGATCACCTGGCGTATCCGCCGCCCGTTGACCGACTCGATTTCGCGCCCGATCGCGCTGACGACGCCTACGGTGAGCGTGTGGTCCAGTCCGAACGGGTTGCCGATGGCCAAGACCTTTTGCCCGACCTGCAAATCATGCGATGTGCCCAGGGGGATGGGTTTGAGTTGCTCCGGCTTGGCATCGATTTTCAAGACGGCCAGGTCCTTGTCGAGTTCGTATCCCACAAGTTGGGCGGGCCATTGACTGCCGTTGGCGAGAGTTACCTCGATCACGTCAGCACCGTGGATCACGTGGTAGTTGGTAACGATGTGACCGTCGGCATCGTACACGAATCCGGATCCGGTACCCTTGGGGATCAAGAGTTCGTTCAGGCTGAACAGCAGGCGCTGATGTTCGATGTTGGTGATGAAGCAGACGGATGGGGCCGCCTTGCGAAAGACCTCGATGGTCGACTTTTCGTCACTGGTCAGGTCGGATCGTGCGGTCACGGGTCGGGGTCGAAAGTCCGGGTCGTGCAGCGGGCCGGCGTTGTCGGGCCGGACAAAAGACCAGACGAGCAGGAAGACGATGAGCCAGGCACCTCCTAATGTGATCCAAGACGGGCCCTGTGGCGCCGGCCTGACATGGCGGTTGATTGATTCGCTCGGGGGTATGGGCATCGACGTTTTTCCTCACCAGGCCGGGAAACTGCAGGTCGGGCTGCAATCGATTATACAGGAGAAGCGCCGAGCAAACCAAGGGGGGCGTTAAACCGAGCCAAGCTCGATACGGGGGCGCCCGATGTTGTTATCTAACGGACCAGAGCCCTGACGTCGCGGTTGGCCCATCTCGGGCGGTCCCGACGACGCGCCGTGCGGAGTCGACCGGCGGGCAGGAAGCCTACAGGGCCGTTGCCGTTGGGGCGTTGCGTTGGGACTTGGGATACCGCTTCAGTTGCTCGATTGGCGCTCCAGGCCAAGTTTTGTTCGCACCCACTGAACTGAAACGCCCTTTTCGGCGAGCATGGTCGCGACGTCGCTCTTCGAATCGTACAGAAGCGCCAGCAGCAGATGTTTCGGCTCGATTTCTCCCGCACCGAGGCGATTCGCGGCGTCCACCGCCAGAATCAGCGTGTGCCAGAAGGTCGGGGATCGAAAAGCCTTGGCTAATTCCTGCTGGTGCACCCATTCAAAATCTCCGTGCCGCAAGTGGGAGAGATCATGTTGGGGATCGGTTTGCGGGGCGCGAAGCAAGCTCAACGCCTGATCTCTGACCGTGTCGAGGTCCAACCCCTGGGCGCGCAGTATCTTGGACGGAATGCTTTCGGAATGGGCGAGCAGACCCAGGATCAAGTGCTCGGTGCCGATGTAGCGGTGCTTGAAACTGCGTGCCTCCTGGATCGCCAGATGGATTACCTCTTTGAGTTCTTTGGACTGCGCGCGGGCCCCGGCGGAGTCCCGCTTTTCATGGTCTTGGAGTTGTTGGTATACCTCTTCACGTACGCGATCGAGATCGACATCAAGCAGGCGTAACGTTTCCGTCGCGACGCAGGCCCCCTCGGCGATCAAACCCAGCATCAAGTGGGCGGGAATCAGATAGCTGTGATTGAGTTTGCCCGCTTCAAGGTTGGCCAGTGCCATAGCGTGCCTGGCGCGGTCAGAGAATCGTTCGTGCATGCGCGGTTGCTCCTGTGGTTCGTCGGTTTACTGGCTTCGTTCGAGAGTTTTGCGACCTTTCTTGCGTCCGTAGTCTAGCCGTTTCGATTTGCCGCGACAACGCAGCCCGATTGGCATGTCCGATGGGGGGCTGAGCCATGGCTGGTGGGATAGGTGCGCCGACTCGGAGCCGCAGGCGCCAGTCTGCGGACCTTGGGATCCCCATAAACCCGATGGGCGCATGGCACCTCCAAACCACTCCCGCTGATCGGGGGATCGGCGGTCCGAGATCCTTGCGCGCCCCAACGGCTCCGAGTCTGCGCCTCGGTGCTCTGATCGGTGCTCGGCGGCGCCTTGCGCGGTTCGGAACGCGCTCGCCGATTGATCGCAGCGCTGAAGGGCTTGATCGGCATGGCGGGTCCGCAAAAACAGGGTTTGAGCCGGCCCAACTCCCCACGCCGGGGCTTGCTAAGTTCCGGGAAATGGACGTCCGATCTACCGATGTGTGCGCGGACGGTGCGCACACCGCAGCGGGTAGTCATTGGGTGGAGGAAGGGTGATCCGGTGAAGCCCGGGAAGGATGTGAGGCCGCGGGGTTCGGAACGGCAGCGTCCGGTAAGCGACGGTCCGGTATTTCCTGGTCGAGGGCTCTGCTTGTGCGGGGACGCGAATCTGTAGTGCTGGGTACGGTTGCCTTGGTTTTCGGGGGGGGCGCGGTGTGCGCCGCGGGGGAGCCGGCCCTCGTTGCGGACGGACACACCCGCGTCGAGCCGCTTATCGGGATCACCGCCCCGGCTCGGGAGGCATCCCTTGGGCCGATCCAATCCGGTCGGATCCACGAAGTTCTTGTAGGTGAAGGTGATACGGTCCAAGAGGGCGATGCGCTTTTCTCCTTCGACGATGCGGTGCAACGCTCGCGTGTGGCGATCGCCCGACTCGATGCGCAGTCCACTCTGGGGATCGAACTCGCCAGAGAGCGGTATTCGCAAGCTCAACGTGATTATGAGCGGCTCGTCGGGCTCCAAAGCGGTGAGAATGCGTCTTCGAAGGAGATTCTGGATGCCCAGGGCCGCGCCGAAATCGCCCGACTCGAGTTCGAGATCGCCAAGGCCACCAAGGCATTGTTGGGGCTTGCTTATGAGCGGGAAAAGGCGGCGCTTAGTGAGCTGACCGTGCGGGCTCCGTTTTCCGGATACGTGGCCCAGCAGCTCAAGTACGTAGGGGAATCGCCGGATCAACGGGAGGCCGTGTTGCGGATCATGCAGCTTGACCCGCTTCATGTCACGCTGGACTGCCCCCTTTCGTTGGCGCCGATCATTGAATTGGGCGACGTCGTCGAGGTGGTGCCCGTTGAGCCGTATTGGACCACGCGGCGCGGACGCGTGATCCTCAAACACCGCATAGCCGACGCAGCCAGCCAAACATTTCGCGTGAAGGTGGCCGTGGAGAACGAGGATATGGCATGGATGTCCGGCTTGAAGGTATTGGTCAAGTTTCCGCGCGCGCGTGCCGCGGCGGGTGATGTTGGTGTACAGGGTCCGCCGGACCCCGGCGTCGCGGTGGGGCGTTGGGATGGTAAGGTGGCCAGGTCGGGTGACCGGAGCCAGTAGGGTGGCAAGAAAGAGAGGGAGCTGCGATGTTCGATGACCTCATTCCCGGAGCGTCGAGCGGAATCGACGGCGACGAGGCTTTTGATTTGCTTCAGGACTTGGGGCGCAACACGCCGGACGAGATTCGCAAACAGCGGACTCACTTTCGCATGGCGGTCAAAGCGGGGGTTACGTTGCAGCCGGGCAACGCCAGCGAACTCTTGAGATTCAGGGTTCAAGGGACCACGGGGGATATTTCCGAAGGCGGGCTGAGCGGATTGTTTCCCATCCCGGTCGGCGTCGGCGATGTCTATCGGCTGAGTTTTGACCGAAAGGTCTTGGATTTGCCCATGACGTTCGCCCGTTGTGTCCGGTGCCGGGTGGTTCGGGAAGATGCGTATGAAGCGGGGTTTAGCTTCTTTACGCCGATCAGCATGCCCGAAAGCGCGCAGAGCGCGTCGGAATCCTCGTCGATCGGCTAGATCGAGGGGCAGGTTGGATTCTCGCGGAAATCGTGTATGAGCTCCAAGAAGACCCAAGCCCGGCAGTCCGCGTCCCCAGCGAAGGCAGCGAATCCTGCGCCATCGGCCGATCCGTTCGCGCAGATTGTTGCGCACACGCGTACCGCCGGCTCGCGGTCGCGACTGATGCGCGCGTCGCTCCAATGCATCGCGCAGCACTTCAGCAGTCCCTACGCCGCGTTGCACGTCCGATACACGTCCGAGGTTCTGCAAGAGGATTGCCATTTCGGAAGCGGTGATCCGGCGTTCTGGAAGGATAGCTTGCAGGGATTCTTGACCGACGCGCTGGCCCAGTCCCAGCCCGTGGCTCGTTTGCTGCGATCCAGGAAGGGCAAGGCCAAGGTTGCGTTTCTATCCGCACCGGTGTGCGACCCGTCCGGTTCGACGATTGGCGCCGTGGCGATTGTGGTCTATGGGATTCGTGAGGACGAGGTGACGG